>CAZBII010000072.1:0-20918 GCA_964491665.1 uncultured Moraxellaceae bacterium
GTGATTGGTTGGCGTGACACAGGTTCGCCCCTGTTCATTCAGGAGCGAGTAGGGCGTAACCAGCAGCCATTTCGCCTGGTAAAGTTTCGCACCATGCGGGTCGGCACTGCATCGGTGGCCACGCATCTGGCAGACGCTTCTGCCATTACTCCGTTCGGCGTGTTCCTGCGTCGCACCAAACTGGATGAGTTGCCCCAACTCTGGAACGTATTGAAGGGAGAAATGAGCATGGTTGGTCCGCGTCCCTGTCTGTTCAGTCAGATTGAACTGATCAATGAGCGCGAGAAACGCGGTGTATTTGCCGTGCGTCCTGGCATCACCGGCCTTGCCCAGATCAATGAGATCGATATGTCGACACCGGAACGGCTGGCGAAAGTCGATGCACAGATGGTGAGTGAACTGAGTCTGGCAAAGTACTTTTCTTTCATCCTGCAAACCGTTCTGGGCAAGGGGAGTGGTGATCGCATCAAGCCGGCATGATTAAAAAGTGTGCTGCAGTAACAGGGAAGTGTGCGGTACCTCATTTCTTCGGCATTTTTTCAGGCGGACCTGAGCACAGCTGCTATCCTGAAAATTCCAAGACCGTTTCGCTTCAAAAAATAGTAGATCCGCCACTGCGCCCGGCGTGAAGTACAGGGAACCTTATGTTTCGAAAACTGGTTGAATTACCTCGTAATTTCAAGCGTGCCCTTATGCTGGCCACCGACATGGTTGCCATTCCCCTGGCCTACTGGCTGGCCGTCAATCTGCGGCTCGATTTCACCCATGCAATCCCGCGCGCCGATGAATGGTTGGTGCTGATGGTCACGACAGCCGTCACCATCCTGTTTTTTGCGCGTCTGGGCCTGTATCGCGCCGTGGTGCGCTATATGGGGATGGAGGCCGCGTGGGCGGTAATGAAGGGAGCGCTGGTATCGGCATTGCTGCTGGTAGCCTCCAGTTTTGTAGTGGGCGCCGACACGCCCCGCTCGGTTCCCCTGATCTATTTCCTGGTGATTCTGGCCTTTGCCGGTGGCAGCCGTTTTCTGGTCCGGCATTTGATTTACAACGCGGGTCGCAGGCAGCGCCGCCGGGTGGCGATTTACGGCGCTGGCGAGGCGGGCACCCAGGTGCTGATGGCGCTGAGCACGTCGCCCGAGTACAAGCCCGTTCTGTGTATCGACGACAAGTCAGCCCTGCAGGGGCGGATTCTGCACGGTGTGCCGGTGGTGGGTCGCGACCAGCTGGCCAGCCAGATCCACTCTCTGCAGATTGACGATCTGCTGCTGGCCATTCCCAGTGCATCCAGGGCGCGCCGCAAGGAAGTGGTGGATTCGATCTCCGACCTGCCGGTGCGGGTGCGCACCATTCCCGGCATTGCCGATCTGGTGAATGGCAAGGCCCGCATCGAGGAATTCCGCGAACTGGACATTGAGGATCTGCTGGGGCGTGATCCGGTGGCTCCTGACGAAGAATTGCTGCACGCCAATATTCGCGGCAAGGTGGTGATGGTTACTGGCGCCGGCGGTTCGATCGGTTCTGAATTGTGCCGGCAGATCATCCGGCTGGACCCGTTGTGTCTGGTGCTGTTTGAACAGTCCGAATTCGGGCTGTATCAGGTGGAGCGGGAACTGGATGCGCTGAAGCTGGCCAGTGCCATGAGTGCGCGCGTGCTGCCGGTGCTGGGGTCGGTGCTGGATCGCAAGCAGCTGGAGTCGGTGATGCGGTCGCTGGGTGTGCAGACCATCTATCATGCCGCCGCCTACAAGCATGTGCCGCTGGTGGAATACAACATGGTGGCCGGTATCCGCAACAATACGCTGGGTACCCGTTGCGTGGCCGAGGCGGCGGATCATTGCGGGGTGGAAACCTGCGTGCTGATCTCGACCGACAAGGCGGTGCGGCCGACCAACGTCATGGGTGCCAGCAAGCGGCTGGCGGAAATGGTGCTGCAGGGTATGCAGAAGCGTCAGAGCCGCACCCGTTTCAGCATGGTGCGGTTTGGCAATGTGCTGGGGTCGTCCGGCTCGGTGATTCCACTGTTCCGGGAGCAGATCGCCGGCGGTGGTCCGGTCACCGTCACGCACCCTGAGATCATCCGTTATTTCATGACCATTCCCGAGGCGGCGCAGCTGGTGATTCAGGCGGGCGCGATGGCCGAGGGCGGCGATGTCTTTGTGCTGGACATGGGCGAGCCAGTGCGGATCGATGATCTGGCGCGCAAGATGATTCAGCTGATGGGCTTTTCCGTGCGGGATGACGCCGGTGACGGGGACATCGAAATCGTCTATTCCGGCCTGCGTCCCGGTGAGAAGCTGTATGAGGAATTGCTGATCGGCAACAACGTTACGCCCACTACCCACCCGCGTATCCTGCGTGCCGTTGAGTACGCGCTGGAGTGGCCGCAGATGGCCAATGTGCTGCGGGATCTGGAGCGTTTGTGCAGCCAGGAAGATTGTGCCGGTATTCGTGAGCTGCTGCTGAAATGCCCCATCGAGTTCAACCCGCAGAGTCCGGTGGAGGACATCTTGTGGAAACACAATGCGGCGGATGATCTGGAGAATGCGGCGGCGCTGCAGGGCAAGGCGGAAGTGGTTAGTCTGGACAGGAAGCGCAAGGAACTGGTCAGCCAGTAACGGCAGCCCGTCATCCGGTAGAAATAAATCGCCGGCAAACAAAAAGGGGAACCATTGGTTCCCCTTTTTTTGATTTGGCTCCCCGCTCTGTACCGACTGGGAACCGAGACCACGCAAGTGAAGCGTTTGCGCCTCGCTATAAAACTCCCTGAAAAATGGAGAAAAGCTGCTTAAAAACAGCAGTTTACAGCGTTTATTGTTTGCGCGCTGTCCCCTAGTTTTGCAAATCAGGGCGCTTGAATAATGCTGGCATGAATCTGCCCGCGAACGATCGAGCCCGAAATCCTTCGACACAGGTAACCTTCTCGTGCACGCCGTGCCAGTACCAGTGGCAGGCCGAACCGGCGCGCGTTGAACCTGCGCCCGAGCGTGGCCACCCCTTCGCCTATTTCGCCGTGTGCCCCATTTGTCGCGAGGAAGCCCCCCAGATTGCCTGGGAAATCGGGATGATGAGCCGCTGGGCGAGAGCGACAGGCCCCAAGACCGACGCCGGCAAGGCAAAGTCTGCCGCGAACCTCGAAGGGCACCCAACCCCTGAAGAGGCCCTACGCACCCGATACAACGCACTGAAGCACGGACTGTCCGCGCGGCAGGCGAAGTTCTTCCCCGCCCGCCCTGGCAAATACCCGCACTGTAAAACCTGTGATATCGACCACTTCGTCTGCCGGGCCCAGCCCGCCTGCCTGAAGCGCACGGAACTGTTCATGCGGCACCACGTTGCTTTTGAGCTGCAGGATCCTGACCTGCTGACCGAGATCCAGGCTGACATGCAGGCCGGTGTGTCGGCGCTGATTGAGGACATGCTGCTGGCCATCATCAGCGATGGCGTGGCGATAAAGGAGCCGAAGGGCGGGTATGACAAGGATGGCTTTTTCCGGCTGGCGCAGTTCATGGATGAGAACGGTGACCGACACGTACTGACAGAACTGAAGGCCAACCCGCTGCTGAAAGTCCTGGGCGAGTACCTGAGCCGGAACAACCTGAATTTGGCTGACCTGAACATGACTCCCAAGGTCAAGGTTGACCAGGACATGCAGATGGGCCACTTGCAGCGCAGTGATGAGGACCGGGAATCGCTGCTGGACCTGCAGAAAAAGCAGGCCACTGCGCTGGAAAGCCTCATGGGTTACGTGCAGCGCAGCCGCGCGCGCATGGCCAACGACCCTGTGTTGCTCGAACACCAGGAAAGCGAAGGCGAGCACGACGAATAATGGCCGCCCGCGTCTCCAGTCAGCAGCGCATCGAAATTGCCAACGTTGCGGAAACCGAAATCAAACGCTACGCCGGCGACCACTTCCTCTGGCACAAGCACGTCCACAACGTCGAGCTGGATGCCATGCAGATCCTGAAGATGATCGAGATGGATCAGAATCCGAATACCGTGGATTTTTCATCGCGGCGTACAGGTAAGACGGCCTGCAAAGAGATGTACTGCCTGGAGTACAACGCCACTCACCCAGACCAGGAGCTGGGAGTGGTGGCCCCTCGCGAGGCGCAGGCGCTGGTGAACATCGGGTACCACACCGATGCCATCCGGCGAAGTGAGATCCTATCCGCATTCATCAAGTACAAGTCGGGCCGCCCGCAACTGGCGGACGGGTTCTACGAATTCGTGAACGGATCGAAAGCGCGCGCTTACGGAATCATGGCTCAGGTCGATGGTGGTGACCTGACCCACGCCAGCCTGGAAGAGGTGGACGACATGCCTTCTGACCGGCTTAACAGTCGATTCCTGCTGATGCTTGGATCAACCCGCCGGCTGGGTGCGAGCCAGAATTCAGAAAACAAACCACAGATCCGAATCACCGGTGTGTTCAAGGGCGCGGACACCCTCAGCGACATGGTGAAGAGCGGCCATTACCACTGCCTCCCGACGGTGGATTGTTATCTGGGCATTGAGCTGGGATTGCTGCAGGAAAAATTCATCCTGCAGATGCGCGACGAATTGCCCGCCGATGAATTTATCCGGCAGCTGCTGTGCAAGAACGTGGCATCGCGCAACCTGATCTGGACCAAGTATGTGCGGCAGGCCCTGCAAACAGGGCTGCGTGCAAACATCGAGGCAGCAGATCCGCTGCCGGGCATGACTTACAAGCGGCGCGGGCTGATTTCGTTCGGGTATGACGCCGGTGGGCACGGCGAGGATCCAACATCATCCAAGCACGCGCTGGTGGTGACGGAACAGATCGGCAACCACCTGACGTTCCCGTATGCCCGCACATGGTCGGCTGGCGAGGATGACATGGTGGTGCGCCGCGACCTGGTCGCGCTGTGGCGATACTTCCGGCCGGAATATGCCATCGGTGACGCCTACGGTGTGGGCACCATCTCGGCAGTGAACGATGACCTGTATCAGCAGGGATTGACCAGCATCAACCGGCAGACCGTGGGAGAAGGGCAAAGCACCCAGACAACCTGGCCGGAGTGGGCCTTCTCGCCCATGCGATTCGAGGGCATGACCAAACACCAGATGGCGCAGGCTATTCGCAACGTGTTCCACAAGGGTTACGCGGCGCTGCCGTACCTGGAAGACACCGACGACGCCGATCTGCCGACCTGCGGGAAAGACCTGATGCTGCTTTCTCGCCAGCTCACCAACATCAAGCCCCTGCCCACCAAGGCCAGTTACACCAGCTACAAGATGGCCGACAAGAAAATCGGTGATGACCTGTTCGACGCAGCGATGGCCTCGGTGTGGGCAATGATCACGCAGGGCACCGCCACGGTTCCCACCGTCATATCCACCCGCACCGTTACGCGGGAACAATTGCTCGGCGGTGCCGGGCTTTACCTACCCGGAGCACAGTATGGACATTAACTGGAAGCGTGTTGCGACGTTCGGCTTGTGGCGCCCGAAGGCGCCGCCGGCTGCCGCCGACGGAACTGCGCAGCACGCTGAAACCACCGAACGTGGTCGCATTGCCACGCCGGAAAATTCCACGCGCTACCTGTACAACCAACTGTATGTGGACCCGCGGTTGCGCTCGGCCATCCTGATGCTGCGCCACATGGATCGGATCGACGGGCGCGTCAAAAAAATTCACAAACGAATGGCGCGCCAGGCGGTGAAGGGCGGGCTGCGGATCGAATTCGGAAACGAAGAAAATGCAAAAGTGCAAACCTTGTGGGATGACTTTGTGCGGCGGCTTCGGCTGGACGATCGCAACAAACTGGAAAGCGACGCACGCGGCGCAGTGATGGAAGGGAATTTGTCGCTGCAGCGAGTGGTGGACACAACGGGGCACGTCACAGCACTGATACGCATGCCTACTGAAACACTGGTACCCAAGGTGGATCTGAACGGGCGGTTCACCGATCCGGCCAAGGCCTATGTGCAGGTGGATCACCTGACCTACAACGAACTGGCCAGCTTCGCGCTGTGGCAGCTGGCTATCACGCGCCTGGACCCTGACAACTTCGACGATCAGGGCGCTTTGGGCCGGCCATACCTCGATGCCACTCGGTCTGTCTGGCAGAAGTTGGTGATGACCGAGGACGACATGGTGATCCGTCGCCGCACTCGCTCCCCTTTGCGCATGGCACACAGCCTGGAGGGCGCCACCAAGGAAGAGCTGGACGAATACCGCAACCAGATCGAAGCGGACCAGCACAACATCGCCACCGATTTCTACATGAACAAGAAGGGCGGCGTGCAGGCAGTGCAGGGTGACGCCAACCTGGACCAGATCGCCGATGTAGCCTACCTGCTGGATACGTTTTTCGCCGGTTCCCCTGCACCCAAGGGCCTGTTTGGTTACGTGGGCGATCTGAACCGCGATGTGCTGGAAGACCTGAAGGCCGATTATTACGAGGAAATCGACGGCCTGCAGGACGTGCTGGCGCGTGCATATCACGAAGCATTTTGCCTGGAACTGTTGCTGCAGGGCATCGATCCGGACAGCCACAAATTCACCGTGCTGTTCCCTGAGCGCCAGACTGAAACCCGCAACCAGCGCGCCGACTTGGCACTGAAGGCGCAGGCTATGGGCGCCAGCCAGAAAACAGTATTTGAACTGGCCGGCCTGGACCCCGTGCAGGAAAAAGCACGCCTCAAGTCCGAACGGGCCGCCCGCAACCCATATCCAGATGCCCACGCTGGTGGCGGCGCTCCATCGGTGTCGATCACGCCAGGCAACAGGCCGAAAGGCGAGTCTGCCACCAGCATCAGTAACGAGTAGCGCAGATGTCACAGCGAGGGGTCACAAAAGCCACGATCAAGCGAGCCAGCGCCAGGGCGCGTGAGAAAGCCACGCGCCTGGATGCAGCTTCGCTGGAGGATCTGCGAATTATCTACCAGCGCGCCGCTGACGAGTTGCGGCAGCGTATCGAATCCTATGCTGACGCACAGGATGGGACGTTGCGGCTGCAGTCGCTCCAGCGAATCCAGGCGGACATCGATGGCGTGCTGTCCGAGCTGCACAGAGTGCAGCGCACAGCCCTGTTTGAGCGCATGCACCAGGTGGCGGCAATGGGTATTGAACCGGTTGCTGAAATGCTGGGAGCGCACCGGACTGCGGAGCTGGTGAACTCTGCCGTGAAAGCCGTCCGGGATTTTGCCGCTGACGATGGTCTGCAGCTTTCTGACCGGTTATGGCGCATAGAATCTGGGGCGCGGGAATCTGTGACGCAGGCCGTTGCCAATGCTGTGATACAGGGAAATTCAGCCAGCCAGGCTGCACAGGAATATCTGGGCAGGGGCGAGGCGGTGCCAGCATTCCTGCAGCAGAAAATCAATGGTGCCAACGCCGGCCGCATTGGACGCGCAGCTGGCCGGGCACTGATGCAGGATGATGGCAACGCCTATGAAAATGCCCGGCGGGTGTTCAGGACTGAAATAAACCGGGCACATGGGACTGCGTACCAGGCCGGAGTGTTTGAACATCCAGATGTCGTGGGTACTCGGTTCCTGCTGAGCCCAGCGCATCCGGAGCCTGATATCTGCGACATGCACGCAAAGATCAATGCGCATGGCCTGGGGCCCGGCGTGTACCCGAAGGGCCGCAGCCCATGGCCTGCGCATCCCAATACACTGAGTTATGAGGAGGCGGTGTTCGCGGATGAAGTGGCTGCCCAGCATAAGGGCGTCCAGGACGACCCGCTGGCATGGATCAAGCAGCAGCCAATGGAAACCCAGATCAACATACTGGGAGGCGCGAGAAAGCAGCGAGCACTGGATGCTGGTCTGTTAAAGCGAGGTGAAATAAGCACCCCGTGGTACGTGCTGAAGAATAAATATCAGAAGGCAGGCGTCAATCTGGATGACTTGAAGCCGCTGCCAACAGGTAACACGCAGCCCGATCGACGCCCGTTGCAGCAGGGACAGCTGGATTTTGGCAGGACCAGTGAACAGTTCAACAATCTGGCTCGCCGCGCATTTGCGGACGCGCCGGCAGTGGTGAAAGCTGCAATCACAGCCACGCCGAAAATTAAGGAATTTCGGCTCATAGATGGTGGGGCCTATTGCAGTCGCAATGGAATCACGCTGGACAGGAATGATCTTGCACCAGGTGCTGAGGGCTGGGCGGATGATGTGACCAGGCACGAGTACGGGCACTGGCTTGATTTCCACGGCTCGCATTCTGGTGTGAAACGTGAGGGCGCGTGGCTGTCCAGCACGCCTGATTCGCGCGGCGGCCTGGGGGACTCTATGCGGAAAGCCATGAGGAATTTGAATGACTTGCCGTTTTCAGACCTGCTTGAAATTCACAGGGAACTTGGCCGGCGCGACGACGTTCCTCTGGCAGACCTGTTTGGCGCCCTCACCATAAACCTAGTGGGGTGGGGCCACGATGATCGGTATTATGCGCGTCGCGGATTCCAGGAAACCGAAGCGTTTGCTAATCTCGTCTGTATCTATTCCAGGAAAGATAAGTCAGCATGGGATTATGCCGCGAGTTACATGCCTGATTTGTGCGATCGCTTCCTGGAGTTGTTGAGTAAACTTGGAGCCAATGCATCATGAACAGCATTGAAGATGAAAAGCGCGATCTGATTCAGCGCTATTTTGAAAAATTCAGGAAAGGCCCGCCGCTGTGGAAACTTCCCGTTGAAGAGGCCGTAAGGCGAATGAGGCTGGCTATTGAAACGGGCGAGCCGATGGAGGGGCTGCTTCCGGTACTACCGGATGACACCGTGATGTGAAATAAAAAGGCACCAACAGGTGCTTTTTTTGTACCTGCTTTTTGCAATCACTCCCCTAGTTTTGCAAACTTTCAGATTGGTATCTTCGCGTTGAGTTTTACCGAAGCGGCAACTTCGGAACGCGAGGACTCTCGAACACCATGACCTCTGTAGCACGGCACATTTTTCTGTCGGAGCAATCCGGCAGCTCCATTCGAATTCTGAGCGATCGTGTCACTGTGGATGCAGTGACGCTCTCTGTGGATGCAGAGAAAAAATCATCAGTCGTCACCATCACCCGCACAGGCAACTTTACTGACCGCCGTTATGGAGACTTTTCCATTACCCGGGAAAAGCTGCTGTCGATGGTTCAGAACTTCAGCGCGAACGTCTACGGCCAGGACATCGCGATTGATGTGGCACACGAGCCTGAAAAGGGCGCTGCCGGTTTCGTCCGGAAACTGTTTGTTGAAGGCGGAAAGCTGCGCGCGCTGGTGGAGTGGACACCCTACGGGCTGGAGGCAATCCAGCATCGTGGTTATCAGTATTTGTCAGCCGAATACCACGAGAACTACCAAGACAACGAATCACGTAAAACTTTTGGCCCCACGCTGCTGGGCGCCGGTCTGGTGGTGCGGCCGTGCATCAAACACCTGGACCGCGTGGAGCTGGCTGAATCCTCACAGTTCGATTGCCCCACGGTAATCACCGAACAACTTCACAAAACACTTGCGAGCGAAATCAAAATGAACTGGGAAAAATTGCTGAAACAGCTGCGCGAATACTGCGCCAGCCTGAAACTGTCTGAATCTGTTGTGACTCAGCTGATTGCACTGGCGACCAGCCAGCTGAAACTGCTGACCGAGCAAACCGCCGGTGAGGCGCTGATCCTGCAGTTGCAGGAAACCGCGAAGACTCTGAGCGAAACCAATGCGACCTCTGCCCAGATCACGCTGCAGGGCCTGAGTCGTGATGATGTGCTGCGCTTGCTGGATGAGCAGCGTCAGCAAGACGCTGTTGCACTGGCAGAGCAGCAGGCTGCCCGCGCCAAGGTTGTAGCGGCCTGCCATGCTGCCATTGACGCGGCCGCCGGCTTGAGCGATGCCACTAAACTGGATCTGAAGTCGCAAGCGGCAACCTTGTTGAGCGAATCCGCCAGTGAAGACGAAGCCAAACGCCTGGGTGAGCACCTGGCCAAGCAGGGCGAGCAAGCGGAATCCATGCGCAAACTGGCCGAGCTGGGCATGCATGTGCCGGTGGGTTCTGTGCACGTATTTGAAAATGCACCCAGCACCGCCATCAAACTGCAGGAATCCATGCACGACAAACTGCGCCGCTCGATTCAGCACTCGAACGGCAGCCTGAAGCTGCACAAGCAGGTGTCGCCGTTTGTGGAGCGCGTGCTGGCCGAGTTCGACCGCCGTCACGCGCCGACCATTGCGCAGGAAGTGAAGATGCTGGCCGGCGAAACCACCATCACTGATTCCAGCCTGCCGATTGGTTTCCAGCGCGAGGTGATTCGCGAGGCACTGAGCGATTTGAATGTGCTGCAATTGGTGCAGACCATTTCCGATCCGACCGCCACTGCCACCACCCAGATTCCCTATGAGGAACGCGATGTGAGCGCAGTGGTGGGTGACGGTATCGTGTTCGAACGTCAGCCGATCCCGAAAGTGAAGGCGCGTCAACGCATGGAACTGGCCTACATCAACGCCATGAAAATTGCGTTTGAAGTGTCCAACGAAGCCATGCACTTCACCCGTGCCAGCGCCATCAACTGGGATGCGTGGGCGGCGAACATCGCTACCGCCAGCCGGACCATGAAAGAGCTGCTGCACCGCCGGATCGCGAACACCATGCAGCGCGTTTCCGACGGTTATCTGGCTGCGACCATCACCAATGAGAACATCAAGCCGCAACTGACCGGCGTGCTGAGCCAGATCAAAACCGCGCAGTTCCCCATTGTGCAGCCGCACCAGGTCTACGATCTGCAAGGCAACGTGGTTGGTTCAGCGCAAAACCCGATTGTGATCACTCTTGATGCAGCCACAATCACCCCGTATGACGGCACGAACCTGCAAGCGGCTGGAACTTACTACGTGATCACCAATCACAATCTGGGCTACATCCGCTTCGTTAACCAGCTGGGCGTTGCTGTTACCCCGAACCCGACCACGGCCACGATCACCTATCGCTACGCCACCAACATTCTGAAGGTGGACGCGGATGTGCCGGGCACCACCACGTTGGAAAAGCACCTGAATGGTCTGCTGCGCGGAGTGGGCACCCAGAAAGCGGTGATGAAAGACGATCGCTTTGTGACGCCGGATTTCCTGCTGATGTCCAACACCCTGAACAACACCGCCAGCAACGCGGAAGAGTTCGTGGCCACGCTGCGCCGCAACGGTACCGACGCTGGCGCGCAGGGCGATATGGAAACCATCAAGGGCATTCCGAGCTGGGAAACCAACGCCCCGGGCGTGCACCTGGGCGATCAGCGCATCCAGATGGGTGTGAAGGGTGCCTGCACCTACACCATCGCTAAGCCGTTCCAGCTGTCTGAAATTCAGGAAGCACGGGACAGCAATGGTCAGCTGATCGGTGCGAAAGAAGTGTACGGCGAAGAGTACGGCTGCATTCATGTGCCGAACGCGATCGCCAACCGCTTCACCTCGGTGCTGTTCTACAGCTTTACTAACCGGTAACACCGGTGATCTCAGGGGCTGGCTGACCAGCCCCTTTTTTTAATTCTGGAGCAACTCCATGCAACTGGTGCCCTACACCAACGCCACCGATCAACCGCAACATATTGGCAATCGCACAATCAACCCTGGTCAAACGCGCATGGTCGAGCAGGACGCGCTGCCCAAGCTGGCGCCTGAGTTCAATGCGCTGGATTTTCTGGCGCGCCCCATCAAGCAGATCGAGCCCGACCTGTACAACCTGCCGCTTTCCCAGCTGGAAATTCTGCTGGACCAGGAGCGGATCGGTGACAAGCGCAAAGGCCTGATTGATGCGATCAGCAATGAAATAATTGCACAGGAAAAGGGCGTTGAACTGGAGCAGTTCAAGGCGTCGCTAGTGGAGTACACAGCGGATCAGCTGAGTGTGCTGCTGCTGGATCTGCGGGACGACGAAGCTAAGCGCCTGATCGTTGAAGACGCGCTGAAGTCGCGATAAGGACAACCCCACGACGAGCGAGAAAGGGCAGGGATGCAGCTGGCAGGTACCGCCAGCAAGCCGGCAGGGATGCCGACCCAATCAGCAGAACGTTTTAAGGAGCGCGCATGAACGTCCTTTCGATTTTAAGTGACCTGATTACATCTCCGGCGCTCGGAGCGTTCGGTGGTGTTCTGGGTACTCTTTTCACTTCGGTTCTGGCGTTTTTCAAATCGCGGCAGGATCACCAGCAGGCCGTCGAATTGCGTCGGCTGGATCTGGAATCGGCTGAGCGTATGAAGAAGGCCGACTTGGTGCACGCTGGCGAACAGTTGGCGTCCGGTGAGTTTAGCGCATCCATCGCCCACGATTCTGTCGGCCTGTCCACGGACGGGTCGCGCCTGCTGATAGTGGCAGAGTTCATTCGTCGGACGTTCCGGGCATTCATCACCACGGCGTTGCTGATGTCGGCAGTGGCGTTCTTCTTCAGCGAGTATGCGGACGTGGTGATGCGGTTTGACATGGTGCAGGCCACCATCGGGGCAACTGTGATGGCCATCACCTGGTGGTTCGGCGACCGGTCGCTGGCAAAAAAGGTTCGCGGCTGATGGAACACAGCGAGATTGCCCTGTTGCGAAATGAAATGCACGGACTCCGCTCGGAAATTAAAGCGCTGACCGAACAGCTAGTCGTGGTTCGCGAAGTGAAGACACGGCAGGAACATCATGAATTCCGGCTGAACCAGCACGAACAGCGACTCAATTCTCAGAGTGAGAAGCTGGACGGACTGATGCAGACCACTGCAGAGCACCGTCCGCAGATTCGTGACAGCGCTGATTGGGTTAAGTATCTGCTGACTGGCATCATCGCAGGGGCGGTTTCTCTGGTCACGTCTGGAGCGTTCCATGGCTGACATGACTAAGGCCGGGCTGGCTGCATCACTGGAAAAGTCGCTGCTGGACTCCGCGTCCGTTTTCGCAGGGGATTTCGGGCACCTGCTGGACGTTGCCCTGGAAGATTATTCCCGCCGGCGTCCTCGAGTACTGGCCGGCAAGCTGCAGCTGGAACCCGGGCGCCTGACCTATCCGTGCCCGCCGGACTTCCGGTCCATGGGGGCGCGGTTCTGGGGATCGGCCCAGCGTCAAAACCTGAAACCGTGGGAGTGCGGATTCCCTGTGCGCCTGCCGCGCATCAGCGTTATGCAGACCGACGCCGGCAGGGAATTCCTGTTTGACGTGCCGCCATCAGCTGATCAGATCGGCTGGTACGGCGCCGACTACAGCTTCACTTATCACGCGACTCACATCCTGGGTGATGGCAGCACCCGCACCACGGTTCCCGAATCAGACCGCGGTCTGATTCTGCTGCGTGCCTCAGCGGAAGCCATGCGGGAAATGTCTATGCGCAATGTTAAAAAGCCGGTCAGTACACAGGATTCCATCGGTGGGCAAACCCGCACTGGAACACCTGGTGCACTCTATGAACTGTTCATGAACGCGTTCGATGAACAGGTGACCCGTGATTGAAGTCGTTATCGAACTCAATACGCAGCAGGTTCGCGATGCACTGAAAAAAGTGCCCGACAAGCTGTTCGAGAATCTGCACAACGCAGTTGTGCGTGCGGCAATTGAAGTCGCTCGCAGCGGGAAAAAGCACGCGCCCAAGGCGCACAGCACGCTGGCGGCCAGCATTCGGCACTTGCGTACCGGGCAACTGGAATATGTGGTTGAGCCAGGCGTCAATTATGGGTTGATGGCGGCATCCGGCACAGGCCCGCAGCGTATGCCGTCAGTGCTGAGCATTTACGACTGGGTGCGTGTAAAACGACTGAGGCCGCGCAACCCACGTGACACGCAGGAAGATTTGGCGTGGTCGATCGCACGGTCCATTGCGAAGCGTGGCACAGCGGAAAACGATTACATGGGGCGCGCCGCCCGCGAAACCGCAGGGCGGGTCCATGAGCTGATCAACCAGGCGGTGGGAAAATCATTGCTGGAGGCCGGATTCCGTGGCTGACGCGATCAGTGCCATCGACATCCTGCTGGATGAATACCAGCGCGAACTATCCGCGCAGGTATCGCAGCGGGTTGTGACACGCAACTTTGTGGGACGTGACGACATGCGCGCTGCGGATCTACGGCAGGGCGTGTTCACCATGCTGTTCGAAGGCTGCCGTCCTGCGGAAAACGAACAGCTCGACATTCTGCGGGTTGCTGTGATCGGCCAGGTTGAGCTGCCCGAGGGCGCTCTTCCGCTGGCGGTGGAACGTGCAGAACTGGCCATGCTGGCTGAGTTCCAGCGTTTTGTGAGCAGTCCGGGTGGTGCCGAGTGGCGCCTGATCAGCGTTGCCACCAGCCACCAGATCGAGGCCCCATTCGGATGGTTCTACGCAACCTGTGATGTGGGCCCCTTGAATCTGCGCATCGTGGAACCTGAAGGTGGGCACGCGGATCTGGAAGTGCTGTGGGGTGAATTCCCGGAAATAGGCCCTGGCCACGAGGCGGATTACAAACCGACAGAGGAATTCTTCGGTGGATAACGCGACGGTTGCCCGATATTTAAAAAACCTGCTGACCGTTGGCCGGGTTGTCCAGGTCAATGCCTCGCTGGACCAGTACCGAGTTGAGTTTGATGGACCTGACGGCCCTGTGCTGAGTGGCTGGCTTCTGCGCATGACATCGCGGGCTGGTGGTGATGCTGAGACATGGCACTATGATACCGGCGAACAGGTTCTGGTGGCGGCGCTGGCGCAGAATCTGGAAGTGGGCGTCATTCTGGGCGCAGTGAATCAGGCTTCACATCCACCGGCCAGCACCGCTGCTGGCGTGTATCGGAAAACGTTTTCTGACGGCACCGTGATCGAGTATGACCGCAATACCAGTGAATTGACCGTGGCCGCCGCCGGCAATATCACCATCAACGTGCAGGGTGATGCGGCAATCACCGTGGCGGGCGAGGCATCCATGGACGCCACTGCTATCCGCCTGAATGGTGGCGCTGGGGTGGTGACGGGCGAGAGCCGTTGCCACTTTGACGGGCTACCACACAGCGACTGCTCGCTGTCGGTATTTGCGGGGAAGGTGTGATATGGCGCTCAGTGCAGCAGGCCTTCAAGCATTGATCATTTCCGAGTTGAATGCTCGCGGATTCCAGACCGGCAATGAACATGCGCGCACTGTTGATTTTGCCGAGGCAATCGCCGCCGCCGTCGTCGCACACATCCAGGCTAGTGCGCGTGCAGTTGTCAGTAGCGGTAGCAGTGCAGGGAACTGGCCAATTCAATGACATACGGGATGCACCAGCACAACGGCACCGCGCTGACCGGCATTGATGAGCTGGCCCAGCGCATTCAGCGCTGCGTGATCACGCGCAAGGGCACACTGGTTGGGCGTCGCAATTACGGCAGCCGGCTGCCGGAACTGGTGGACGGAAAAATGGGATCCATGATGCGGCTGGATATGTACTCTGCCGTGGATGAAATGTTCCGCGATCCTGACAATGGATTGCTGGATTTCCAGCTGCAGAACACGCAGGTATCTGCCACCGAAACCGGAAACGGCGTGACAATTCGAATCACCGGAATTTTTGAGCAGCGGCAGGTTGAACTGGAGGCAGTGGTGTGAGTAACGCAATTGATCTGTCGAAATTACCGGGGCCTGCGTTTCTGCTGGAAACCGATTTTGAAACCCTGATGCAGGAGCAACTGGCTAGGCTGGCGCTGATTGATCCTGCCTACGCCGCCGCTATCAAGGTGGGCGATCCTGGCTACAACATCCTGCTGGCGGTCGCCTATACCCGCATGTACGACCGGCAGAAGTTCAACGAGGCGGGGCGCTCGGTAATGCTTGCGTACGCAACGGACGCCGACCTTGAAAATCTGGCGGCTTTGTTCGGACTGGAACGTCAAATGATTGATCCAGGTGATGCTGAAGCCGTCCCGCCGGTGCCGCCCACATACGAGTCAGACGATTCACTGCGAGCCAAGGTCCTGCTCGCTCCCGAGGGCTTCACCACTGCCGGATCGATTGGTGCCTACAAGTACCACGCGCTCACTGCCGGCCGCCAGCTCACTGAAACCGTGGTGGAAAGCCGAACTGCAACGGAAGTCATCATCAGAAAGGTGATCGCTCCCAGCGGCATCGTCGAAGCGGTCAAGGACGCCAGCGTCATCAGCCCGGCACCAGGTGAGGTTGAGGTGGGCGTGTTGAGCTACACAGGCAACGGAACCCCGTCACCTGAGTTGCTGGCAGCTGTGGTGAATGCGCTTTCAGCCGATTCCGCTCGCCCGCTGACGGACCTGGTCACGGTTGTGGGGGCCAGCATTACCACCTACGCAGTGGCAGCCACACTGTATTTTTTGCCGGGTGTTGATCGGGCTCTGGTGCTGGACCAGGCGAATGCCAAGCTGCAGCAGTACGTAGATGATGCCCACCGTCTTGGGCGCCGGATGGCAGTTGGTGGCATCCAGGCGGCCTGTTTTCAGCCGGGCGTCGTGCGCGTGGTTGTGTCGTCACCAGCGGCTGACATCACACCTGGTGTACATGGCGCAGCCTGGTGCAGCGGCATAACCCTGACAGATGGTGGTGTGGAATGACGCTATTGCCGGCCAGTGCCACCGAGCGCGAGCGCAGCATTGAAGAAGTTGTCGCTGCGGAGCTGGTCTATGACGTGCGCAGGCTGTGGAACCCCGATACATGCCCAGTGGAATTGCTCCCCTATCTGGCGTGGGCGCTGTCGGTTGATGTGTGGGAAAACACCTGGAGTGAGTTCCGCAAACGGCAGACGATCAAGAACAGCATCGCCCTGCACAGGCTGAAGGGTACAGCTCAAGCAGTGAAAACCGCGCTGGCGCCGTTCGGCGCAGTGGTAGCAATGACAGAGTGGTTCGATGAAACGCCGGCGGCAGATCCCTACACGTTCGATCTGGATGTCATCGTCAGCGGCGGTCTGGATGCCGAGACAACAGATCAGCTACTGGCAGCGGTGAACGCAAGCAAACCCGTGTCACGACACTTTTTCCTCACCGCTGGCGTTGGGCTGGCGGCGAATTTGTATGTGGGCGGTGACGTATTTGTCCACGCCTTTCAGCACTCAATGATTGAGGCAATTAACTGATGGCGGATCCAGTGCTCATTATCACCGACGCAGGGCGAGCGGCAGCAGTTACAGCGGCTGCTAATGAGGTTGCCGTCGACATTACCCAGGTGGCAATTGGAACAGGGCAGTGGACTCCGACTGCTGCCGCGACGGCTCTGCAAACCGAGTTGAAGCGGCTGCCTGCCACTGGTTCGCAGAAAAGCACGCCTACCAGCGTGACGGTAGGTTTTCAGGACGCCAGCGCGGATGCCTACGCGATTTATGAAGTTGGTTTCTATCTGTCGGACGGCACGTTGCTGGCGATCTATGCCAGTAATGACACTCTGGTTGCTGAGAAGTCTGCGCCGCTGCGCTTGCTTTGGGGCCTGACGCTGGTTTTGAGTTCGCTGCCGGCTGATTCGGTTTCTGTGACGGCATCGGCGAATTTCATCCCGCCGAATGCTGGGGAGACTGTTGCCGGCATCGCTGAGCTAGCTACACAGGCAGAGGTTGATTCTGGGCTGGACAATTTGCGTATTGTCACTGCTGAAAAATTGTGGGGCTTGATGATGGAGGGCCCGCTGTTGATGGAGTTGCTCTGGCAAAAACGCTTTTTCAACGCCATCTACCCAGGTAACGAAATCTACGACTATTTCGTCAACAACAGCTGCGCATCGTATCAAACAGGATCCAGCAGGGCAGATGGATCTTTCGCTGCCACCGTGCTAGGTCATCCGACAGGATCAGGTGCGGCACTGACGGATTTCAAGTTTCAGATAGCTAAATATGAGCTGGCTAGGTTTGACGCTCGTAAACGGTCTTCGTGGCGTTGCGCCATCCAGCTCTCTAACGCCGCACAATGGTTTGGATTGTCGGTGATTCTGCGTTTGTATGGAGCCGAGCTTTTAATTGACGGAGGGCGAAACATTTCCGTCGGTCTGCAGGATTCTGGTTCCTACACTTCGACGGGCGTCACTCTCAATGATGGGCATCACGTATTCACGACTGAAGTTGCTGATGGTTATGTGTGGGTATCGCTCAATGGCGTTATCATTTGGCAGGGTGGCACACTGCCGAACACAGGAACGCTGCCTAAAAACGACACAAATGCAGGCAGCACTAGGTTTATGGCTTTCAGTTTGCACGGCACCGTGACGACGGCGCAGCCGTCGGGCAGTTCGATTGGCTTAATTCTGAAGTATGTCGAGGCGAGCATCGCGCCGTGATTTTTTATGTGCCATTCATGCCATTTGGATTTGCGGGCTACACCATCGGCCCGATTATTCTAATCAGCCGCGACTATTGCCACGATCGCGGCCTGATCGAACACGAAAAAACCCACGTCGCCCAATGGCGACGCGACGGAATAAAATCAATTGCAGCGCTGTGGAACAGCCAAAAACGCCTTTCATATGAAGTCGAAGCGTACAAAAAACAATTGGAGTTTGGTGCAAACCCGCTAAAATTGGCTGAGCACCTTGCGAACCGTTACGGGTTCGATTTGACGATTGCAGACGCACTCGATCTGCTACAGTCCTGAGATCACCGGTGTGCCGCATACGCGGAGCACACCATGAAGCACGGCATTTTCACCTTTACCGATGATTCCGGGCCACGCCCGCTCACGGTACTCAACACGTCCGTCATCGGCATTGTGGGCACTGCACCGCAAGCTGATGCCACAGAATTTCCGCTGAACAAGCCTGTTCTGATTTCAGGCTCGTATCGGAAAGCTGCGAAACTCGACACAACCACCGGGCAAACTGGCGGCGGCACGCTGCTGAAGGCCATCAACGCAATCCTGGATCAGGGCGGTGCGCTGATCGTGGTTGTGCGAGTGGCTGAGGGTGCCGATGCGACGGCTACCAATTCCAACGTCATCGGCACCACTGATGCGAACGGTAATCGCACCGGTCTGCAGGCGCTCTATGACGCCCGCACCGATCTGGGTGTGTGGCCCCGCATTGTGGTTGCTCCCGGTTTCACGCACACCCAAAGCGTTGCTACGGCGCTGGATGTGATCTGCACGCGGCTGCACGCAGTCGGATTCATCGACGCGCCCAACACCACTCCAGCAGCAGCCATTACCTACAAGGGCCTGTTTTCCAGCGCCAATCTGGAAATGGGTTTCCCTGCGCTTAAAAATGTGGCGGGTGATGTGGTGCCATGGTCAGCTTGGCGGGCCGGCATCGAGGCCGCCAAGGACAACAGCGGTGCGCCGAATGACGGTTACTCCGGATCAGGATCCAACCGCAAGATTGCCGGCACCACAGGCCTCAGCCTGCCGGTGGACTACCAGGCGGGCACCACTGTCTGCACGGCTGCCGTGCTCAATGACAACAACATTTCCACCGTGATCAACGATGACGGTTTCCGCACGTGGGGAAACCGCTCGCTGTCGTCGGATTCCCGCTGGGCATTTCTGGCGCATGCCAAGGTTAACCAGGTCATTCTGGATACCATCGCCAACGGATTGAAATGGGCAACTGATCGCAAGATCACGAAAGCCCTGATCGAAGACCTCACTGAGACCATTAACAATTTCCTGCGCTCCCAGAAGCGGCTGAATCACATTGCCGGCGGCGAGTGCTTTGTCGATCCGGATCTGAACCCGCCGGATTCGATCGTCGCCGGAAAACTGTATGTGAACTACAAGTGGACCCCGCTGGGCATCGCAGAGGAAATCAGCGTAGGTGCCCAGTTCGTCAATGACTACGCAGCCGATATTTTTTAAGGAGCGATCATGAGCGTATTGATGCGAATTCCTGAAACGCTGGTCGACTTCCAGTTGTTCCTGGACGGTTACGGTGCAATGGGGGAGGTGCCAGAAGTCACCTTGCCGGCGATCACCGAGATTTTTGAAAGTGTCGACCTTCCTGGTGCAGCCACGCCACAGAAGCAGTTTTTGGGAATGTTCGAGGAAATGGAGTCGGAGTTCACGCTGCTGGGCCTTAACCCCTACACCATCGGCCTGTTCGGCGAGGACAACAAGCTGTTCACGTTCCGCGCCGCATCCAGCCAGCGCGACCGCCCCGTTTCCGTTCTGCCAATCGTGGCCTACATGACAGGTCGCCTGTACTCGATCGAAGTCGACTCCATCCAGAAAAAGGGGATGACACGCAGCCGTTGCCGCATCGCTGTCAGTCATTACAAGCTGGTGCATTCCGGCAGCGTGGTGTGCGAGATCGCGGCAGACGGATCGATTGTGCAGTTCGGTGGCCGCGACTTCCGCAGCCTGATCAACGCGGCCATTGGTAACCCGGCCGGCATCATCAATGGATTGCTGGGTGGCGGTTCCAAACTGCCAAAACTGTTCTGAGGTGAACGATGACTGACCAGGCGCAGACCTACCGTTATAAATCCGTCCAGATCCCATTGCAGGAACCCATCATCCTGGACGGCCAATCGGTCACTCACTTGAGCATGCGCCCGCCGAAGGCGATCGACGTGATCAACGCTTGCGACCTTGCCCCATCGAAGAACCAGGAAGACGCGCTGCTTTTCGCCAATCTGTGCGAGATCCCGCTGCAGGTCGTGCTGATGATGCCTTATTACGACTACAAGCTGCTGGAGGCAGCGTATGACCGTTTTTTGTACCCAGCGCAGCTACATTGCGAGATGGAATCGTTGCCATTGTCAGCTGCGTTGGAAGTTTTGACCCACTCAAACTTGCCGAGCTCTACCCGTCCCAGTTGATCGGCTGGTTTGAGAGCATCGAGCGTGTACAGAAGTTGCGGAAAAAGATCCGCACTAAACCGGGAAGAGTGAGTGACTAACAAGCCGAACGAAGTCCAGGTCAAGGTTGGCGCCAAAGTCGATCCGTCAGTGCAAAAGCAACTGGACCGGATCGAGCGGCGCATGGTGCAGAGTCGCCGCAAGCAGACGGAAGAGGCGAAAAAGCACGCGCGCCAGCTGGGCGGTTTAACCAAGGCGCAGCAGGCTGAAGCC
>CAZBII010000073.1:0-20813 GCA_964491665.1 uncultured Moraxellaceae bacterium
CGATGGCTACGAAGCCTACACCGGCTATGACATCAACAGCGTTAGGGTGCTGCTGACCTATTCCGTGGCGGAAAGCGAACTGGATGCGTTTGCTGACTATTCCGGTGCCGATGCCGTGCTGGATCTGGACGGCGCGCGGCTGGATCGCGTGCAGGGAGACACCATCAGCCTGGATGTGGAATACGATCTGCGCACGTTTGACACCACCCTGCACTGGGATGTGCTGGCGGTGGATGACGTGAAGGCCGACGTGGATCTGGATGGCGCGACACTGGATACGGCGAAGGACGGTTATGTGGTGCATAACATCTCCGCGCGCTGGACACCGGCGAGCATGGAGGGCCTGGCGCTGACGGTGGGCGTCGACAACCTGTTCGACGAATATTACGCGTCGCAGTCATCGCGCACCGGTGTGTCCGCGCATCCCGTGTTCGGCAATCTGTATCTGATGGATTACGAACCGGGCCGCAACGCGAAAGTCACTGTGGCGTACCAGTTCTGATCTGATGGCCGTAAACAGGGCCCGCTGCAACGGCGGGCCTTTGCGGTTTCAAAATCCGCATCTGTGAATGTTGGAGAGGGCTTCACATGAACTGCATCCGTTGGCTGGGGGTGTGCCTCCTGTTTCTTTTTTCAATACCGCTGCAGGCTGAAATCCGTTTCACCGACATCGCCGGACGTGAGGTGGTGCTGGCGCAGCCCGCGCAGCGTTTTGTGCTGAGCGAAGGTCGTTATGTGCTGGCGTTGGCGCTGGTACGGGAGAATCCGGTGCAGGGTCTGGTGGGCATGATGCAGCGCATCGGCTGGACCTATCCGGATCTGGAGCGGCAAGTCTTTGCGCAGTATCCGGCAGCGGCGAACATTGCGCTGTTCGGTAGTCGCGACAGCAATAGTGTGTCGGTGGAAAAGATCATCGACCTGAAACCGGAAGTGGCGATTTTTGGTGTCCAGGATCACGGACCGGGCGCGGCAAACCGCGAGCTGCTGGCACAGCTGGACGCGGCGGGCATCAAGGTGGTGTTCATTGATTTTCGCATGGACCCGCTGCGCAACACGACGCGCTCGCTGACGATTCTGGGGCAGGTGTTTGGCAGTGGGCAGCGCGCGCAGGCGTATGTGGATTTCTATAACGCGCGTCGCCAGCAGATCGACACGCGTCTGGCTGGTGTGTCACATCGGCCGCGTGTATTTCTGCAGGCGCATCCGGGCCGTTTCGACTGCTGCATGGCGATGGCCGGCGGTATGCTGGGACCGTTTGTGGGCGCGGCGGGCGGCGTGAATATTGCGGCGGTCAATGCCGTGGGACCGACATCGGAGCACACGGCGGAATATCTGCTGCAGGAAAATCCGGAGGTGTGGATCGGCACGGCGTCCGGCACGCTGGAAGATTTCAATGCGGGCAAAAATATCGTGGCGCTGGGCGCAGGTTTGTCACCGGCGATGGCGCAGCAAAGTCTGCAGCGTTATCTGGCAGCACCGGAATTCCAGGCACTGGATGCGGTGCGCAACGGACGCGCCCATGCGCTGTGGCATGACTTCTATAATTCGCCGCTCAACATCGTGGCGCTGGAAGCGTTGGCGCGCTGGCTGCATCCGCACCTGTTTGCCGATCTGGATGCGACGCAGACACTGGCGGAAATCGATCACCGCTTTTTGCCATTTGAAATCAATGGCACCTTTGTGGTGAGCCTGGGGAAGTGAGATGAGCGCAAGTGCAACTGCAACCGGCAGTGCCTACCACAGTCTGTGGCTGCAGCGGCTCGTGATCCTGCTGGTGTTGCTGGTGACGCTGGTGCTGAGTCTGCTGCTGGATCTGCTGGCGGGACCGGCAGATCTGGGTGTGGGACAGATCATCAATGGCCTGCTCGATCCGGCCAGTCTGGATCTGCGCTATCGCATCATCCTGTTTGACGTGCGCCTGCCGGATGCGCTCATTGCTCTGGCGGTGGGGGCAGCGCTGGGACTGGCAGGCATCGAGACGCAAACCATTCTGAACAATCCGCTGGCCAGTCCGTTCACGCTGGGTATTTCCTCGTTTGCGGCGTTCGGTGCGAGCGTGGCGATTGTGCTGGTGCCGGCCAGTGCCGCGATCAGTCATACGGTGGCGCTGCCGCTGCTGGCGCTGGTGTCGGCGCTGCTGTGCGGTGCGCTGATCCTGCTGTTTTCCCGCTGGACCGGCGATGCCCGCGAAAGTGTGATCCTGTTCGGCATGGCGCTGTTCTTTCTGGGTAATGCGCTGACGTCGGCGATGCAGTATGTGGCGAGCGCCGAGGCGGTGCAGCAGATCGTGTTCTGGACGGTGGGCAATCTCACCAAGGCCGGCTGGGTGGAGCTGGGCATTGTTACCGCCTGTTTTGCCGTGATCTTTCCGTTCAGCATGAAGCATGTGTGGGTGATGACACTGGTGCGGGCCGGCGAAGCACAGGCGCGCAGCCTTGGGCTGAATGTGGCGCGCATCCGCTTGTGGGTAATTGTGCGCGTATCGATTCTGGCGGCATTTGCAGTGTGCTTTGTTGGCACGATCGGTTTTGTCGGGCTGATCGGACCGCACATTGCACGTTTGCTGCTGGGTGAGGATCACCGGCTGCTGGTACCGGGGTCGGCGCTGTGCGGCGCGCTGATCCTGTCGCTGGCGTCGTTCCTGTCGAAGACGATCATTCCGGGCGCGATTGTGCCGGTGGGGATTCTCACCGCGCTGATCGGCGTGCCGCTGTTTATTGCGCTGATGCTGGGGCAATTGAGACGGGTATGAACAACCGCAGGTGGGTGGAAGCATGACACTGCAATTCACAACGCAGGATCTGAATGTCTTTTATGGCCGCCGGCAGCGCCTGTTCGATGTCAGTTTGCCGCCGCTGGGCAGCGGTGATGTGCTGGGCATCCTGGGACCGAACGCCGCCGGCAAATCCACGCTGATGCGCACGCTGGCGGGATTGCAGCCCTTCAGCGGCAGCATCCGGTACAACCAGGTGGAGCAGAAAAAAATGCCGCACCGCGACTGGCACGCGCAGGTGGCGTACATGCCGCAGACGCCACCGCAGGAGTCGTCGCTGCTGCCGGTGGAGCTGTTGTGGAGTGCTGCCCGCGCACTGGGACTGCCGCATTCCGGCGTGCAATTGTCGTCACTGATTGATCGGCTGCTGTCGCGGCTGGGCTTGCAGGAATTTGCGCTGTCGCCGCTGTATTCGCTGTCCGGTGGCAAACGCCAGCTGGTGGGACTGGCGCTGGCGCTGGTGCGCGATCCACAGATTCTGCTGCTGGACGAACCTACGTCGGCGCTGGATCTGCACTGGCGCATGGTGGTGCTGGATCTGGTGAAGGAACGGGTGGAGCAGCAGGGTGGCATTGCGATTGCGGCAGTGCACGATCTGGATCTGGCGGCGCGCTATTGCACGAAGCTGGTGTTGCTGGAGCAGGGGCGCGTGGTGGCTGCCGGTGCGGTGTGTGACGTGCTGACCAGTGCCCATCTGGCGCGCGTGTTTCGCGTACACACGCATATTTCCAGCGGCCATTTCGGGCAGCCGCTGGTGCAGGTTCTGTCACCGATTCACTGAGCGCATTCAGGCGTCCAGTGTGGCGCCGCCGTCCACGCGCAGATCGTGCAGTGTGATGTGGCGCGCCTGCTCACTCGCCAGAAAGCAGACTGCGTCGGCAATGTCCTCTGGCGTGGCGATGCGTTGCAGCGGAATTCCCAGCCGGAAACTTTCCGGCGATCCTTGCAGGATGGCGTCACGCGCTGTGGGCGATGTCCACAATTGATGTTGCATGGGCGTGTCGGTGGAACCTGGCGACACGATGTTGCAGCGAATGCCGTGCGGTGCCAGTTCCAGACCCAGACAGCGCGTGAACTGATGGGCGGCGGCTTTTGACGCGGCGTACGCGGCCATTTGCTGGCGCGGTGTGCCGGCGGCGTTGGAGCCTACCGTGATGATGTTGCGGTTGGTGCGCGGACTGGCTTGCTGCAGCATGTGGCGCGCAACGGCCGTGCTGATGTTGAAAACGCCTGTACTGTTGACGGCGAACGAATCCTGCCAGTCCTGCGCGCTTAGGCCCAGAATCGCTCCGGTGCGCAGAATGCCTGCGACGTTCACCAGAATATCGATGGCGCCGAACGCGTGCGCGATGTTGGCAACGGCGGCTTCCACTGCGCCGGCGTCGCTGATGTCGAGCACAACGCCCAGCATTTTTCTGCCGGTGGTCTGCGTCAGTTGGTGCGCGATGTCGCTGACAGCGGTCTGCCGGTCGCACAGTGCCACCTGCGCGCCGTGCTGTGCCAGTGCGGCGGCGACGGCGGCGCCGATTCCTTGTGCTGCGCCGGTTACCAGCGCTGTCCTGCCGGAAAACATCATGCGGGTTCCTGTGCCGGAATGTTGGGTGGAGTGGCGGTCTTCATGGCTGACCCGCTCAGCGCCGCTGCCAGCTGCGCGCCAATCCGGGCCACCGGTTCGCGGGTGTGCATCGCGAAGTGATCGCAGTCGATGTCCTGCACGTGCAGCCTGCCGCTGACATGCGCTTGCCACGCGGTGTATTCCGGCTGGCCCGGCAAGCGTCGTGCGGCGCGGAAGAACAGCAGGTCGCCGTCGAAGCGGCCGTGTTCAGCCTGCCGGTACAGCTGCATGTTGTGCAGGGTGGTGTCGATCATACGCTGCAGGTTCGCAGGGCCCAGCGCCGCCAGCGTGCGATCTTTCTGCAGTACCTGTTGCAACAGTCCGTCATCGTCCAGCGCCATGCCCTGTGCGTCGAACGCGTCACTGGCGGAATCCAGCAGCATGCGAAGCGCATCGCGGCGTTGCGGCGCCGCTGCGTCGCGCCAGCACTGGGCCGGATACGCATCCATCAGCGCCAGCAGTTCAATCGTTTCGCCCTGTTGCTGCAGCTGCGTGGCGATGGCATGAGCAATGCCGCCACCGGAGGACCAGCCCAGCAAGCGATATGGTCCCTTTGCCTGCACGGCACGAATGCGCTGCAGATAACGCTGGATCAGGGTTTCGAAATCATCCGGTGGCGTTCCGGTCAGTCCATCGGCCTGCAGACCCCAGACCGGGATGTCCGGCAGGTGCGGCAGCAATCCCAGATAGCACCAGGTCACGCCGTCGGCCGGGTGAATGCAGAACAGGGTGGGGCCGGTGCCGTCCTGCAAGCGGAGCAGGGGCGCAAGGCTGGCATCGGTGTCGCCGGCAGCGGGTGCTTGCAGCGGCGGCGGCCGTGATTCGATGACGCGGGCCAGCGCGGCGATCGTGGCATGCCTGAACAGGGTTGATACCGCCAGTTCGCACTGGCATTGCCGGTTCAGGCGATTGATCACCTGGATGGCCTGCAGTGAACTGCCGCCCAGTTCGAAGAAATTGCTGTGCGCGTGCAGCTGCGCGCCGGGCAGGACATCCTGCCAGACACGGATGATCTGGCGTTCGGCGGGCGTCAGGGACTCGGCTGGCGCCGTTGCGACGGCTGCTTCGGTTCGCTGTGCCAGCCACTGCTGCTGCAGTTGCCGGCGATCAATCTTGCCATTGGCATTTCGGGGCAATGCGTCAACCGCAATGATGTGGGCGGGAACGGCGGCCGCATACAGATGCTGCGTGACGTGCGCGCGCAGCGCCGCTAGATCCACCGCGCTGGCAACGACAAATGCCACCAGATTTTTCTGTTGCGCCGCCGTCACCAGGATGACGGCGCATTCGTTCAATCCCGGAAAGATGGACAGCACCGTTTCCACGGCAGCGGGCGCGACGCGATGGCCGCTGATCTTGATCTCGTCGTCAAGGCGCCCGAGAAAATGTAGCTGGCCGCCGGCATCGATGCGGACGCGATCGCCGGTGCGGTAGGCGCGCGGCGCGTCCGGCAGACAGGGCAGGTTTACAAAACGTTGCGCGGTGAGTGGCGGGTTGCGGAAATAACCTTGCGCCAGCGTTGGCCCCAGCACGCACAGTTCGCCGGCTTCTCCAGCAGGCACGGGTTGCAGATTGTCATCCACTGCCAGCAGATGCACGCCGGGCAATGGTGTGCCGATGGCAATTTCGTGGTGCGCCGTTTGCAGTTGCTGCGGCCCCGCCAGCACCGCGCTGCTGCACACTACCGTCGTTTCCGTCGGACCATACGTGTTGAGCAATGTGATGTGAGTGCCGGCTTTTTCGCGCCATGTCTGCAGGTGTTGCGGTTGCGCCGCTTCGCCGCCGATGATCACCAAGCGCAGGCTGTCCGGCAGTGTGATCTGTGACTGCGCCAGGCTGAACACCAGTTCATGCCAGAACGCGGTCGGCAGATCGAGCACGCTGATTTCCAGTTCGCTGCAGGCGCGCACAAAGGCGGGCATGGATTCCAGCATGGCATCGGTGCGCAGCACCAGACGGGCACCGTTGCAGAGGGCGAGAAAAATTTCTTCCACACAGGCGTCGAAGTGCAGCGGGGCAAACTGCAGGATGCGGTCGCTGGCGCTGATGCCGTAGCGGGCGCTGGCTGCAGCAACGAAATGCGCGAGTGCGTCGTGTCCGATGACCACGCCGTTGGGCGTGCCGGTGGAACCGGAGGTGTAAATCAGATAGGCCGGTGTGGCGGATTCAGGCGTGAATGGCGCGGTGTTGGCGCCGGGTTGCATTGCTGTTGTGAGTGGCTGCTGCACGCTGATCACATGGTGCGGCTGCGCATGATCCAGCACGGCCTTGCGGCGTTCTTCCGGCCCGGCCGGATCGAGCGGCACCCACGCAGCACCACACCACAGCACGGCCAGCAGCGTGGCAATCGTGTCCGGTGTGCGCGGCAAAACCAGCGCTACGCGCTGGCCCGCGCAAACTCCCTGTGCGCGCAGCTGTGTGGCCCTGTGCTGGATTTGCTGCAGCAGTTCGGTGTAGGTCCATGCCGTGCTATCCGGTTGTTCCAGCGCAATGGCATTGGGATGCAGCCGGACCTGTTGCAGAAGACGTTGCAGCACAGGCTGCGCGACCGCCGGCAGTTTTTCACCTTGCAGTAACGCGGCCGTGCAGTCCGGCGGGCAAGGGTGCGGAACGGCATTCACCGCCACGTGTCGCTGTGCGCCGGCCTGTTCCAGCAGTGCGCACAGATGGTGTCGCTGCTGTTGCAGATCGGCGCGTGTCCAGGCCAGTCCGTTGCCTTCGACATCCACGCGCACCTGCCCGTCCAGCGGCGCAATGCTGATGGCCAGATCTTCCACCGGTCCGGCGGATACGGGATGCGAATGCGCGCGCAGATCGGCAAATTTCAGCGGGCGGTCAAACGGCATGATGTTGATGACCGGTCCGAACAGGCGGCGCTCGTCGCCCAGCCGGTGCAGATCACGCTTGAGCTGTTCGTAGCGATAGCGCTGGTGCGGACGCATGGCTTTCAGTTCCTGCGCAATGATGCCTGCCAGTTTCTGCCGGGTGTCGGCCGGATCGAACCGCACGCGCAGCGGCACGATGTTCATGAACATGCAGGGTACGTTCAGCGCGGCGGAACCCAGTCGCCCCATCACCGGCAGCCCCAGCAGCAGATCGGTTCTGCCGGTGTTCTGGTACAGCCACACACAGACGCTGGCGAGCAGCCAGGACACCCAGTCGCACTGCGCCAGCACCGCGCCCTGCTGCCAGCGGGTGAAGGTGCCTTCGGGCAGAGTGGTGCGCACGCGCGCAACGGTGTGACTCACCGGCTGTGGTGGTTTCAGCTGCGGCGGAGCGGGAGCGTCCCGCAGGCAGGCGTGCCAGAATGCGGCGTCCTGTTCGTACTGGGTGGAATGCGGATACGCCAGATCCTCCACGATCACGGGCGTCAGGGGACCGGGTGCGCGTGCCGGCGCCGACGCGGCGGAATCCTGCAGCAGCGCGTCGTACCAGCTGGCGATGCGGCGGGCCAGTAGGGCAAAGCCGTAGCCGTCCAGCACCAGATGATGGGCGCGAAAAAACCACAGATGCCGGTCCGGTGCCAGCCGGATCAGGGCGCTGCCGAACAGACAGTCACGCGCGGGATCGGCGGCCACCTGCAATTGCGCCAGCATCCAGTCTTGCGCGGCCTGCCAGGCTGCATCGGGCGATGCATGCGTGCTGCAATCCAGTTCCTGCCAGAGCCAGTCAGCGGCAGTTTCGCGCCATTGCCACACCTGCTCCTGCTCCATGCCGTAGCGCATGTGCAGCGCTTCGCATTCGGCCACCGTGTTGCGCACCGCCTGTTCCAGGGCAATCGCATTCAGTACGCCGTGCAGTTCAACGGCTTCGGCGGTCCAGTAGGCGGGATTGTGGCGATCCAGTTGCTGGCCGATCCAGATGCCATGTTGTGCGGCGGTCAGCGGCAGGCGCGGGGTGTGTGCCGTCATGCCTTCAGCTCCGCAGCGTCGCCAGCAGATCCCACCATTCCCCCAGGGTGGGACGTTCCGCCAGATCGACAAATTCAAGGTCGGCGCCGGCCTGGCGCAGGCTTTCCACCAGACTCATCAGGCGAATGGAGTCCAGCCCCATCAGCAGCAGGTCATCATCGTCCCGCAGATCGCTGGCCGGCATCTGCAGCAGCTGTGCAACGCGCTGGCGCAGGGCATCGAGCGACGCTGGCAGTGGCTGTGGCGGATACAGCTGCTGCACGAGGGCGTCGGTGGCGAGTACGCAACCGCAGCGCTGCGACACCCACTCCAGTGCCATCCTGTGCTGCAGCAGGGAAAAATCCGCCACGGCATCGGCCACGAAAAAGGGCTGGATGTCGTGCATGAAGGCTTCCACCGCCGTGGTCATGCAGCCAATGTGCGCGTACACGCCGCAGATGATCAGCTGGTCGCGCTGCTGGTCACGCATGCGCTGCAGCAGATCGCTGCGGGCAAAGGCGCTGTAGCGCCACTTGGTCTGCACCGTGTCGAAGTCGCGCGGTGCCAGCGCTTCCACCACGGCGGCGCGTTCCGGGCGCGCGGTGATGCCCGGCCCCCACCAGTCCTGCAGCAGACCGCGCTCCTGCAGCGATTGCTGCGGTGGTTGCGCGGTGTAGATCACCGGCACGCCGGCACTGTCGCAGGCCTGGCGCAGGCGCTGGATGTTGTCCAGCAAGGTGGGCACCGGTGCGGCGGTCATGTCGAAGAAATCCATGAAGTACTGCTGCATGTCGTGGATCAGCAACACGGCCCGCGCCGGATCGGCCTGCCAGTTCACACGATTGGCGGGCAGCTCGGCAGTCTCCGGCAGGGAATAGGGAGCGATGGTGGGAATGCTCACGGGAAAAACTCCATGCAATGAAATGCAGATGAAAAAGGCCGGGTCGAGCCCCGGCGTTCAGGCGGAACTGACGGTGCCCGCTGCCAGCAGGGCGGCAATCTGTTCCCGCAGTGCACGCTTGTCGATCTTGCCGACTCCGGTGCGGGGCAGCTGGGTCACAAACTCGATCCGGTCGGGAATCTTGTAGGACGCCAGACCACGCTCGCGCAGGAAGCGCAGCAGTTCGATGGCGCGCGGCGGGTGATCGCGGGCAATGACAAAGGCGCAGGATTTTTCGCCCAGATACGCGTCGGGCATGGCCACCAGCGCGGCATTCAGCACCGCCGGATGCGCCAGCAGATGGTTCTCGATTTCTTCCGCTGCAATCTTGTCGCCGCCGCGATTGATCTGATCCTTGGCGCGGCCTTCCACCACCAGATAGTCGCCGGGCAGTACCCGCACAATGTCACCGGTGCGGTAGAAACCGTCGGCGGTGAAGGCGCGCTGGTTGTGCTCCGGCGCACGGTAGTAGCCGCGAATGGTGTACGGCCCGCGCGTCAGCAGATGACCCGGTTCGCCGGGAGTCACCGGCTGATCGTCGTCATCAACGACGCGAATTTCATCGGCGGGGGAAATCGGGCGTCCCTGGGTATGGACGATCCGCTCCTCGCTGTCGCCGTGACGGGTGTAATTCACCAGCCCTTCGGCCATGCCGAATACCTGCTGCAGGCGACAGCCGAGCACCGGCTGCACCCGGCGCGCGATTTCCGCACTCAGGCGCGAGCCACCCACCTGCAGCCATTGCAGTGACGGCAGGCTGATGCGGCGTTTGCTGGCGGCGTCGATCCAGGCCAGTGCCAGCGGCGGCACCAGCGCGGTGAAGGTCACACCTTCCTGCTTGATCAGCGGAAAGCAGTCGTCGGGCGCCGGACGACGGGCCAGCACCACGGTGCCGCCGGCGTAAAAGGTGCCGAGCGTGCCGGGGGAACTGAGCGGGAAATTGTGTGCCACCGGCAGCGCGCACAAATACACGCTGCGCTGGTCCAGCGCGCAGATGGCAGCGCTTTCGCGCACGCTGTAGAGATAGTCGTCGTGGGTACGGGGAATCAGTTTTGGCAGGCCGGTGCTGCCGCCGGACAGTTGCAGAAAGGCGACAGCCGACGCCGGCGGTTCCGCTGGCAGCGCTGCAGTGCTGTCACTGTAAAGGGATTCCAGCGCTGTGAACTCCTCCGCTTCGCCGCACACGATCACCTGCCGCAGCTGCGGCACCTGGGCGCGTACACTCCGTGCCAGCGAGAGACAGTCAAAGCTGCCGTCGCGGTCGGCGATGATCCAGGCCCGGGCGTCGGTCAGTTCACGGAAATAGGTGATCTCGGCGCGGCGGTGGGCGGGCAGGGCAAACACCGGCAGTGCCCCCAGGCGGAACAGGGCAAAGCTGCACACGAAAAATTCGGCAACGTTGGGCAGTTGCAGGATGACGCGATCCTGAGGCTGTATTCCCAGCCGATGCAGTCCGGCGGCCAGCTGCAGCGCGCGCCGGTGCAGTTCCTGATATGTCCAGCGCCGCGTGCCGCACACCAGCGCCAGCCGCTGCGGCTGCTGCAGCGCGCGGTCTTCCAGCATCTGCATCAGGGTCTGGCCGCGCCAGTAGCCCAGCTCGCGGTAGAGGCGGGCAAACTCCTCCGGCCAGGGCGTGAACCCCGGCAGTCTGTCCGCCGGCAGGGCGCTGTTCATGCCAGCGCTCCCAGCACCGATTCCAGCCCCATCGCTGCCAGCAGCGTGCGCATCTTGGCGCTGGTTTCCGCCAGTTCCAGCACCGGGTCGGACCCTTCCACCACGCCGGCGCCGGCGAACAGGGTCACGTCGTCTGCGCGGATTTCGGCGCAGCGGATGGTGATGGCCCATTCGCCGTCGCCATTCAGCGCGCTCCAGCCCACCAGTCCCGTGAACAGGCCGCGATCAAAACCTTCGTTCTGCAGAATGAAATCCAGCGCCGGCTGCGGCGGGAATCCGCACACGGCCGGTGTCGGGTGCAGCGCCAGCGCCAGTTCCAGCGACGACACCGCCGGGTCCAGCAGTTCGCCGCGAATTTCGGTGGACAGGTGCAGCATGGTGGGCGTAGCCAGCACCGACGGCGCGGCGGGCACGTCCAGTGTGCGGCAGAAGGGGCGCAGGGCGCCGGCGACGGCATCCACCACCAGGGCATGTTCGTGGCGGTCCTTGGGCGACTGCAGCAGCGCGTCGGCGCGGCGCAGGTTTTCCTGTGGATCGTGGCTGCGTGGCGTGGAGCCGGCCAGCGGATTCGACAGCACCTGTGAGCCGCACTTGGACAGCAGCAGCTCCGGGCTGGCGCCGATCAGGGTGTGGCGTTGCGTCTGGTCCAGATCCAGCGCGAAGGTGTATCCCAGCGGATTGCGCTGGGCCAGGGTCGACAGCAGGGCGGGCAGGTCGATGTCGGCCTGCACGCTCAGCGCGCGGGACAAAACCACCTTGTCGAAGTCGCCCCTGCGGATCTGGCTCACAGCCTTGCGCACCAGCTGTTTGTACTGGATGGGCGTGGGCTGCATGCGCACGTTTTTAACGGCCTGTTGCCGGGGCGCGGGCGCGCTGGCTGGCGCCGGGGGGCTGTCGTGCCGTGGCATCACTTCCACATAGCGCGGCACGAACAGGCGGGCGGGCGCGTCATGGCGGAAGGGTATCGCACCCATCAGCAGCGCGCGGCTCCAGCCCTGGGCGCGGGCTTCCTGCAGCAGATCACGGGCCTGCTGCGCGACCTGCCCCGGTTGCCGGATGTGGCGTTCCAGGGCGACCCCCGCCGCGAGTACGGCCTGACGGGGAGAGACGAACGCGCTGTCGCCACGCTGGAAACGCAGCAGCAGATCGGGCAGGGACTGGGCGAAAAACAGATGCTGGGGAATATGGCTGGACATGCTGGATTCCTTGCACGCGAGGGGATTGCACACCGGGCTTGGCTTTCGGTAAAATATCAATAATGAGAATTGTTATCAATAGCGTTTGCAAGAATTCCCGCACAGAATGCGACGCTGCCGGATCGCCGTTCTGACACTGCGCCCAACCCATAAGGCATTGCCATGCAGTCATCCTCGCCCGCCCGCATCATCCTGCTGATCGCGGCGGTCAAGTTCGTCTACATCCTCGATTTCATGATGCTCATGCCGCTGGGGCCGGATCTGGTGCGCGCGCTGGGCTTTCCGCCGCCGCAGCTGGGCTGGTTGTCGGCGGCTTACACCGGTGCATCGATGCTGGCGGGGCTGGTGGCGCTGCGCTGGCTGGACCGGTTCGATCGGCGGCCGGCGTTCCTGTTTTTCTGGGGGCTGCTGGTGCTGGCCACGCTGGCCACGGCGTTTGCGGAGGATCTGGTGCAGCTGCTGTGCCTGCGGGCATTGACTGGTCTGGTGGGTAGCCCGGCGGTGGCGCTGGCCATGGCCATTGTGATCGACAGTTTCCCCCCGGCGCAGCGCGGACGGGCCATTGGCCGGGTCATGATCGGATTCTCACTGGCGGCGGTGGCCGGCATTCCGCTGGCGCTGGAACTGGCGCGGCTGGGCGGTTGGCAGACGCCGTTCCTGCTGGTGGCCGTGGGCGCGGCGCTGGTGTGGCTGGCTGCCGCGATCCTGCTGCCGAGCCTGCGGGCGCATCGCAATGATGGGCCGGCGGTGTCGCCATTTTCATTGTTGCGCCAGGCCGCCGTGCGCAAGGCCTGCCTGCTCCAGGCCGGCAGCCAGTTTTCCGCGTTCCTCGTGGTGCCGCACTTTTCCGCCTTCCTGCTGCTGAATCTGGAGTTTCCCCGCGAATATCTGGGCCTGCTGTATCTGGCGGGCGGTGTTGCGGCGCTGCTGATGATGCAGTGGCTGGGGCGTGTCACCGATGCGGCCGGGCCGGCGCGCGCCGTGCTCATTGCCAGCACCTGCACCGTGCTGGGTCTGCTGCCGTGGCTGGGGGTGGCGGGGCTGCCGCTGCTGGTGCCGTTTGTGCTGTTCATGGCGGGCAACGCCGGCCGCAACGTCAGCATTGCCGCGCTCACCAGCCAGGTGCCGGCACCGCACGAGCGCGCCGGTTATATCGCACTGGAAGGCATGGTGCAGGATCTGGCGATCACGCTGGCGGCGCTGGTGGCCAGCCTGATTCTGGCGAACGGGCAGCAGGGTGAGCTGCTGCATGCGACGCCGCTGGCGTCCCTGGCGATCGCGCTGATCCTGCTCACCGTATGGATGCTGACGCGCTGGCAGCCGGCATTGCAGCGCGGACACTGATTCATTGCTGAGGAAATCGAAGTGGAAAAGGACATCACCATGACGCGACGCTGGGTCATCACGCTGCTGCTGGCCGGTGCTCTGCTGGCGTTGCTGGGCGGATTCAAATATGCGCAGATCCAAACCGGAATTGCAGATGCCCGGTCCATGCCGGAACCCGCTGAAACCGTGCAGGCCGTGGAGGTGCAGCCGCGCCGCTGGGCGCAGACCTGGCAGGTGAGCGGGGAAATCCGCGCGCCGCGCGCGCTGGAGCTGCGCAACGAAGTGGAGGGCACCGTGGTGGCCGTCGGGTTCGCGGCCGGCAGTCACGTGCAGCACCGGCAGCTGCTGCTGCAGCTGGACACTCGCGAGGAACAGGCGCAGCTGCGGGCGGCCGAAGCGGAAGCCGAACTGGCGCAACGCATCCTGACCCGCTACCAGACCTTGCTGGATCGCAGCGCCACCAGCGCCGACCAGTATGATCAGGCGCGATTGCAGCACGCCATTGCCAGCGCGCGCATGCAGGCGCTGCAGGTTCGCATCGACAGGAAATCCATTCGCGCGCCGTTCTCCGGCCAGTCCGGTCTGCATCACCTGCAGGTGGGCCAGTATCTGGAAGCGAATTCACTCGTCACGAGGCTGACCGGCGACGATGACGTGCAGTGGGTGGAATTTTCATTGCCGCAGGAAGCTGTCGCGCAGCTGCAAACCGCCCGCCCGGACATTCGCGTGCTGGCGGCGGCGGGCGCGGAACCCTTGCCGGCAACCTGGCTGGCGCAGGACACGCAGATTGCGCCGCAGTCGCGGCAGCTGCGGGTGCGGGCGCAGTTGCCGCGTGAAAACGGTCTGCAGCACGGCCAGCTGGTGCAGGTACAGCTGGCGCAGCCCGACGCGCGCGAAGTGCTGGCCGTGCCCGCCGGCGCCGTGCGGCAGGATCGCGATGGTGCCTATGTGTTCGTGCTGGAAGCAGAGGAAGGCCCATCCGCTGGTGCACTCTACCGCGCCCGCAAGCGCAGCGTGATTCCCGGTGCCGGACAGGCGCAGTGGGTGGCGGTCAGCGGCGTGCGCGCCGGCGAGCGGATTGCCAGCGAAGGCGCGTACAAACTTGCGGACGGTGCGCGGGTAAAGGTTGTACCGGCTGCGGCGCTGGCCAGTGCAGAAAGAGCAGAAAGTGCAGAAATGGCGGAGTGAACCGGACATGCATCATTCCACATTGACTGCGCAATCGCGCCTGATCGAGCGTTTTGTGCAACAACCGGTGCTGGCCATGGTCATCACGCTGGTGATTGCGCTGGCCGGCGTGTTCGCCGTGCGCAGCCTGCCCGTTCTGCAGTTTCCACGCATTGAAAGTGCCATGCTGGAAATCACCACGGCCTATGTCGGTGCGTCAGCGCAGCAGGTGCAGGGTTTCATCACCGGACCGGTGGAGCGTGCCGCCGCCACCATTCCCGGCGTGGATTATGTCGATTCCCTGACCCGTGCCGGCAGCAGCACCGTGCGTGTGTGGCTGAAACTCAATGAAGACAGCACGGCGGCGCTGGCGGAACTGACGGCGCGTTTGCAACAAATTCGCGCGGAACTGCCGGAGGATGCGGAAGATCCGGTGGTCCAGGTGAATCGCGCGGACCAGCAGGGTGCCGGTTTCTATCTGGATGTGCCGATCAATGCACCTTATTCCCGCGCCGAAATAACGGACTACCTGCTGCGGCAGGTGAATCCGCAGCTGGCAGCGATCGAAGGCGTGCAGCGGGTGGCGGTGGAAGGCGGACGGCTGCCGGCGATGCGCATCTGGCTGGACCCGGCGCGCATGGCGGCGCTGGATGTGGGCGTGAATGAAATCGAACGCACGCTTACCGCAAACAACATCATCGCCACGCCGGGGCGCAGCGAGAACACGCAGCAGCGGCTGGATCTGCTGGCCAGCACCACCCTGCAGAATCCAGCAGATTTTGCCGCGCTCATCGTGCGCGACAGCGGCGGCGCGCAGATCCGGCTGGGCGACGTGGCGCGCATCGAACTGGGTGAAAGCGAAGGCGATGTGATCGCACGGCTGAACAATCAGGATGCGGTATTCATTTCCGTGTGGCCGCTGCCCGGCGCCAACCAGATCGACATTGCCGATGCCCTCTATCGCCAGCTCGACAGCATCAATGCCAGCCTGCCGAAAGGTCTGCAGATCGGTATCGGTTACGACGTCACGCGGTACATGCGTTCCGCCCTGCGCGAGATTTTCATCACGCTGGCGGAAACCGTGGTGCTGGTGGGCATCGTGGTGGTGCTGATGATGGGATCGCTGCGCACGGCGCTGGTGCCGCTGGTGACGATTCCCGTGTCGCTGCTGGGCGCGCTGGCGGTGATGGCGCTGCTGGGCTTTTCCCTCAATCTGCTGACCGTGCTGGCGATTGTGCTGGCAGTGGGGCTGGTGGTGGATGATGCCATCGTGGTGGTGGAAAACGTGGCGCGGCATGTGCGCAGCGGCAAGCCACCGTTGCAGGCGGCGTTGATCAGTGTGCGGCAATTGCTGGCGCCGGTGACAGGCATGACGCTGACACTTGCGGCTGTGTACGCACCGATCGGATTTCTTTCCGGCCTGACCGGCGCACTGTTCCGCGAATTTGCCATCACGCTGGCGGCGGCGGTGCTGATTTCCGGTGTGGTGGCGCTGACACTGTCGCCGCTGATGAGTGCGTGGGTGTGTCGTGCTTCTGCCGCGCAACCCCGGCGTGGCGAGCAGCGCGCCCATCGCGTTTTCGATGTTCTGCAAAGCCGTTATGCGCAGTGGCTGCAGCGCAGCGTCCGCTGGCAGCCGCAAATTCTGTCCGGTGCGCTGCTGTTCGCGCTGCTGGCCATTCCGTTCCATCTGTTCTCGCAGCAGGAGCTGGCGCCGGTGGAGGATCAGGGTGCCATCAATGTGGAAGTGGAAGCGCCGCCGGAGTCCGCGCTGGCCTACACCTACACGCGCATGAATGCCGTGGTGGACACGCTGCAGACGCTGCCGGGTGCGGTGAAAATGTGGCAGATCGTCACGCCACAGGGCGGCTTTGGCGGTCAGGTTCTTACCGACGCGGCACAGCGCGGGCACAGCGTGCAGGAACTGCTGCCGCAAGCCTGGGGCATGCTCGGCGACATCAGCGGTCTGCGCGTGTATCCGTTTCTGATGCCGCCGCTGCCCACTGCCGGCTACACCGATGTGGAAATCGTGGTACGGGCCGCGGCCAGTCCGGAAGAGCTGGAAGCGGTGGCGCAGCAGTTGCTGGCAGTCGCGCGGGACAGTCACCTTTTTCTGTTTGCCGACACCGACCTGAAGATCGATCTGCCGCAGGCGCACCTGCAATTGCAGCGCGATCGCATTGCCGATCTGGGCATGAGCGTGGCGGACGTGAACCGGCAACTGACGCTGCTGCTGTCGGGCCAGCACGTCAACCGGTTCGACTGGCAGGGGCGGGCCTATCAGGTGATTCCCATGGTGGAGGAACAGAATCACCGCACCGATCTGCAACGTCTGCTGCAGCTGCAGTTGCGCACACCTTCAGGTGACCTGGTTCCCCTGTCGGCACTGGCCAGCGTGGAAACACGGGTGGCGCCGCGCGTGCTCAGCCAGTTCCAGCAGCAACAGGCATTCCGCATTTACGCCGCCGTTGCGCCCGGCACCAGCAAGGAAGACGGGCTGCGGTTTTTCGAGCAGGCCGCGCAATCGCTCCTGCCGCCGGGCTACCGTCTGGATTATGCGGGGGAATCGCGCCAGCTGCGGCAGCAGGAACACACGCTGTCCGGTGTGCTGCTGGTGTCGCTGCTGGTGGTGTTCCTGCTGCTGGCGGTGCAGTTCAACAGTTTTCGCGATCCGCTGATCGTGCTGGCCGGCTCCGTGCCGCTGGCCCTGGCCGGCGCACTGCTGTTCACCTTTCTGGGCTGGACCACCCTCAACATCTATTCGCAGGTTGGTTTCATCACTCTGGTGGGGTTGATCACGCGCAACGGCATCCTGATGGTGGAATTCGCCAATCACTTGCGTGATGCCGGCGCCAGAAAATGCGACGCGATTATGCGCGCGGCAGCGACCCGTCTGCGGCCGGTGCTGATGACCACGGCCGCCACCGTGCTGGGCCATCTGCCGCTGGTGCTGGTGAGTGGTGCCGGTGCCGAGGCCCGCAACAGCATCGGCATCATCCTGGTGGCCGGCATGGCGCTGGGCACCCTGTTCACCCTGTTCGTGCTGCCGCAGGTGTATCTGCTGCTGGCGCGGGAAACCGTTTCTGCCACCGATTCCAGTTCAATCACGGAGCCCTCTGCATGCTGACCAGCACTGCGACCGTCACCACGCCCAACGCCAGTCTGTATCTGAAAAAGCTGTGCAAGCACTTCCGCCACAAGGTGCCTGCCGAGTGGGACGACTGGCAGGGCATCGCCCATTTTCCCATGGGCACCGGCCGCTTCACCGCCACTGCCGACGCGCTGATCATGCACTGTGAGGCGGAGTCGGAGGACGCCCTGGGCACGGTGCAGTGGATCATCGACGACCATCTGACCCGGTTTTCCCGCCAGGAAAATCTGCTGGCCCACTGGCAGACCGCCAATCCCGGTTGCAACACATAATAATAATGATTATCATTTGATCCTGTTTTGGGGGGCGTTTTTCCCGCTCCGTTTTGCCCTGTGTTTGCTGAAAGGAATCATCCGGCGCAGCTGCCGGACATCGCGCCTATCCGTTTCGTATTGCAGTGAGTTGATGTTATGACCTTTCAGAAAACCGTTCTGGCGGGGACGCTGTCCCTGCTGGTGGCCGGCATTCCGCTGGAGGCTGCCGCCGAAGAGCCCGTGCCCGTGCCCGTGCCTGTGCTTAGTCCCGTGGAAGTCACGGCCGACAGCGACCATTCCACTACCGAGAACAGCGAGTCCTACACCACCCGTTCCATGAGTACCGCCACCCGCATGAACCTGTCGCCCCGCGAAACGCCGCAGTCGGTGTCGGTTATCACCCGTGAAATGCTCGACGATCTCAATCTGGTGACCGTCAATGATGCGCTGGAAGCCACGCCCGGGGTGACGGTGGAGCGGGTCGAGACGGACCGTACCTATTTCACTTCCCGCGGTTTCGACATCAGCAATTTCCAGGTGGATGGCGTGGGCACGCCGCTGCACTGGGGCATTGCCGACGGCGATCTGGACATGGCGCTGTACGACCGGGTTGAAATCGTGCGCGGCGCGTCCGGTCTGATGGCCGGCGTGGGCAATCCGTCCGCCACCGTGAATCTGGTGCGCAAGCGCCCGACGCCGGAAACCCAGGCCTCGGTGAAGACCAGCGTGGGATCGTGGGACGATTACCGCGTGGACACCGATCTGTCGGGCAGTGTCAGTGACAGCGTGCGCGGCCGCGTGGTGGCCAGCCAGCAGCAGAAGGAGTCCTGGCTGCAGGATTACGCCAAGGATCTGTCGGTGATTTATGGCGTGGCGGAAATGGATCTGGGCGAAAACACGCTGCTCACCGCCGGCGCCAGTCGCCAGCAGAGCAATGCCGACAGTCCGCTGTGGGGCGCGCTGACCCTGGTGTACAGTGACGGCTCCCTCGCGCATTTTGACGAATCCTCCAGCACCTCCGCCGACTGGGCCTACTGGGATGTGGAAGAAACCCGCGCCTTTGTGGAAGTGGCGCACCAGCTGAACGACCGCTGGCAGGCGAAAGCCGTGTGGAATCGCACCGAGATCGTCGAGGACGCGCAGATGCTGTACATGTACAGCACAACCGGCACGCTCAACCTGGACAACACCGGCCTCACCGGCTGGGCGAGCAAATACGACATGGAGAGCGCCACCGATCTGCTGGATGCGTCGGTGAGTGGCACGTTCGACTGGCGCGGCCTCAGCCATGATCTGGTGGCCGGCGTGAACTGGGCGTCCGGCGACGCAACGGAAACCTCGCTGTACGACTATTCCACCGGTCTCGGCTTTCCCGACATCGGTGACTTCACCCGCTGGACTGGCAACACCCCGCTGCCGGTATTCACCGCTGACCCGGCGAATTACCCGGACGGTTCCGACATCAAGGATTCGCAGCGCGGCGTGTATGCCGCCACCCGTATCCGCATCATCCAGCCGCTGTCACTGATTGCCGGTGGCCGTCTGGTGACGTTCTACAGCAAGGGCGAAGGTTATGGCGAGACTGAAAACACCCGCATCAGCGACGAACTGATTCCCTATGCCGGCCTGGTGTATGACCTCGATCAGGTCTGGTCGCTGTACACCAGTTACGCCGAAACTTTCCAGCCGCAGACCGACGTGGACATCAATCAGAAACGGCTCGACCCCGCCACCGGCAACAACCTGGAAGCGGGCGTGAAAGCGGCGCTCAACGATGGCGCACTCAATGCCACTTTTGCGGTGTTTGAGGCGGAGCATCACAACGTATCGGAAAGCGCCGGCTTCGACAGCGTGATCGGCAGCTACTACGCCGGCAACGATTACGACTCGCGCGGATTTGAAGCAGAGCTGGTGGGCGCGCTTACCGAGCGGGTGAACACTTCCATCGGCTACACCAACCTGACCATCGACAATCCCGACGGCTCGGAAGGCCGCAACTTCATTCCCAAGCAGACCCTGAAACTGCTGGCCAGCTACAACCCGGCTGCAGTGGAGGCGCTGAAAGTCGGGGCTGGCGCCAACTGGCAGTCGGACACCTATTACGAAGTGGCCACGCCGCTGGCGGTCAATCCGGTAACCCGGCTGGTCAAGGAGAGCGTTACCGTGGTCAACCTGTTTGCGAATTACCGGTTTACGCCACAAGTGTCGGGTGCGCTCAATCTCAACAACGTGACGAAGGAACGTTACCTCACCAGTCTGATGTGGGGGCAGGCGTACTATGCGGCGCCGATGAACGTTGTGGCGTCGGTCACCTGGAATTACTGAGGCCTGCCCATGCGTTCCGTGCTGGTTCATCTGCATCGCTGGTTTGGCCTGTTCATGGCCGTGTTCCTGTTCGTCGCGGGGGCGACCGGCGCGATCATTTCCTGGGATCACGAACTGGACGAGTGGCTGAACCCGCACCTGTTTCACAGCAACACGCCGGGCGAGCCGCAGTCGCCGCTGGCGCTGGCGTCGCAGCTGGAAGCGCAGGACCCGCGCCTGCAGGTGACGTTTCTGCCGCTGACGGTGGAGCCGGGTCATGCCCTGTCCCTGTCGGTCATGCCGCGCCTGAATCCGGATACCGGCGAGCCGCATGAACTGGACTTCAACCAGGTGGCGCTGGACCCGGTGACGGGCGCCATTCTGGGCCAGCGCATGTGGGGCGAGGTGTCGCTGGCGCGCGAGAACCTGCTGCCGTTCCTGTACACGCTGCATTACAGCATGCATATCCCGGACGTTTTGGGCATGGTGCTGGGTGTGCTGTTCTTGGGTATCGTCGGCATCG
>CAZBII010000074.1:0-20699 GCA_964491665.1 uncultured Moraxellaceae bacterium
TTCCGACGCAACTTTGAAGATTCACCCCTGCTGTACGTGCCGGAGATGCACTGGAACCTGAGCACCTCAAAAGTGCTGACCATGGAGCGCGTCTACGGCGTGCCCATTTCCGACGTGGACACCATCAAGGCCGCCGGCGTCGACATGGCGCAGATGTCGGAAATCGGGCTGGAAATCTTCTTCACCCAGGTGTTCCGCGACAACTTCTTCCACGCCGACATGCACCCCGGCAACGTGCTGGTGTCGCTGAAGGACCCGGCCAATCCGCAATACCTGTCGCTGGACTGCGCCATCGTCGGCACCCTGTCCAAGGCCGAGCGCTTCCTGCTCGCCCGCCAGCTGATGGCCCTGCTGGACAAGGATTACGAACAGATCGCCCTGCTGATGATCGAGGCCGGCTGGGTGCCGCCCACCATCCGCGTCACCGATTTCCAGAACGCCCTGCGCACGGTGCTGGAGCCGGTGCTGGAACGTCCGCTGCACGAAATCGAGTTCGGCCCGGTGCTGATCCGCCTGTTCCAGACCGCCCGCCGCTTCGAGATGCAGGCCCTGCCCCAATTCGTGCTGCTGGAAAAGACCCTGATCCATGTGGAAGGCCTGGGCCGCCAGCTGTACCCGGAACTGGATATCTGGGCCATCGGCCGGCCGCTGCTGGAACAGTGGATTCGCGACCAGATCGGCCCGTCATCGGTCATGCAGACCATCAAGCGCAACACCCCGGCGCTGGTGGAAGCCCTGCCGCACCTGCCGAAAATGGCCTGGGATGCCCTGAACGAACTGCGCAAGCTGAGCGAGAATCAGCACAAGCTGCTGGAGAAGGTGGAACAGCGCCATCTGAAGCAGCTGCGCCGCGACCGGATTTTCACCCTGCTGGGCCTGATTGCCCTGGGACTGGGCGTGGGCTGGGCCGCGAATCCCGGCTGGATGCCGCAGTGGTCGGACGTGCCAATGGGCGTCTGGCTGGTGGGGGGCGCCGGTCTGGCCCTGCTGCTGAACCGGCTTCGCACCCCGGACGGGGCATGAATGCGCGCAAAATATTCACCCGACCCCGTACTGAATCATGGTTTTCCGCTGATCACTTGAGCCTATAATGCACCCATGAACGACATACTGAGCGCACTGGACACAGTGCTGGAACAGCGCAAGCAGGCCGCCCCCGACAGCTCCTATGTGGCCAGCCTTTATCACAAGGGTCTGAACAAGATCCTGGAGAAGGTAGGCGAGGAAACCACGGAAATGCTGCTGGCCGCCAAAGATGCGGAACGCAGCGGCGACATGGCTGATCTGATTTATGAGACGGCGGATGTCTGGTTTCACACCCTGGTGGCGCTGCACCGGATGGGCCTGTCGTCCGAGGATGTCCTGAAGGAACTGGCGCGGCGGTTCGACCTGTCCGGCCTGGTGGAAAAGGCCAACCGAAGCCAGTAGAGGCTCCGCCGCCTTCTGCACCCCACAATCAATTAACCAAGTTAGGGAGTAAAAACCATGGGTATGAGCCTCTGGCATCTGGTCATCGTGCTGCTGATCGTATTCCTGCTGTTTGGCACCAAGCGCCTCGGCAACCTGGGCAGCGATCTGGGCAACGCGATCAAGGGCTTCAAGAAAGCGGTCGGCGACGAAGAAAAAAACACTGACGAAAAAGCCAAGATGGAACAGAAATCCGACAACGTGATCGACGTTACGCCGGAAAAGAAAAAGGACCAGGTCTGAGACTGACTTCCCATGCTTGATGTCGGTTTTTCCGAACTGGTGGTAATTGGCGTGGTGGCCCTGATCGTGCTGGGGCCCGAACGCCTGCCCCATGCCGTGCGCATGACAGGTGCATTCATGGGCAAGGCCCGTCGCATGATGATGAATGTGCGCGAAGAGCTGGAGCGTGAAATCGAAGTGGCTGAAATGCAGCAGCGCATCAAGGAGCAGCTGGAAAAAGCCGGCATCGAGGACGCCCGCAAGGCTCTGGAGCAGACCAGACAGACCATCGAGGAAACCCATACCATCCTGTCGCAGGATGTGGCCGCCAAACCGGCCTCGATACCCGCGCCTGCGCTGGATGATGCCAATACCCGCCACAGCGCACCCACACCGGAAAATGCCGGTCCGGCCCCTGTAACCGAGACCTTTCCGGAAGTAGCGCCCACACAACCGGATCCTGAAAAACGTCCATGAACCAGCCCAATACGCCGGACGATCCCGACACCCACATGCCACTGGTCGCGCACCTGGTGGAGCTGCGCCGGCGCATCCTGACCGCCCTCGCATCCATGCTGGTGCTGTTCGGCGGCCTGGCCTACTTTTCCAACGACATTTACGCCTTCGTCTCCAAACCGATTCGCGATCAGTTGCCCGCCGGCACCACCATGATCGCCACCGACATTACCTCCACCTTCTTTGCACCCATCAAGCTGACCATGGCGGTGGCGTTCTTTCTGTCCATGCCGGTGGTGCTGCACCAGATCTGGAAATTCGTATCGCCGGGCCTCTATGCCCATGAAAAGAAGTTTGCCATTCCCCTGCTGGTGATCAGCGTGGCGTTGTTCTACGGTGGCGTGGCATTCGCCTATTTCCTGATTTTTCCGGTGATGATGCATTTCTTCGTGATGACGGGGCCGGAAGGCGTCTCCCTCACTCCGGATATTTCGTCCTACCTGGGAATTGCGCTGAAACTGTTTTTCGCCTTCGGCTCCGCCTTTGAAATTCCCGTGTTCGCCACCCTGCTGGTCTGGTCCGGCATCAGCACCACTGAAGACCTGAAAAATAGACGGCCCTACGTGATCGTATTCTGCTTCGTGTTTGCCGCCATTTTCACGCCACCCGATCCCCTGTCGCAAATCATGCTGGCTGTGCCCATGTGCCTGCTGTTTGAATTGGGTTTGCTGATGAGCAGACTGGTGGACAAATCCGGCAAGACCTCGGTTTCCCGTGACATTGAAAAAGCCGGCTCCTGACATCCGCGTGCGTTTGCGCTCCAGCTTCGGGCTGGCGCTCCTGCTTGCGTGTCTGCTGATTTTCGCGCAGACCACCTTTACCAGTCACGAAGCCATTCATTTTGCGCATGCATCTTCCAGCCTGTGCGACCAGCTGCAGCACGGCGGGCATTTTCCGGCGCTAATCGCGCTGCCGGTAGTCGTCAGCCACGCTCCGGTCTGCAGTGCGCCAGCAGCACTGCCAGCTTCTGTACACCCCCGTCAATCCGCATTCCCGCCGTTTCACTCCCGCGCGCCACCGCGCTGATAGCTGCGTTTTCACTGTTTCATATCTTGCCGGGCGTGCGCAACGTCCGCAGGGGGCTGCGTGTCCCGCTGCGCGTTTGCCTGCGTCGCTCGCACTACATTGATCGCTTTTATCAAGACCAGGGAGTTACCTCATGTCGACATCTTCACCCGTGCGCACGCATCTGGCTGCGCTGTTTATGATCCTGCCCGTTGCACTGCAACCGCTGGCGCTGCAGGCGCAGACCGGCACCATCAGTGGCAACGAATTCAATCCCTCCCTCAGCCTGATTCTCGACGGCTATTACGCTGACTATCACGATGAATTTGAACTGCCCGGCTTCCAGATCGGTGGCGAGGCCGGTCTGCCAGAGCAGGGATTCGGACTGGGCCACTCGGAGCTGGGTATCAGCGCCAACATCGATGACAGTTTTTACGGCAGCGCCACCATCGCCATTCACGAGCATGAAGGCGCCACCGAAACGGAACTGGAGGAAGCCTTCATCGAAACCCTGGGCCTGGGTCAGGGCTTTACCGTGAAAGGCGGCAAGTTTTTTTCCCATCTGGGTTACCTGAACGGCCAGCACGAACACGCGTGGGATTTTGCCGACGCACCGCTGGTGTACGCCGCGCTGTTCGGCAACAAGCTGGTGGATGAAGGCGTGCAGGGCCGCTGGCTGGCGCCCACCGATTTCTATCTGGAACTGGGTACGGAAGTCACTCGCGGCGACGGTTTTCCCGGTGGCGAGAATGATGGCAACGAAGGTCAGGTGCTGTTCGCCAAGATCGGCCACGATCTTTCCGCCAATGCCAGCTGGCAACTGGGCGTGTCCGGTTACCGCACGAACTTCCTCAGCCGCAGCGGTGAGGGCCACGTGCACGAAGGCGAGGAAGAAGCCGCCGAATTCACGATGCATGATGGCGACGTGGAAATCGTCGGCGCGGATGCCGTGTTCAAGTGGGCACCCACCGGCAACAGTCGTGAGCAGCAACTGATCCTGCAGGCGGAATATTTCCAGCGCGACGAAACTGCCACGCTGGATTTCGCCGAGGGCGGCAACAATGTGGTAGCGGATTATGACGGCGAGCAGTCCGGCTATTACGCACAGGTGGTGTACCGCTTCCTGCCGGCCTGGCGTGTCGGCGCCCGTTATGATGCGATCGAAGCCGACAACCTGCTCACCGAGCTGGAAGCCAACGGCATCGATCTGGCGGAATTTCTGGAGGACACCGGTTTCGACAACACCGACACTCTCAGTCGTGAAAGCTGGATGCTGGATTATTCCCGCAGTGAATTTTCCCGCCTGCGCTTCCAGTACAGCTACAACGATCTGCCTGATGACCGCGACGAGCTGTTCCTGATCCAGTACACCATGAGTCTGGGCGCCCACGGCGCGCATCGCTATTGAGCGGATGGGAGGACTTCATCATGTCTGGACTGAACATCCGTAGCCTGATCATCATCCCGTTGCTGCTGGTCTCCGCCAGCAGCTTCGCCCGTCTGCAGATATTTGCCTGCGAACCGGAGTGGGCAGCACTGAGTGCTGCGCTGACCGGCGACCAGGCCGACATTTTCACCGCCACCACGGCACTGCAGGACCCGCATCACATCGAGGCACGACCGTCGCTGATTGCAAAAATGCGCAATGCGGATCTGGTGGTGTGCAGCGGCGCCGAGCTGGAGACCGGCTGGCTGCCGTTACTGCTGCGCACATCCGGCAATCCGAAAGTGCAGCAGAATCAGCCGGGCTATTTTGAAGCGGCCATGCAGGTGGAGCGCCTGGGCATTCCGGCGCAGGTGGATCGCAGCGCCGGCGACGTGCACAGCCAGGGCAATCCGCACATCCATCTTGATCCGCGCCGTCTGCTGCAGATTGGCCACGCCCTGAGCCAACGGCTGCAACTCATCGATGCTGCCAATGCAAGTGACTATGAAGAACGCCTGCGGCAATGGCAGACGGAATTCACGGCGCACATCGCCCGCTGGGAGCAGCAGGCCGCAACGCTGCGCGGACGCAAGCTGGTGGTCTATCACGACAACTGGACCTATCTGGTGGAATGGTTGCAGCTGAACCAGCTCGCCACGATTGAAGCGAAACCGGGCATTCCGCCCAGCGGAGCCGACCAGAAACGGTTGCTGGAAAAACTGGCGACTGACAAGCCGGACGCGATTCTGGTGGCGGCATTCGAAAATGCCAAAGCCGCGCGCTGGCTGGGAGACAGGCTGCAGGTGCCGGTGATCACGCTGCCGTTCACGGTGGGTGGCGATGAACAGAGCGGCAATCTGCCGGCGCTATTCACACGCACACTGCAACTGCTGGGCGCGCCGACACCATGAGCGGCGCTGATCTGGACATCATCCTGCCGGCGCTCGTCGCCGGCATGCTGGTGCTGTTTTCCCATGTGCCACTGGGCCGCGAAGTGGTGCGGCGCGGCATCATCTTCATTGACCTGGCAATTGCGCAGATCGCCGGTGTGGGCGTGATTGCTGCGCGCATGCTGGATTTCGAATCCATCTGGGCGGTGCAACTGTTTGCCGGCGCCGCAGCACTGGGCGGTGCACTGTTGCTGGCCCTCACCGACCGCAAGATGGGCGCGCTGCAGGAGCCGCTGATTGGAGTGCTGTTCGTGCTGGCGGCAACCGGCGGCCTGCTTCTGCTGGCGCAGGACCCGCATGGTGGCGACGCATTGAAGGAGATGCTGGCGGGGCAGATTCTGTGGGTGGATCAGCAACAGCTCTTGTGGAGTGCGGCGTTGCTGGTGCCGTGCGGATTATTGTGGCTGACGCTGGGCGCGCGTCTGGGCAATGCCGGCTTTTACGTGATATTCGCACTGGTGATCACCACCAGCGTGCAACTGGTAGGCGTGTATCTGGTGTTTGCCAGCCTGGTGATTCCGGCGCTGGCGGTGCGACGCTGGCATGGCATAGGCGGCCTGGCCTGGGGCTGGGCGCTGGGTGCCGGCAGCTATCTGGCGGGCCTGTATTGCTCACTGTATCTGGATCTGCCGGCGGCGCCGCTGATTGTGTGGATACTGGCTGCGCTGGCACTGCTATTCGGCTGGAAAATGGCACAGGAAAGTTGAGTGAGACCGCTCAGCTTTCCAGCCAGAACGTCACCGGGCCATCATTCACCAGTGCGACTTTCATGTCGGCGCCGAAGCGGCCGGTGGCCACGTCGCGCCATTTCTCCTGCGCCTGCTGCACAAAATAATCGTACAGCCGCTCACCTTCCTGCGGGGATGCGCCGGATGAGAAACTCGGCCGCAGCCCCTTGCGCGTGTCCGCCACCAGCGTGAACTGCGACACCACCAGCAAGCCGCCACCCACATCCTGCAGCGACAGGTTCATCTTGCCGGCCACATCCGCAAAGATGCGGTAACTGAGCACCTTCTGCAGCAATTTCTGCGCAGCGGCTTCGTCATCGCTTTTTTCCACCCCCAGCAACAGCAGGATGCCATTGCCGATCTGGCCGGTGATCTCGCCGTCCACCGTGACGGATGCCTGTGTTACGCGCTGGATCAAACCTTTCATGCTTTCCTTTCCGCTCCGCTGAATGTCGCCGGTGTTCACCGCCCGACTGCGAGGCTAGGGGATTTTCGCGATGCAGGCAATGCGCGCAAGATCCCGGCGACGACGTCAGTGCGCGCTGGCCACGGCCGCGCCGGACAGCGCAGTGTCCAGATTTTCATACAGGCCGGTGATTTCATCCATCTTGCGCAGCATGCCGGCGGTGGTGACGGAAATCACCAGCGGCACAAAGTGTCCGGCGCCCATCTGCTGAAAGCCGGTGTCGGAAAGCGCCCACTGGTTCTGCACTTTTTTCAGCGCCTGCTGCAACTCCGGCGTGTTGCGTGGAAATGCCTGCAGCCGCGCGAGTCCGGCGCCATATTCCTGCCGGGACGTTGCAAAGATGTCGGTGAATTCACGTTCGCGGAAGCCCATGGCCTGCGCGAAATAATAGGCCGCGATCCGCTGCGACAGCATGCGCTGGCGTCCGGACAGATTCACCATCTGCGCGGATTCACGGCCGGCAAAGGCCTGCAGGTCGAGCACCACCTGATGACAGGCCTGCAGCAGTGCCGTGTTGCGCTCCAGCAGTTGCGCCGCGCTGTCATGATCCGCTTGGGCGAGCGCCAGCGTGCGATAGTCGAGCCACAGGGGCTCCACTGCGGCAAGCGAGGTTTTCACCGCTTCAGTCGGCGCGTAGTCTTGCAATTCCTGCAGCTGTGCCTCGAACAGCGTCACGCTCTGGTCAAGCTCCTGTCGCGCCCGCAGCACATCCACATTCAGCGCCAGCGCCAGATGGTTTTTCAGAATGTTCTGCGACAGCATGCGCTGCCGTCCCGCCTTGTTGATGGCTGAACCTGCAGTGAGCACTTCGGCGAACGACTGCACTGCAATGAGGCAACAGAAAATCAGGATGCAAAGCGAAACCGGCAATTTGTGTGGCATGGCAGACTCCTTCATGAACCAACAGCGGACACAGGCGCTTTCGTAAGCAATTTTGCGGCCAGTGTCCGCCGTCTGCCATTTCTCCTTGTGCCGGTGGATCGCTTACATGAGCGTATAGTTCGGTCCGCCGCCACCCTCCGGTGTCACCCAAGTGATGTTCTGCGCCGGGTCCTTGATGTCGCAGGTCTTGCAGTGCACGCAGTTCTGGCTGTTGATGCGGAACACCGGCGCACCGTTTTCTTCCACCACTTCATACACGCCGGCCGGACAGTAGCGCTGCGCCGGCTCGGCAAACTGCGGCAGATTCTGTTGCAGCGGAATGGCGGGATCGCGCAGTTGCAGATGACAGGGCTGGTCTTCCGCGTGATTCGTATTGGAGAGAAACACCGACGACAGCCTGTCGAAACTGATCACGCCATCCGGTTTGGGATAGGTGATCGGCTGCGCCGTGCTGGCCGGCTGCAGCGCCGCATGATCCGGTTCATCGTCGCGCAGGGTGAGCGGCAGACGTCCGCGCAGCAGACCATAGTCGATGAAGCTGAACGCCGACCCCAGCAGCATGCCAAAACGATGCATCGCCGGCGCCACGTTGCGTGCCGCATGCAGCTCCTGCCACACCCAGCTGTTGCGCAACGCGGTTTCGATCTGCACCAGATTTTCTCCGCCGGGCGACCCGTTTTTCAGCGCGGCAAAAATCGCTTCCGCCGCCAGCATGCCGGTTTTCATCGCCGTGTGATTGCCTTTTATTTTCGGATAATTCATGAAGCCGGCGTCGCAACCCGCCAGCAGTCCGCCAGGAAAACTCAGGCGCGGAATGGCCTGCAGTCCGCCCTTGTTGATGGCGCGCGCACCATATTCGATGCGTTTGCCGCCTTCCAGCAGCGGCCGGATCTGCGGATGCAGTTTCCAGCGCTGCAATTCATCGAACGGGCTGAGAAACGGATTGCGATAATTCAGATCGGTGATCAGGCCCAGCGCCACCTGACTGTTTTCAAAATGGTAGAGGAAGGCGCCACCGCCGGTGCCGGTCTGCGTCAGCGGCCAGCCAAAACTGTGAATCACCTTGCCGGGCACATGTTTGCTTGCATCGATCTGCCAGACTTCCTTGATGCCGATGGCGTAGTGCTGCACGCCGGATTTTTCATTCAAGCCAAAACGCTGCTGCAGCTGCTTGCCCAGATGACCGCGACAGCCTTCCGCGAACAGCGTGTACTTGCCGAGAATATTCACGCCGGGCTGGAAATTGGGTTTGGGATTGCCGTGCGCATCCAGCCCCATGTCGCCGGTCTGGATGCCAGTCACGGTGCCGGTCACGGGGTCAGCAGGATCGAACAGCACCTGCGCCGCCGCAAAACCGGGATAGATTTCCACGCCGAGATTTTCCGCCTGCTGCGCCAGCCAGCGACACAACTGCCCCAGACTGATGACATAGTTGCCGTCGTTGTGAATCACGCGGCTGGCAATGATGGCGGGAAACCGGATACTGTGACGCGGCGAGAGAAAATAATGCACCTCGTCGGACGTGACCGGCACATGCAGCGGCGCGCCGCGCTCGCGCCAGTCCGGGAAAAGTTCGTTGAGCGCGGTGGGCTGCAACAGCGCACCCGACAGTGAATGGCCGCCGATTTCCGCCGCCTTCTCCACCACGCACACACTCAGATCAAAATCCTGTTGCTGCGCCAGCTGTTTCAGCCGGCAGGCCGCCGACAGTCCCGCCGGACCGCCACCCACAATTACCACGTCATACTCAAGCTGTTCCCGTTGCATGCCCTGTCTCCTGCTGGTCTGGAGATTCAAGCCTAACGGCACGCCAAGGCTGGCAAATCACCCCCAGGGGTGACACAGGGGTGAAGCAGTGGCGTCAATCACGTACACTGCCGTAGCCCTGACGAACGAGAACCCGAAGCCCCATGTCCACATCCAGCACCACGCCCGGTCTCCCTTCCCTCAGCCCCTACGCCGAGTGGTTCGGCCTGCAGATTACTCACAGCGACCAGCAGACGGCTGAAGTCAGAATGCAGGTGGAACCACACCATCTGAACAAGTTTGGCACCGGTCATGGAGGCGTCTGTCTGAGCCTGGCCGATCACGCCTGCGGGGCACTGCTTGCCACTATTGCCGCCAGCGAATTTTATGCAACGGTGACGCTGAGTTCGGCATTTTTTCTTCCCGTGACGCTGGGTGAACTGCATGCCACCGCCCAACTGCTGGCCCGCACGCGCACCACCGCGCATATTGAAGCCACCGTATTCCAGAACGGCCAGATGCTTTTCAAATCCAGCGGCAGTTTTGCGATTCGCCCGATACGCGGCAGTGGGCCGGTATAGATCGCCACCACAGGCACATCAGTTTTCCAGTCCGAACTCCACTTTCGCGCAGGTGCGCAAGCGTTCCCGCAACACTGATCCCAGCGCCACGCTGGTGGTGGTGAAGCCGCCGCAGCGGCCGGTTTTGTCCCGCTCCATCGCCAGACAATACGCGGTGTCGCACAGCATGGCAGCGGTTCCACCGTGGCCGGGGTCCCAGTCGCTGTAGACATAACCGCGCAGCGTTTTGCCGGAGCGGGTTTTGCCGATCATGCGGAAACTGAACGGGCCATTTTTGCTGACCTGTTCATCGCTGGGACCGTCACCGACTTTTGGCCCCAGCCCGTGCAGCAGGCGCGTAAAACGTGAGTCAGGATCGCCTTCCACAAACAGCCGGGTGAAAAAGGTTTCCAGCTGCGCGCGGGCTTTCGCCGCCAGTCCGGTGCCCGCCAGTTTCGCTTCGTCGTAGATGAAATCCTCGCCGTACTGGAAGTTCGTCAGCGCGTGCGAACGGCGCACGATGCGCGTGTTGATGCCGCCGACCGGAAACGGCATCACATACTGGTTGAAATCCGCATCGTGCTGCACGCGTTTCAGTTCCGGATTGGACGCGCCGCGCATGCGATCACGCGGATTCAGGCTGTTGGGATCGGCAATCAGACTGGCCAGCTGCGGATCGCGCGCCACTGCCTGCATCACACCCAGCCCGCTGGCGAAACTGCCGCCCGATACCGCAATGTGGCCCTGATCAAAACAGTTCTTGATGTGCTGGCAGTATTCACCGAAACGCTGCTGTGCCTGTTCCTGCAGAAACTGCACGCCCAGATCCGACGGAATGGAATCGAAACCGCAGGCGTTGAGAATGCGCGCGCCGCTGGCTTTGGCTGCGGCATCGTGACGATCGATCATCGCGCGCAACCAGTGCAGCTCGCCGCTGAGATCGCAGTAATCGGTACCATGCCGCACGCAGGCCGCCACCATTTCCGACGCATACTGCGCCGCCGGCGCCACGGTGGAACACACCACTCTGGTCGACTGCGCCAGCTGGTCGGCCGCTGCGGCATCACCGCCGGGCACGATCAGAATTTCCAGCTGCGGCGCGCCGATGCGGGCACGAATGGCTTCCAGCCGGGAACGGTCGCGGCCCGCAATCGCCCAGCGAATCAGCCCCTTGCTGCCGTACTGCGCGTGCAGATAGCGCGCAGCCTGCCGTCCGGTAAAGCCGGTGGCCCCCCACAGAATGATGTCGAACATGACCGGTCCTTTCCTGTTTTGAATGGCGTTTTGCGCGGATATTTCCCAGCAAAACAGTGGGTTTTACTGCCTGTTGTGGAGTATATCCAACTGGGTATACACTGTATACAAGCTGCACAGTTTCCCGCTCGTACAACAGCGTTCGTTTACAACGACAAAAACAATTGGCGCCCACTTTTCCGCGCCGGACAACGAGGACCTTACCCATGAGCCAGACTCTCGCCCTGCCACCGGGCCCCACCGAATCCAAATTCAAGCAGGCCATGAAAATGGGCACCGGCATTTACGGCTACCTGTCGGAATGCCACGCCAAATACGGCGACGCCTTCACCCTGCGCTTCCCCGGCCTCGATCCGCTGGTGTGGGTAGCCAGCCCGGAAATGGCCAAGGATTTTTTCAACCTGAAACCGGAGCAGATCGACCAGCGCCAGCTGATGATTCCCATCGACGTGGGCGACAACCAGACCGGCTTCCTCAACAACAAGGAACACCAGGATTCGCGCAAGATCATGATCCCGCCGCTGGTGGCGACGCGCCTGCGCGACCGCGCGGAAGTGATGCACGAATTCACCACCAAACACATCAATGCCATGAAGCCCGGCGACCAGTACGACATGCCGCGCCTGATCGGCGACATCACGCTGGACATCGCCTGCTACACGCTGACCGGCCTGAAGGATGGCCCCAAGCAGAAGCGTTATCGCGATCTGATGCTGGCGTGGATCGTCGCCTCCACCAACACCACCATGTTCACGCTGGGCAACATCTGGGGCGCGCCGAAATTCCGCAACATGCTGCACCGCGCCTATCTGAAGAAAACCGCGAAGGGTGATTTCGGCCACGGCAAGAAAGGCATTCTGCCCTGGACCCATTCCGTCGAACTGAAAGCGCAGCTGGCGGATCTGATCCGCAAGGATCTGCGCGAACTGCGCGCCAATCCCGATCCGTCGCGCATTGATCTGCTGTCCATTCTGGCCCGCTCCACCTATGACGACGGCACGCCGCTGCCGGAAGAGCGCGCGATTTCGGAAAGCATGGGCATGCTGGTGGGCGGCCATGAAACCAGTGCCGCCACCGGCGCCTGGTTCATGCTGTGGCTGCTGAAACGTCCGGACGTGCTGAAAAAAATGCAGGATGAAGTACTGGAATGCGTGCGTCAGGAAGGCAAGTTTGATCCGCTGAAAATCGTCGAGCTGCCCTATCTGAATGCGTGCCTGAACGAGTCGCAGCGGTTAACACCTTCCGCCGTGGGCACCATGCGGCATCTGGTGGGCGAAACCAAAATCGGCTCGCTGACACTGCCTGCGAAAACCAACGTGCTGGCCGGTGCGTATCTGATCCAGCGCCGCAAGGACATTTGGGGTGAAGACGCCGAGGAATTCCGGCCGGAGCGCTGGCTGGGTGAAATCAAACCCGGTCCGTTTGAATTTTTCCCGTTCGGTGGCGGTCGTCGTGCCTGCATCGGTTCCAATCAGGCGCGCCAACAGTTGCGCATCATCTTTGCCGAGTTTGCGCGGCGGGTGGAGTTCACTTCGAAATATTCCAACAACGAGGTGTGGCCGGGTCAGCGTCAGGTGAGCGGGCAGACCGAGCCGGAAGGTGGTGTACCCGTGACAGTCGTGAAGGTGCGGCCGGAGAATTTCGGCGTGCCGGCACCGACGATGGCGGCCACGGCATAAACGGATCACGTCCAAAAAAGACGCCGCAGCACTTTGTAAAAGTCTGCGGCGTTTTTGTTTTCATGCAGGCATGCATCATTCCTGTTTCATGCGCAGCAAAGCCTGGGTGCGATTTTCCACCCCCATTTTCCCGTACAGATTGCGGATATGCACTTTCAGGGTATTGAGCGATACGTGCAGCTGATCGGCAATTTTCTTGTTGGGAAGCCCCTGGGCAATCAGTTCCAGCACCGCCTTTTCCTGACGCGTGAGCGGCTCGACGGCGGTGGGCACGGGCGCGGCTGTAACGACAGACGAAGGCGCGCCGATTTTCAGGCTGTCGCACTGGCGTTGCAGTTCCGGCTGCTGCTGCAGCTGTTCCGCCGGCAGCAGTTTCAGCCAGCGCGGCCACTTGCTGTCCGGCGCTGACAGCGTCGCCAGCACCACTTCCTGCGACAGCAGACGCACCGCCGCCGGCCACTGTTTGTGTGCCAGACACAACTCAATCGCATCATCGTAATGACCGTTATCCTCCAGCCAGCGCGTCGCCTGCTCCACGCAGGCAATGCGCCGCTCATCGTCCTGATGCCGCAGGCGTTCCAGCAGAAACTGGCGGAACAGATCGTGATAACGGAACCAGGTGCGATGATTGTCCAGCGGCAGCAGGAACAGATGCGCGGATTCCAGCTGCGCCAGCACTTCGCGGCTGTCACTGCGTGCGCTAAGCGCATTGCACAGACCGGCGCAGAATCGCTTCACCACCGAAGTCTGCAGCAGAAATATCTGCAGCTCTGCGGACAGGCCGGCAAACACTTCATCCAGCAGATAATCCGCCACATGCCGGTCGAGACCATCGTCACCCAGCAAGCCTGCGGCATCGTGCACACTGTTGCGCAGCGAAATCGCCGCCAGCTGCAAACCGGCAATCCAGCCTTCGGTTTTGGCACAGAAACGGCTGGCCATTTCGCTACCGGCTGGCAGTGCCATGGTGCGCTGGAAAAATGCGAGGGATTCCTCGGGTGTGAAACGCAACTCGTCCGTGCCGATCTGCAGCAGCTGGCCACTGGCACGCCGCCGCGACAACGCCAGCTCCGGCGCGTCCCGCGCGGTAATCACCATGCGCAGACAGGGCGGCAGGTGATCGAGCAGCAGATTGAACTGCACCAGCAGCTCAGGATTTTTCAGCAGGTGGAAATCATCGAGCACCAGTGTGATGGGATCGGTGGCGCGGTTATGCACGCTGAAGTGATCCAGATCGTTCAGCAGCGCGACGATGACCGGCATCAGATCCGGCGCGGCGCTGGCCTGCAACAGCCGCTGCGCGTCCACCCCCAGTTCTGGCTGAATCTGCTGCAGCGCCGTCAGCAGGTAATGCCAGAACACGGCCGGCGTGTTGTGTTCCTGCCCCAGCGTCAGCCAGGCAAACTGGTGCGGATGCGTGTGCAGCCACTGGCTCACCAGCGTGGTCTTGCCGTAACCCGCTGGCGCCGCCACCAGAATCAGCGCGCCGCCGCCGGTCGCCGTCAGCTGCGCCAGCAGGGCCGCACGCATGACGCCGTTGGGACGCAAGGGTGGAATGTAGAAGCGGGTGCGCAGCAGCATGGGAAGAATTTATCCGGCCAGAGGTGTCCGGATTTTGGCAAACCGTCCACCGCGCTGGCAAACCAATTTGTCAGTCATCCCTGCGTGAACCGGTCCACTCGATCATGCCGCTGTCATTCACCACCGGGCCGGTGGTGCCGGCCGGTTCCGCCGCGGATGGGCTGGCAGGCTGGGCAACGGCCGCCGCGCGCTGTTCGCGGATTTTGTCTGCCTGCGGTTGCAACAGCTGCAGGTTGTCCACCACAAACTCGCGGGCACCGCTGATGCCCAAGCGGTGATACCAGCTCAGCGTCGCGGTTTCGCACAGTTTCTCCACGTCGGCAAACAGCAGTGCCGCCGGCAACTCGCATTGCAGCAGGCCAGGTTCCGCCGCTTTTTCTGCATTGGTAATGCGCTCCAGATCGGCCGGGTGGGAATCCCAGTAACGGGTCTGTTCCTGGTGCAGGTCATCTTCGATCTGCTGCAGTGCGGCCGGCGACAACCGGCCTGCAATCTCCTGCGTGGCGGCCGGCAGATTGCGCAGCAGACGGTCCTGTTCGTCCAGCGCCTGAAACGTGATGCTGCGCGCCGCGCCCCAGGCATGACCCAGCCGGCGCAACTGCAAGGTGCTGGCCCGAAACTGCTGGCTGCCCACCACCCGCGCTTCATACAGATCGGCGTCGAATTCCATCTGCTGCGACATCGGATGGGTAAGACGCACATTGAGCCGATACAGATGCTGGAACAGCAGCCGCACCAGTTGCAGCAGCCAGTCGGTGACGATCAGACACACCTGCACCAGTTCGTTGTCGTAACGTTCGCGCCATTCCTCCAGTCGCCGCATCCACACGTCCTGACCAAAGCCGCATTCACCCAGCCAGCGATTCACGGTGTTGATCCAGATATAGGCCATCATCGACGAGCGCTGCGAAAAATGCCCGAACTCGTGCGCCAGCACGCCCATGAACTGCTGCGCAGTGGTACCCATCACCAGCGCCATGCCGACAATCAGTTTGAGTTCGCCTTTGGCCAGACTGCCCATCCCGTGCACCGGTCCGGCCGCCGCATTCATGTCAGGAATAATCTCGATGAATTGCGGCGCCGGCACGCCAATGGCCGCCGTCATTTTTTCCACCAGCTGATAAAAACGCGCGTGCTTTTTGCGATCGAGTACATAGGGTTTCGGCGGCTTGCCCTGCGGCCACAGCGGATACAGCAGGAACAGCACCAGCACCGATCCCGCCACCGCCGGCACCGCCCAGCTCAGCACCCACAGCGACAGCATGAATTTGCCGTGCCACTCCACATTGCCCAGCCACAGGCTGTGTCCGCTGACGAAATACCAGCCCAGGCCCAGCACGACCAGTGCAATCAGCCCCACATAAAGCAAAGGCGACACCAGTGATGTCAGCAGCGCCACGGCAAAGGATTTCTGGTAATCGCGCGTCACGGTGGTGGGCTGGATCGGCTGCGCAAAAGTGGATTCCAGCAACCTGTACAGCGCGTCCGTCTGATTCTGTTCCACCTTCACTTCCGGTGCATGATCGACTTCATACGCTTCAACCTTCACCAGCAATCCCGCTTCGGTGAATTTTTCCAGATACTGCAGCGCTTTTGGATTATCCAGATCCTGCTTGATGACGCGTTGCGTCTGCAGCAGACCCGCCGCCTGTTCGGCTTTCATGCCCAGACGGGCAAGCCCCTGCACCACTTCCTGCGCATTCCTGCCTTTGACAGGCGCTGCCTGCGACACGACCCGGTATTTTTTTGGCATACATTGATTTCCGCAGTGGGTTTGCCGGATACCGGCGTTTTACGCCGACGCATCGACCTTGCGCGCCATTTCATCGGTAGCCCGCACCAGCGCATCGGTGATGCCGGCCTCGGCGGCGGAATGGCCCGCGTCGCGAATAATAATGAGCTCGGAATTTTCCCACGCCTGATGCAGCGCGGTGGCATTGTCCAGCGGACAGATCATGTCGTAGCGGCCATGCACGATCACGCCGGGAATTTCCCGGATGCGTTCCATGTTTTTAATGATCTGGTTGTCCGTCAGAAACGATGCGTGCTTAAAATAATGCACTTCGATCAGCGCCAGACTCACCGCCGTGTGCAGATCGGTGAAATGGTCGAGCAGGTTCTGGTTGGGACGCAGGGTGGCGCAGTGGCCTTCCCAGGTGGACCAGGCCTTCGCCGCACTCACCCGCTGCAATTCATTTTCGCTGTGCAGCAGTTTGTCATAGGCCGCAAACAGGTCTCCGCGCTGCGCCGGTGGAACCGGTCGCACCAGATCTTCCCAGTGATCGGGAAAAATGCGACTGGCGCCACCCTCACGATAGAACCAGTCCAGATCCTGCTGCCGGGAGAGAAAAATGCCGCGCACGATCATGCCATGCACGCGCTCCGGATGCGTCTGGGCGTACACCAGCGCCAGTGTTGATCCCCACGAGCCGCCGAACAGCACCCACTTGTCCACGCCCAGCTGCGTGCGAATCGTTTCGATGTCCGCCACCAGATCCTGCGTGGTGTTCTTTTCCAGACAACCGTGCGGCGTGGATCGGCCACAGCCACGCTGGTCGAACAGCACGAGGCGGAATTTTTCCGGATCGAAAAAACGGCGGTGATAGGATTCGCAACCGGCGCCGGGGCCACCGTGCAGGAACAGCACGGGCAGGCCGTCCGGATTGCCGCACTCTTCCACATGCAGGACGTGCGGTGTGTCCACGCTGATGCGGTGTTCCTGGTAGGGTTTGATGTCGGGATAGAGAACGTGCATGGCGGGCTCCTTGCTGAATCTATTAACTGTAGTGCAAGGCGCGGGATGCCGGAACGGTCCGCCACAACGGGGCGAAAAAAAATCCGGGCAACCTGGCGGGGTTGCCCGGATTCCTGCTGTTCAGCGCGGTAGCTCTGTGGCTTATGCTGTGGCCTGTTTGCGCGCCTTGCGTCGCAGCAGCGAGTAATACAGCACCGGAATCACCACCAGTGTCAGCAGAGTGCTCACGAACAGGCCAAAGATCAGCGCAATCGCCAGACCGTTGAAGATCTGATCGTCCAGGATGAAGAACGCGCCCAGCATCGCCGCCAGCGCGGTGAGCACAATCGGCTTGGCCCGCACTTGCGCTGCCTGCACCACCGCCTGCTCCAGCGCGCTGCCCTGCGCAATCGCCTGATTGATGAAGTCCACCAACAGGATGGAATTGCGCACGATGATGCCCGCCAGCGCGATCATGCCGATCATCGACGTGGCGGTGAACTGCGCGCCCAGCAGGGCATGTCCCGGCATGATGCCCACCAGCGTCAGCGGAATCGGCGCCATGATCACCAGCGGCACGGCGTAGCTGCGGAACTGCGCCACCACCAGCAGATAGATCAGCACCAGTCCCACCGAATAGGCGGCGCCCATGTCGCGGAAGGTTTCATAGGTGATCTGCCATTCGCCGTCCCACTTCAGACTGAACTGTTGCGGATATTCCGGCTGCGAAATGAAATATTCCTGCACGCCCTGCGGCAGCTGGCTGCGGATGTCGAACATGCCGTACAGCGGACTGTCCAGCGCGCCCGCCATGTCCGCCATCACGTACACCACCGGCAGCAGATCCTTGTGATGAATCGCCTTGTCGATGGGTTGTTGCTGCGGTTGCAGAATGTCGGCCAGCGCAATCATGTCGCCGCTGCGGGAACGCACTTTTATCGCGGCCAGATCTTCCACACGGGTCTGCTCCTGCAGCGGCAGTTTCAGCCGCACCGGCACCGGCATTTTGTCGTGACCGGTGTGCAGGTAGATTGCATCGCTGCCGCCCAGCGCTGCCGCAATCGCCGCCGCTGCATCCTGTTCACTCACCCCCAGCATCGCGGCACGCTGGCGGTCAATGGTCAGCACCCAGCGCGGTGCATCAGCTTCCACGGTGGAATCTGTGTCGACAATGCCATCGGTACTGACGAAGATTTTTTCCAGATCCTTCGCCAGTGCACGCTGCGCGGCATAATCCGGTCCATACACTTCCGCCACCACCGGCGACAGAACCGGCGGGCCCGGCGGCACTTCCACGATTTTCACATTGGCGTTGAAACGTGCACCGATTTTCTGCAGCGGCTCGCGCAGCGCCAGCGCAATTTCATGACTGCTCTGGTCGCGATGATGCTTGTCCAGCAGGTTCACCTGGATGTCACCCTGATGCGGCAGGCTGCGCAGATAATATTGCCGCACCAGGCCGTTGAAACCGATCGGACTGGCAGTGCCGCTGTACAGCTGCAGGTTGTCGACGCTGTCCACCGTCACCAGATAATCCGCCAGCGCCGTCAGCACATTGTGCGTCTGTTCCAGCGGCGTACCTTCCGGCATGTCCACCACGATCTGCAATTCGCTCTTGTTGTCGAACGGCAGCATTTTCAGCACGACGTGTTTCGTGACGCCCAGCATGATCGCCAGTGCAATCGCGATGATTAAACCGAAACCCAGCAGATAGCGGTTGCGGCGCTGCTCGCCGAGAAACGGCTGGATCAGACGGGCGAACAGTGCGGTGCCTTTGGCTTCGACGGCGGAATGCGCGTCGCCGTGACCAGCGCCATGCGAAGCAGCCGCCACGTTCTTCAGCAGCTTCGCACTCAGCCACGGCGTGAAGGTGAACGCAATGATTAGCGACAGCACCATGCCCAGCGACGCGTTGATCGGAATCGGGCTCATGTACGGTCCCATCAATCCCGACACAAACGCCATCGGCAACAGCGCGGCAATCACGGTGAAGGTCGCCAGAATCGTTGGCCCGCCCACTTCATCCACCGCAGCGGCAATGCGGTCGATAAAACCTTTCGACGTATCGCCCAGATGGCGGTGAATGTTTTCCACCACCACGATGGCATCGTCCACCAGAATGCCGATGGAGAAAATCAGCGCGAACAGCGACACGCGATTGAGCGTGAAGCCCCAGGCCCAGGACGCAAACAGCGTGGCCGCCAGCGTCAGCAGCACCGCCGCACCCACCACAATCGCCTCGCGCCGGCCCAGTGCAAACAGCACCAGCGCGATCACTGAGAGTGTCGCAAAAATCAGTTTCTGGATGAGCTTGTTGGCCTTGTCGTTGGCAGTGGCGCCGTAATTGCGCGTCACCGCGATCTGCACACCTTCGGCGATCTGCGTGCCTTGCAGGCGCTCCACATGCTGCAGGATCAGGTTCGCCACATCGATGGCATTCTCGCCGGGTTTCTTGCTGATGGTGAGCGTCACCGCCGGCGCATTCTGCGCGCTGCCCTTGCCACGGAACGCCACATAGTTATCCGGATCGGCACCCGCCAGCTGCAATGTCGCCACATCCTGCAGATACACCGGATGCCCGTCGTGCAGCGCCACCACCAGATCATTGAGTTCTTCCGGCCGCGACAGGAAACTGCCTGCCTCCACCGCGATGGCCTGATTCAGGTTCACCAGATCGCCGGCCTGACGCGCAAAATGATTCGCCTGCAGCGCCATTTCCAGTTCGGCTACGGTGAGGTTGTGTGCCGCCAGCCGCTGCGGGTCGAGCAACACCTTCACCACTTTCTGGTCGCCGCCGATGGTGGTGATGTTGCGCGTGCCCGGCAGGCGTTTCAGTTCACTTTCCAGCGACAGCGCCAGCTGGTTCAGCGCCAGCGCATCCCACTGCGGCTGATCGCTCCACAGCGTCAGCGCCAGAATCGGCACGTCGTCGATGCCTTTCGGTTTCACGATAATCTGGCCGATGCCGAGATTCGGTGGACGCCAGTCGAGATTGCTGTAGATCGCGTTGTACAGCCGCAACAGCGCAACCTGCCGCTCAACACCCACCTTGAACTGCACGGTGAATACCGCCATGCCCGGCTGCGATGTGGAATAGATGTGTTCCACCTGATCGATTTCCGCCAGTACCTGTTCCAGCGGCAACGTCACCAGATTTTCCACATTGGCAGCCGAGGCGCCGGGAAATGGCACGAATACGTTGGCCATGGTGACGTCGATCTGCGGTTCTTCCTCGCGCGGCGTGATCAGGGCCGCCATCACCCCCAGCAGCAGCGCCACCAGCGCCAGCAGGGGCGTCAGCTGCGAACGCACGCTGTGACCGGCCAGCGTGCCGGAAATGCCCAGTTTTTTATTCATGCTGCAACACCGCCTGCAAGGGATTCAGCACCACGGCATCGCCTGCGTTCAGGCCGGCGTTCACTTCCACCTGCTCGCCGCGCTGCTTGCCCAGGCGCACGTTACGCAGCTCAACACCCTGCGCGG
>CAZBII010000075.1:0-20588 GCA_964491665.1 uncultured Moraxellaceae bacterium
TGCTCCACATTTCATCGGCGTACAGCTGGTCGCCACCCATGATCATCAGCGCGAACGGACTTTCGGCGTGCTGGGTTTTCAGTTTTTCCCACAGCGCGTAAGGATGCTCCGTCTTGTTGATGAGGTCGGCGCTGGAAAAGCCGTTGCACGATGCGTACATGAATTTCGGTTTTTCATTGCGGGCGGGAACGTAGAAATCCCATTCGTTGCGGCCGTTGCGATTGCTGGCGAGGCTGCCGTCCACCGACACGGTGTAATAGATCTTCTTGGCGTGGTTGTCTGGTGCGATTTCAATTTCCGCGCGCCAGACACGGCAGGCGTACGTGTCGCCGATGACGCTGGCATGCACGCTGCGGCCACTGGCGGAGACGCTGGCCTGACTGACATTTTTCGCGGTGGTGAAACAGACGGTGTAGAGCGAATCGGATTCCAGTCCCAGCAGCGGTCCGACGAGTAATTGGGTTGCCATGTTGTACTCCCTTGGCGAGATGCAATCAGTTATAGAATTCCGGTGCATGCTTCAACGTCTGGTTCTGTTCCTTGTCGTGCTGGATCCAGAACTGCGCGTGCTTTTCCTGGGTGAATTTTTCCATCAGCTCCATGCTGTGCTCGGTCTGCTCCTTGCTGAAATTGAACGACGGCACGCGGCGGTGTTCGCGGTTACTCGTGAAATGGTAGAGGTCGCCGGACAGCACTACCGGCCCGGTGTTGGGCAAATCGACAAACAGCATCTGGTGGCCGGGCGTGTGGCCGACGGCTTTCTTGATCACCACGCGGCCGTCGCCGAACACATCGTAGTCGCCGCTCAGCACCTGGATTTTGCTGCGGTCCAGCTGGGCGTAGCTGTCCGGTTCGAAACCGAATTTTTTCGGCTCGGCGCCAAAGGCCGCGGCGTATTCTTCCTGCTGGATCAGCAGACGCGAGCCGGTGAACAGATTGGCGTTGCCGGTGTGATCAAAATGGAAATGGGAAATGCCGAGGTATTCGATGTCGGCAGGCTGGATCTGCAGTGCCGCCAGCTGTTGCGCGAACGGTTTGGACACCGATACATGGAACGCGCCGTTCATGGGATCGGCGCCGGTGGTGCCGAGACTGTCCGGCAGGCCGGTGTCCCACACCAGATCGCCCTGCGGATGACGGATCAGGTAACAGCTGTCGGTCAGTTCCTTCGGTTTGCCCTGATCGACGCCGGGAGAAAACACCGATACGTCGCGGGCCAGGATTTCGCCGCACTGAAACACGTACAGTTTGATGTCGGGCTGTTTCTGCAGCAGCGAGCAGGCCGGCAGTGTCAACGCGGCAGCGGCCGCCGCCAGCAGGTGTTTGGCAACAGGTTTCATGCGCACATCCTTTTTTGCGGGTGGAGGGAACAGACAGGAGTGCAGCAGGATAAATCAGAAACGGAAGGGGCGTGAAGCGGAGAAAGTGCCAGCGCGATCACGCATTTTGGAACACGCTGGCAGCGATCGGATCAGAAACGTTTTATTTGCAGGGCACAACCTTGCGCACGGTGTCTTTCGCCCACAGGGTCTGGCCGTCCGGTGTTTCACCGTCTTCGTGCCAGGTGTCAGTGGTCTGTACGCAGAACGATCCGGTGTTTTCCACCACCGGCGCCGGATTGGTGGGACGATCGCCACCGATGCGCATGATGTCGGGGTTCTGGGAATGATAGGTGGGCGCGATGGTGGTGGCGCATCCGGCGGTCATGGCCACCAGTGCAATGACGGCGAAACTACGGCGAAAATCCATCTGGTCAACCTCCGATGGGAGTGAGTAGGGAAACCGGCGCGATTGCCGGGTGCCGCGATTGTGACCGCTGTTCCCGACGGGTGTCAATTCAGGCGCGGGTCGCTGTTTTCAGTAGTGCGGCGGCTTCTCATCCACCGGTTTGCCCGGCAGCGTGGCAGACACATCCTGCAGTTTCTGCAGCATCAGCCGGCACAGCTGGTCCAGATGCACGATCTGCTTCTGCTGGCGGTAAATCTCGTCGCTCAGTTCCTGGATGGTGTGCTCCTGAAAGGCCAGGCGGCTTTCCAGATCGGTGAGGCGGTCGTCATGCATGGTGGCTTTCCTTTAACGCAGCAGGTTGCGGATGGCGCGCCAGCGGTTCACCAGCAGCGCGGCAAAAATCAGCGAGCAGCCGGCCAGTTGCGGCGTGGTCATGGATTCGTGCAGGAAGAATCCCGCCAGCAGCGACGCCCACACCGGCTCCAGCACCATGATCACGGCGGCATGGCTGGCGGACGCGCGGGACTGGGCGTAGGTTTGCAGCAGAAAGCGTGCGCTGCTGGCAATCAGGGCGGCGGCCAGAATCCACAGCCAGCCGATCGGCGGGATCTGCGCGGGCACGGTTTCGAACAGATGCGACAGGCTCCACGACAGCATGCCCACCACGCACAGCTGGATGGCGGTGAGCGCCAGCGCCGGCACCTGCGCCACCACCCGGGTGATCAGATTGAAGTGCAGCGCGAACAGGGCGGCGGAGAGCAGCAACAGCAGCTGGCCGGTCTCCAGACGGATGCCGTGGTTGAGCGACAGCAGCGCCAGGCCGGCGATGGCTATCGGCAGGGCCACCCAGGTGGACAGTGGCAGAGACTCGCGGAAAATGAAGCGGGCGAACAGCGGCACCAGCACCACGCCCAGACTGGAAATAAACGCGCCTTCGCCCACATGCGCGCTGTGGTGCAGGCCCAGAATCCAGATCATCAGTGCCGTGCCGAACAGGGTGCCCATGCCGGCGCTGCGCAACCAGTGACGACCGGGCAGGCGGCGCAGCTGGCCCATGCCAATCAGCGCCAGCACCGCGCCGGCAATCACGAAGCGCACGCCCAGGAAGTAGAGGGGCGGCAGGGTTTCCAGCGCATACTTGGAAAACATCCAGCCGGCCGCCGCCAGCAGGGTGACCAGCACCAGCAGGGCGTCGTTCTTGAGGGAATGGGTTGGATTCACGGCAGGTCCGGATCGGGCGATGGTCAGCGAAAGCGCGGCGGCTACGTTACCACAATAGACCCGATTGCCTGCTTGCGCTGGCCGGATTTCTTCCACTACTCTTGCCCGACTTTGCTGACCCCCACCCGGCGCGTGCCCTTCATGGATATTGATCTGCTGAAAACCTTTCTGGAGGTGAATGCCACCCGCCATTTCGGCCGGGCGGCAGACAACCTGTTCCTGACGCCGGCGGCAGTCAGCGCCCGCGTGCGGCAGCTGGAGCACATCCTGGGTGTGGAGCTGTTCATCCGGTCCCGCAACAACATCCAGCTGACGCCGGAAGGCGAGCGCCTGGTGTCGCACGCCGAGACCATGCTGCTGGCCTGGCAGCGGGCGCGGCAGGACGTGACGCTGGCGCCGGAGCAGGCCAGCCCGCTCACCGTGGGCGCCACCTACAGTTTCTGGCGCTTTGCCCTGCCGGAGCGGCTGGACCTGATGCACGGCCTGCTGGCGGAACTGCCCCTGCGCACCGAGGCCCACCCGGCCGACGCGCTGCTGCACAAGCTGCAGGAACGCACCCTGGATCTGGCGCTGCTGCTGGAGCCGCCCGCCCTGGAGGGTTTCCGTGCCGACAAGATCGGCCAGATCCGGCTGGTGCTGGTCAGTACCGAGCCGGCGGCCACGGCCCGCACGGCACTGGGCAGCGGCTACATCCGGGTGGACTGGGGCACTTCCTTCGGCCAGTTTCATGACAAGCGCTTTGGCGACACGGCGGTGCCGGTGCTGGACACCAACATGGGTGCGCTGGCGCTGGATTATCTGCATACCCGCCGGCGCCACGGACAGGCCGGGGCAGCGTATCTGCCGCAGGGGATTCTGGAACGGGAAGAGGGGAAGGGTCTGATGCCGGTGAAGGGTGTGCCGGCCTTCAGCCGGCCGGTGTATGCGGTGTACCGCAGTGCCACGGAACGCAAGGATGCGATCGCCGCATTGATGAGTGTGCTGAAGCCGCTGCAGGTCTAGCGCAAGGGATCAGTCGAACCAGTCGTCATCCAGCTTGCCGATGCGGTCTTCCAGGCGCCGGCGTTCCAGGCGGTCTTCCAGTTTGCGGCGGATATCCAGCTTGTTCTTCTTGGCCTTTTTCGGATTGTCGGCGTCGAGGTTGGGAATGGCCTCATAGCTTTCCGCTTCTTCGAAATCGCTGAAATCCCATTCGCCGTCACTGCTTGCGCCGCTCATTGCCTGCCTCATGCCAAACCGGTGGGGTATACAGGAGCCTGCTCCCGTGAAAACCTGCGCATTAAAGAACACTCAGATCGGGAAATAACAGCAAATTTTTTTTGTTGTTTTGTTTCGTTTTGTTTAATGGCAGGGCAGGACGGATGGCGCTGTGTCAGTAGCCCTGGCTGTGGACGCAGTCCTCGACGAACTGGTCTTTTTCCTCGTCCGGCACGCCGGCCGCCGACTCCTGGCACATGCGGCGGATTTCCAGCTCGTGGTTGGCGTTTTCCGGTTCGGCGGCGGGGGCATAGTCCGGCGCGGCGGGCGTGTCCGTCTCCGGCATGCCATATTCCGGCTGCGTCTGATCCGGCATGCCTTCCGGCGGATAGGATTCTTCCGGATAGGATGCGTCGGGGTACTGCTCCGGCTGTGGGTAGTCCTCGCCGTCATAGGCCGGCAGCAGGGCGCTGTGCAGGGACAGAAGCAGGGTGAAGACAGACAGCAGAACGATGCGCATGGCGGGCAACCTGTGTGGAAAGGTCTGTGTTGAAATGAATGCGGGCTTGCTTGCTCTGAGACAGTCTGGCCCCCGGATCGTTCGGGGGCCAGTGCCGGTCAGCCTTTTTGCACAGGGCGGAACAGCTGGGCCCAGCTGGTGAAGGCCGGCACGCTGCGGGTCTGGATCCAGACCTTGCCCTGGCCGCTGAAACGGCAGACAAAGCCCTCGCCGGAGAAGAACAGCGATTTGTAGCCGCCCACCTTGGTGATGCTGTAGTCCAGCCCGTCGGTGAACGCCACGATGTTGCCGGTGTCCACCACGTAGTTGCCGCCGACGTCGATTTCGATCAGCGCGCCGTAGGTGTTGAACCAGAGATCGCCGTGGCCGCTGGCGCGGATCAGAAACAGGTTCTCGCCGGAGAAAAAGCCCTTGGCGAGGCCCTGCCACTTGGTTTCCAGATTCACGCCCATGGCGGCGGCGACAAAGGCGGAGTTCTGCAGGTAGATCGTGTTGCCGTCGAGAAAGACATGGGCCAGGTCGCCGGGTGAGCCGGGCGCGATGCCGATTTCCGCCGCGCCGCCCTCGGCGGTGAACTCATTGATGAACAGCGATTCGCCGGTGAGGAAGCGGCTGAAGCCGCCGCGCAGTTTGGTTTTCATGCGCAGGTTGGTGTCCATGGTGGCCATGGACGAGGCTTCCACCTTAAGGGTTTCGTCCGGCGGAATCTGCACGGTGAGGAAGGCGTAGTCGGGGCGGCCTTCGATGCGGTACTGGTAGCCGGGCTGTTCTTCCACGGTGACCTGGCGCAGGGGGGCGGGTTGGGGCGGCGCAGCGGCAGGGTCCTGCGCGGTGCTGGCGGTTGGTGCGTGGGCCGCCGGCGCGGGTTCAACCGCTTCCACTTTCGCCACGATGCCGATCTTCTCCAGCGCCGCGCGGAATTTTTCCGCTGTGGCCTTATCCAGTCCTTTCTTCACCACCACCGGCGCGCGCGCAAACACGGCGGCGGCCTGTTCGGGCGTGGTTTTCGCCAGCTGGGCAAACGCGGCGGCAGCCTGCTCCTGACTCATGCCGGCCAGCAGGGCGCCGGTGATTTTCACGCTGTATGTCATCGTCATTCTCCTACACCTTGCGCGGACGCAGGCCGCTGCTGAGGGCGGCGCCGAAGCTGAGCGGGTTGTGCGACTGGCACCACACGGTGCCCTTGCCACTGAATTTGCACACCAGACCTTCGCCGCCGAGGATCGAGTGCAGCCAGCTGGAGCCGGCCTTGGTGATGCTGAAATCCAGCGTCTCGCTGAAGGCGACGATGTGGCCGGTGTCGACGATGTAGTCGCCGTCGATGTCCACCGGGTAGATGGCGCCGAATGACGACAGCAGGATCTGGCCGCTGCCTTTCAGGTTCACCCAGAACATGCTTTCGCCGGACAGGATGGATTTGAAACCCTGCCAGCCCAGATCGATGTCGATGCCACTCTCGCAGGCGAGGAACGCGCCGCCCTGCACGATCAGGTTCTCACGGTCCAGGGTCAGGCTGAGCATGTCGCCGGCCAGCGCGGTGCCCAGCCAGAGTTCGCCGGCGCCGCCCTGCGGCGTGAAATGGTTGAGGAACAGGGATTCGCCGGCCACCAGACGCTTCAGTGCTTTCAGCAGGCTGCCGCTGCCTTTCTTGTGGGTGCTGGTGGTGATCTGCATGTTGCCGCTCATGGCGATCATGGCGCCGGATTCGGTGGTGCAGCTTTCGCCCGCCGCCAGCGTGATTTTCGCTGCCGTGTTGCCGGGACGGTTGATCAGTTCAATCTGCATGACGGGTCCTCAGAGGCGCGGGTTGATCCAGCCGGTGATGCCGGGGATGCTGCGGGTTTGAATCACGATCTTGCCTTTGCCCACCACGCGGGTGACCAGGCCCTCGCCGCCGAACAGGCTGGAGAAAATGCCGCCCGCCAGCTGCAGTTTCAGCTGGATGCCGGGTTCGTAGGACACCAGATGGCTGGTGTCGACGATGTACTCGCCGTCGATTTCCTTTTCCAGCAGCGCGCCGAATGCGCCGTACCAGAGTTTGCCGTGGCCGCTCACCACGATGCGGAACAGGCCTTCCTTCGCCAGCCAGGAAATCAGCCCGGCGAATTTCACGCCCATTTTCACGCCCGGCGTGCAGGCCAGAAACGCGCCCGGCTGCAGGTAGAGCGTTTCGCCGTTGAGTTCGATGCAGCGCACTTCGCCCGGCGTCGGCTGCACCAGAGTCAGCCGGCGCTGCTGCGCGCTGGGATTGCTGAAATCGTTGATGAACAGCGTCTCGCCACCGAGAAACTTGCGCAGCAGGGCAATGAAAAAGCCGCCGTTCAGACGCGAGCGCAATTCCAGCTGCGCATCCATGCTGGACATGGCGTCGGCTTCGGCGGTGATGGTTTCACCCGGTTCCAGTTGCACGTCGAGATAGGCAAAGGCATGACTGCCCTTGATGTCCGCTTGCATGGTGCGTTACTCCTTGTCGGTGTGCGTGACGAATGCTTTCACGGCGGTTTGCAGGTTGGCGAAATCCGGCGCCAGATCGCGCTGGCGTTGATGGGGCTGCGCGGCAATCAGTTCCCGCAGCTGCGCGATGCGATCGTCGGTGGCCGGATGCGTACTTAACAACGATAGCGTGCCTTTGGCCAGTTCGCTGTTGTCCTCGCCAGCCAGTTCCTTGAGTTTCTTCTCTTCTTCCTGCTTCAGCGTTTCAAAGAAGGTGACCAGCCCCTGCGGATCGATCTGCGCGCGGTGCAGCAGCGCCACGCCCTTGCGGTCGGCTTCGCTTTCAAAGCTGCGGGAATAGGTCTGGTTGATGAGGAAAGGGGCGGCGTCGGCGATCACGGCGAGCAGGCCGGTCATGTCGCCCAGCAGCGCGTTCACGGTGAGATAGATGCCGGCGGTGCCCATGATGTTGCGGATGCCGTGCTGCTGCGTGACGTGCGCCATTTCGTGCGCCACCACACCGAGCAGTTCCGGCGCGCCCTGCGCTTTCAGGATCAGGCCGCTGTTGATGACGACATGGCCGCCGGGCAGGGCGAAGGCGTTGACTTCGTCGTCGCGGCTGATGTGGAAATGGAAGGTGAAGCGTTTGTCGGTGTTGGCATCCAGCAGTGGCTGCACCAGCGGTTCCAGCAGCGCTTTTGCTTCCTCGTCCTTTAACAGATGGGCGTTGATTTTGTACTGGTCGAACACTTCGCTGCCCAGCTTCTGTTCCCACTCCACCGGTACGTGACGGGCGAGCGCGCCGGTGATGTGGTCCATGCCCAGGATCAGGCCCAGTGGCACCGCGATGATGACGGCGACAAAGGCGGCGAAGATGGACCAGTTGAGGCGGTGGCGCTGTTTCGCCTGCTGCAGGCGGGCTTTCAGTGCGGGGTGGCTGTGCAGGTGCGGGTTGTCGAGAATGCGGCGGTCGCTGGTGTAGAGCTTCCAGTCCGGCTGCAACGGATGGCTGAGGAACAGCAGGCGGTCGCTGGCGCCGCCGTGACTGATTTCGGCGCCCTGCAGCGGGAAGCGCACCTGGCCCTGATCGTTGCTGAAGGCAATGTCGTGCGCGCTGATCAGCAGCGTGCCGGAGGCACGGCCGTTCTTGAATGCGGCGTGAAAAGCATGACCTTCGTACTGGGTGGCGGACGACATGGGATTTCCGGGCGGCAAGTGAACCCGCATTCTAATCAAAAGGTCAGGACAGACAAAATGTTGCAGAACGAATGTGTGCGCCAGACTGGATTGCGGCGCCGGACTGGTCAGAAGTCAGGCATGGCGGCGGGCAAAACTGGTATCATGCGGGCATCCAGGCTGCGTGCGAACCGGCCACTGCATTGAGAGGAGTCCGCCATGAAATACCGCATCATTCCCGTCACCCAGTTCGAGCAAAACTGTTCGCTGATCTGGTGCGAGCAGACCCGCAAGGCCGCCGTCGTCGATCCCGGTGGCGATCTGGATGTGATTCTGGCGGTGGTGCAGCAGGAGGGTGTGGAGCTGGAAAAAATCCTGCTCACGCATGCACACATCGATCACGCCGGCGGCACAGCGGATCTGGCGGAAATGAAACAGCTGCCGATCGTCGGCCCGCACAAGGGCGATGACTACTGGATTCAGGGTTTGCCGCAGCAGGCGTCGATGTTCGGCTTCAAGCCGGCGCGCATTTTCACGCCGGACCGCTGGCTGGAAGACGGCGAGTCGGTGCAGGTGGGCAACACGACATTGAGCGTGATTCACTGCCCCGGCCACACGCCGGGCCACGTCGTATTTTTCGATCCCGCCAGCAAGCTTGCCCTCGTCGGCGACGTGCTGTTCAACGGTTCCATCGGCCGCACCGATTTTCCCGGCGGCAATCACCAGACGCTGATTGATTCCATCAAACTGAAACTGTTTCCGCTGGGCGATGACGTGGATTTCATCCCCGGCCACGGCCCCATGTCCACTTTTGGTAACGAGAAAAAATTCAATCCGTTTGTGGGTTCGCGCTGGGGCTGAGTGCGCCGTTGCGTTCGAAAAAGTCCAGCAGCGTGCGGCGGTTTGTCGCGTAGTTGAAAGTGGCAATGTGCGGACCGCTGGTGGTGATCCAGGTTTTCGGTTCGCCGGCGCGCTGGAAGACGGTTTCGCCCTGCCGATAGGGAATCACGGTGTCGTCAGGGCTGTGGAAAAACAGCAGCGGTGTCGGTGCCAGTTTCGCGATATGTGCCTTGGGGTCGAAATCATGCGGCACCAGCAGCGGCACGATGAACTGGAAGGGCCAGGTGATGATGCTGCGGCGCAGGGCGTCTTGCGCAATATCGCGGTGGCCGGAGAAAACGGCGTCCAGCACCACGCCGCTGTAAATGATCTGGTCGCGTGGCAGTTGGCTGAAATAGTAGGCGCCAATCGCCGCACCCAGGCTCTGGCCCAGAATGAAAACCGGTGTCGCCGTGTTGTGATGTGCCTGCAGCCAGCGATACGCGGCATCCACATCGTCATACACCTGGGGAAAATCCGGTGTGCCTTCCGAGCGGCCATAGCCGCGATAATCCAGCAGAATCACTTCATAACCCTGCTCCGGCAGCCAGTAGACGCTGCCGATGTGCGTGCTGATGTTCTCCGCGTTGCCATGCAGGAAAAATACGATGCCGCGCGGCGATGTGTAAGGCGGTTGCGCATGCAGGCGCCAGCCGTGCAGGCGGACGTTGTCGCGCGTCGTGAACGTCAGATCGTCATACGGCAGGCCGAGTTCTGCCGGCGTGCGTAGCATCTCCTGCATGGGATAGAAATAATAACTGCTGCAGGCGCCGGTCAGCAGCAGCGCCAACAGAAGCATGCATTTGGCCAGCACACGACGCAGTCGCGATGACCGGTGTGTTGTCGCAGCCAGTTCAGTAATAGTGGCGATACTCCAGACTGATTTCGTCAAACCGGGTCTCCATCTGCTTGCGGTGCAGTGCGCGCAGCCGCACGGCGTCATTGATTCCCAGCGGCAGGTTGTGGGTCAGGCTCAGATCCGAGCGCTCGTGGCCGTCGCTGAAGCGGTAGTAATCATTCTCCAGTTGCAGCGTGCCCAGCGGCGTAAAGAACAGGCCGCCGGCCAGTGCGCCGATGCCTGCCGCCAGATTGTCGCGCAGCAGTGCGTTGTATTCCATTTGCATCATCCCCATGCCGTATAGCAGATGGCGCCCGCCCACTGCACGCGTGATGCCGGCGCCGCCATTCACGCGTGCAGCCAGGGCATCATCGTTTTCGCCATAGACTCGTTCGAAGCCGGCCTGTACGCGCCAGGTGAGCGGTGTGAAGAAGCGGTTCTGCGGTGCATGGGATTTGATCTCAACAAAGTTGAGCAGTTCGATCTGCAGGGAATCCTCTTCGCGCTGGCGCAGCTGCAGTTCGCCGATGTTGATGGCAGCGCCATCCAGGTAGCCCTGCGCGCGGTCCGTCAGATCGTGATAGCTGGCGCGCAGGCGCAGGTCCAGCACGCCGGAACTGTCGCTGCGGCCACCGGCAAGGCCGGCCAGCAGCGTGGCGTGCCCGCTGTCCGGTTGTGGTGGTCGTGGTGATGACGGTGGTTCCCCTGTGTTGAGGCGGTGCAGGGCTTTCAGCAGGTCAAGGCTGTGCTGCGCCTGCTGCGGATCGCGCGCGCTTTTCTCCTGTTTATGGCGCAGGTGCTGGTAGGCCACGCGCAGAATGGCACCTTGCGCCGGCGCTGGCAGCGCGGTGAGAGCAGGATCGTCCAGCGCCCGCTGCCGGTGCGCCAGCTGCCACGCCAGCTGCTGTTGCGCGGCGTCCAGCTGATCGGCCTGAAACTGCAGTTCAGTGGCAGACGCAGCGCGATACTCAACCTGCTGCACCAGCCCGGCCTGCTGCACGACGCGCACGGTGTCTACAGGAATGGCGCGTGCACCAAAACCATCGGTGAGTTCGATGCCGGGGCGTGCCACTTCCAGCAGTTCCAGCAGACGGTAGGAACAGTTTTCGTCAAAGAAAAAATAATCGAAGTGGATGTCGCGCAGTTCCCACAGGTGGCTGACCATGAAACGGGTTTCCGCCGGCGTGAGATTGAGCCGGTACTCCCACAGATCGCGGTTTTCGATGCGGTTGTATTCGTTGATTTTCTCGTGATAGCGCAGCAGGCTGAAAAAGCCGGGATAGCCACCGAACACGCCTTTCCACGCGTAGAACAGTGAGTTGTCCTGCGGGCTGTATTGCGCACCGAAATTCACCGCGTAACTGAGCCAGGTCGAGCCGGTGGCCACGTTGGCGGGATCGATGCGCAGAAAGGTGTGGCCGAACATGGATGACGGGCTGTTGAGATAGGCGGACGCGAACACCAGCGTGACACTGTCCGGCTGGATGGTGTCGCGCCACTGCCGGAATTCGCTGCATTGGTCGGGTGTCACGGCGGGCGCTGGCAGTGTCAGTTCGGCCGCCAGCCACTGCCAGCGCGCGGGAAAGCGACACACCGCATGCTGGTCGGGATTCTGGGGAGGCTGATAGAACGCCGCCAGCGTGGCGCGCAATTCCGCCAGCGGGTCCTGCTTTCCCTCGGGCGCGAGAAAAAATCGGGCATCATCGATCTGGCTGCTTTGCTCCTGCAGCAGTCCGGCGGGCTGGTAGTGCAGCAGTGCGTGCCAGGTGGCCGAGTGCGCCAGCCGGTGCAGACTGTCCGCCGGCAGTGACGGCATTGATGGCATGGCGGCGTGTGTCAGCAGCGGCCACGTCAGCAGCAGCGTCAGTGCCAACAGGGTGTGCAAGGCGCGCCGAAAATCGCGGCGTTCAGTGTGGGCGGAAGTGGAAACGGGTCTGGGCATGACGGGTGCTGGCCGGGAGGGATTCCGCTGGCATGCAGCAGTCCTGGTGTGTAACGGTAAGCAGGCAGGGCGGGAGCTTGCGCTCCCGCCCGTTGATCAGGATACGTATTTGGCCAGACGGGTGTCGGCTTTCATGACGTCCAGAAGGGAGGAATAGACTTCTTCAGCGGTGACATCCGCGCGGGGGAAGATGCTGTCGAAATTGCTGTGCACGGCGTCAGCAAAGGCCGCGCGATCTTCCGGCTGGATGCCCATGGAAACTGCGACGGCGGTCATGGCTTCGCCCTGGCCGTTGGCAGCATCGACAATGAATTCATCCAGTACACCGGCCATGCCGATCATGGGCGTGCCGCCGTAGGTCAGTTTGCCATTGACCGAGCAGCCGTTGGTGCCCGAGGTCATGCCAAAGGTGGCGTTGCCAGAGGTGCCGTTGGTGGTGAGTGCCACGAAGTGCGGGCCGATGCCGCTCTGGCCCTTGAACAACATGTTGCCCCAGCCGCAATTGGGGCCGCCCGGCGCTTCCGCCATGGCAACAGTGGAAGAACCCAGCAGCAGTGCGCCGATCAGTACTTTTTTCATTGTGTCTCTCCTTGGTGGTGGATTTTGTCTGGCATCCATTCAGGTACTGCGCCAATGACAACAAGCCTGTCGATATTGAGCGAAAGGCCAGGGCAAGTAAAGCGCATTCCCGAGACCACCACTGACGTTTCCGTCACCTCAGGCCGGTGGAATCGAATAGGTGACCGAGGCATGCGCCACCGGTTCCTCTTCGCCGACGTTGAAGATCATCACGTCGCCCACCGCCAGCCGCTTGCCGAGCTTCATGATGCGCGCTTCGGCACGCAGCGTGCCCGGTGACGGCTTGCGGAAAAAATTGATGTTGAGATTGGTGGTGACGGCCAGCGCCACTTTGCCGATCTCGGCGAGGATGGCGATGTACATGGTGACGTCGGCCATGGTCATCAGCGTGGGGCCGGAAATCGTGCCGCCGGGACGCAGGTGGCGCTCGCTGGTGCCCAGTTCCAGCACGGCGCTGCGGTTGCCGGCGGACACAATGGTGAAATCGAAGCGCGGAAAGATTTCCACCATGAATTGTTGCAGTTCGCTTGCGGTAAGAGCCATGGATTGAATTCCTGTTTTATTGATGCGGACTGGCGCGATCGATGATGGCGCGACAGTCGATGCCGCGTGGACCTTTGACCAGGGGAATCGTGCCATACATCTGGTGCGTGCCAGCTTGCAGGCGTGCGGCGCAGAAGGCATCCGCAACGGCGCTGTTGTCTGCTCGCAACAATACACTGGCCTGCAGTGCCAGCGCCATTTTTTCCACAATGGTGCGAGCGCGGTATTCAATGTCACTCATGTCGCGCAATTCGTCTTTCAGATCGCGCGCGAACGTGTCCAGCAGCGGATTCTGGCCCTGCGCGGCGTCGATTTCTGCCAGCAGTGCTTCTAGGCTGCCGGGAGTGCGGGCCATGGCGCGCAGCATGTCCAGACACTGCACGTTGCCGCTGCCTTCCCAGATGGCATTCACCGGTGCTTCGCGATACAGGCGCGGCATCAGGCTGTCTTCCATCACGGCGCTGCCGCCGATGCATTCCATCGCTTCATAGGCATGCTGTGGTGTGCGCTTGCAGATCCAGTATTTGCCCACCGCCGTGCCGATGCGCGCAATCAGCTTTTCATGTTCGTCGTGGGGATTGTCCAGGCTGCGGCCGATGCGCAGGGTGAGCGCCATGGCCGCTTCGCTTTCCAGCACCAGATCCGCCAGCACGTTCTGCATCAGCGGCTGGTCCACCAGCTTTTTGCCGAACGCCGAACGGTGTGCGCAGTGATGCAGGATCTGGGTGACCGCCTGGCGCATGCCGCCGGAGGAACCGATCATGCAGTCGAAGCGGGTCAGCGCCACCATTTCCAGAATGTTGGATACGCCGCGCCCTTCATCGCCGATCAGCCAGCCCAGTGCGCCGCGAAGTTCCGTTTCCGACGACGCATTCGACACATTCCCCATCTTGTTTTTCAGCTGCTGCAGCTGCAGCGGATTCTTGCTGCCATCGGGGCGCCAGCGCGGCACCAGAAAACAGGAAATGCCGCCCTCGGCCTGCGCCAGTACCAGAAACGCATCGCACATCGGTGCCGACACAAAATATTTGTGGCCCACCAGTTCGTAGGGCTGGCCGCCGCCGCGCTGCGCCAGTGGATAAGCGCGCGTGGTGTTGGCGCGCACATCGGAGCCGCCCTGCTTTTCCGTCATGGCCATGCCGATGGTGACGCCGTTTTTTTGCAGCGCGGGAATGTTGCGCGGATCGTAATGGCGATTGGTAATCAGTGGTTCCCACTGCGCGGCGATGTCGGGCTGTTTGCGCAGCGTGGGAATGGCCGCGAAGGTCATGGTGACGGGACAGCCGTGGCCGGCTTCCACCTGTGCCATCAGATAGAACAGCGCGGCGCGGTGCACGTTGCGGCCGTTGCGGGAATCGGTCCAGGGAATGGAGTGAATGCCGTGGCTGATCGAGGTTTGCATGAGCTGGTGATAGGCCGGATGAAATTCCACTTCATCGACCCGACGGCCATAACGGTCGTGGCTGCGGAATTCGGGTTTGTGCTTGTTGGCCTGCACGCCCCACTGGATGGCTTCGGCTGATCCGGTGAGCTGGCCGAAGGCCGTGAGTTCGGCATCGGCGTAACTGGCGCCTTCGCGTTTAACGGCTTCGCGCAGGGCGACGTCCGACAAGTACAGGTTGTAGTTTTCCAGTGCGTGAGGCTGGTTGAAAACGTCGTGGGTGTCGGCGCTGTGGGGATGCTGTGCAGACATGTCATTCTCCTGCGTTGATGGCGACGGCGCGCAGGCAAAACAGAACGGCCTGCCGGATTTGCTGGTTGCGTTGCCGGGTGCTGGTCTGCGCCATGCCCGGTGTGATGAGCGCTTCGGCCATGGCGCCCACCATGGCGGCGGCGCTGAGGTGTTCGGGCTGGCGGTGGAATTCGCCGTTGCGGATACCCTCGCGGATCAGCCCGGCGAAGGCATCGGCCCAGGCGGCGCGATAATCAAGGCGCGCCTGATCCAGATCGGGTTCGACCGGTTCGGCAATCAGGGCGTAGGCCAGCGCGGGATTCTGCAGTGCGCGTTCGGCGAAGGTGGTAAGGGCATTGCGCAGGCGTGCGGTGGTGCTGCTGCCGGTTTTGGCCGCTGCCAGGGTCTGCTGGATTTCGCGTTCGGTGGCATGGGCAAAGATGGCCACACACAAAGCGGTTTTCGATTCGAAATAGCGGTACAGGGTGCCAGCGGCAATGCCGGCGCGCTCGGCCACGGCGCTGATGGATAGGGCGCGAAAACCCTGTTCGCTCACCAGCATCTTGCCGGCTTTCAGGATGGCAGCGTGCACTTCCTGCTTGCGCTGCTCGGTATTGGCGGTTGCCCGGTAGGCCATGAAGTGAATCCAGGTTCATTTCTTTGTAAGAAGTGAACCACGGTTCATTTGTTGGGTCAAGTCGTGACTCAGGCGGGGGAACTGGACCAGTACTGCAGGGACTTGCGCAGGGTAGCCAGATCAATGGGTTTGGTGAGGTAATCGTTCATGCCGGCGGCATAGGCCTGGTCCACATATTCCTTGATGGCGTGGGCGGTGAGGGCGACGATGATCAGCTGCACGTTGCCATCAGCACGGATCTGGCGGGTGGCCTCGTAGCCATCCATCACCGGCATTTCGCAATCCATGAACACCAGATCGTAGGTGTTGCGCTTGAGTTTTTCGACTGCTTCCTTGCCGTTCTGGCACCAGTCCGATTCGATGCCCAGCCGCTTCAGCAGGCCCTTGATGACCTGCGCGTTGACCGGATTGTCCTCTGCCAGCAGCACACGCCGGATCGAGATGGGCTTGCTGTCCTGTTCCACGGCCGGCTGGATGGTCTGTACATCCTGGCGCCGTTCCAGTATCCGGAGAAACTGCGAGGGCAGCAGTGGCAGCTCGGTGGCGGGAAATTCGGTCTGCTCGGCATCGACCCGGCGCACCGCCAGCAGATGGCTGGTGACCTTGCAGGCGAGAATCGATGCACTCTGGCGCAGCTGCACGATGTCGTCCGCCAGGATCACCAGGTTTTCCACCTGCTCGGTGGCGTTGGGCCAGCGATTGATTTCCAGCGGCACGGCAATGTGCTTGCACCAGAGCGCAATCTGGCGCTGCAGGGCGACATCGTTGCTGAACAGGTGCAGGTGAGTCTGCACCGGACTGTTGCCGCGCGGCAGAATGGTTTCGCTGCCCGCCTGCTGCAGCGGCAGGGTAAACCAGAACGTGGTGCCTTCGCCGACCTGCGATTGCACATTGATTTCGCCACCCATCAGTTCCACCAGTTGTTTGGCGATGCCCAGGCCGAGGCCGGTGCCGCCGTGCTGGCGTGCGGTGCTTGCTGTCTCCTGCACATACTGCTGGAAAATGTGTGGCAGCGCGCTTGGAGCAATTCCGGGGCCGGTGTCGGTGACGGCAAAATAGATCCGGTCCCTGTTATGGTCGGGGCGCACAGCCAGCGTGATGCTGCCACGCTCGGTAAATTTGTACGCATTGCCCAGCAGATTGATCAGCACCTGCCGCAGACGGGTGGGATCGCCGTTGATCTGCGCCGGCACTGCAGGGTCCAGCAGCAGTTCAAAGCGCACCGGGCTGTGCTGGCGTTTGGCATAGAACACCTTGATGGATTCGCCCAGCACCGATTCCAGTGCAAACGGAATCTGCTCCAGTTCCAGTTTGTGGGCTTCGATTTTCGACAGGTCGAGAATCTGGTTGATGATGTCCAGCAGCGCGCGGGAAGAATCCTGGATGTTCTCCAGATACTGCTTCTGCTCGTGCGTCAGCGAGGTGTTGCCCATCAGCTCCGCCATGCCCAGTACACCGGCCATCGGCGTGCGGATCTCGTGGCTCATGGAAGCGAGAAAATCCGATTTGGCCTTGTTGGCCACCTGCTCGGCATGCGCCACCGATTCAACATCGGTTTTCTGTCGCTTCAGCAGGGAAATGCGGTCCGCCAGCGCGAAACTCAGCAGCAACAGTTCAATCGAACTGCCAATCTGCAGACTGCTGATGGATAGCGCGTTGGAATTGATGATGCCGGCGGCCGTCAGCACGAACACGATGCCGCTGGCGAGCAGCGCGATCCACGCCAGCATGAAAATGCGTGCCTGGGCGTAGCGCGTCAGTATGCCGTGGCTGCCGGCGATCAGGGCAAAGACGATGGCGGTCAGGATGTTGATCATCGCCAGCTGCACGCCCAGCGCGTAAGGCAGGAACGCGCAGAATGGCAGCGACAGCACGTTTGCCGTCAGGGTGAAGTTGGAAAACCGGAACAGGATTTTCGAGCGGCCCTGCAGATCCAGCAGGTTGCGCGAAAACAGCAGGCCGAAGATACAGCAACCCATGATGAATAGCGGCATGGCGCCGGACTGGATCCAGAAATGATCGCGCCAGAACAGCTCAAAGCCGATGCCGGTGGCATTGGTGGAAACCAGCAGGAAGCTGGCGACATAAAGCACGTAATACAGATACAGCCGTTCACGTACCACCAGCAGCAGGCCAACGTTGTACAGCATCAGGAAAAAGGCGCCGCCCTGGAAGAAGCCGATCAGCAGGCGCTGGCCGGCCAGATGCACCAGATAGCCGGTGCTGCTGTGAATGCTGGCCGGCACAATCACGCTGCCTTCGGTATCGATCTTGATCAGGTAACGGTATTCGCGCTGGGGCTGCAGCTGCAGTGGAAATGCAAAGGTGTTGGTCTGCGCGGGACGGGACGCCAGCGGCCGCTTGTCTCCCGTGCTGACGATGTGGTTCAGCGTGCCGGTTGTGATTTCCAGTTCATAAATGTCGATGTGATCCAGCAGCGAATAGTCGATGTTCAGCCACCACTGACTGCGTTCCTGTTCGTTGTGGTACAGGCGAAAGCTGAACCACCAGACGCTGGAGGAATAGCCCTCGTTGATGGTTTCCTTCGGGTAGGGCTGGAACGCGTCCAGCCGCTGCAGCACGTCCTGCGCCGACAGGTTGCGCGCGGGATCCTCCAGATAGCTGATGTATTCAATCAGGTCGCGATGGGTGATCGAACTGTCCAGCACCAGTTCGTCGCTGGCCCGGGCGGTGGTTCCCAGACAGCACAACAGCAGCAGGATCAGCAGGCGGCCGAACGGTCGCGTCGTGCGCATCATGGATGGGAGGAATCCGTGCCGTCCGGCAGGCTGAAGGTGGGCAATTCCAGTGTGACCTGATTGCGGCCATTGCGCTTGGACGCATACAGCGCGCTGTCGGCGGCGGCGACGAACTGGTCGATCTCGTGATGCCGTTCGGGAATGCAGGTGGTGAGACCAATGCTGACGGTGATGACCACCGGCTGCTGGCCCACCTGAAAGCCGGCCTCGCACACACGCTTGCGGATCATCTCGGCCACCTGCTGCGAGCCGGCCTGGTCGGTGTTGGGCAGCAGCACGCAGAATTCCTCGCCACCGTAACGCGCGACGATATCGTTTTCGCGCAGGGCGGTTTCCTCGATGCGACCTGCCACGGTGCGCAGACAGTCGTCGCCCACCAGATGGCCGTACTTGTCGTTGAACTGCTTGAAGTGATCAATGTCGATCAGCAGCAGCGACAGGGGCAGTTTTTCCCGCTTGGCACGGGCAAATTCCCGCTCCAGTGCACGGTTGAGAAAACGCCGGTTGCGAATCCCGGTGAGGCCATCGGTGAAGGTGAGTTCTTCCAGCCGCTGGTTGGCGATTTCCAGTTCGTGGGTGCGCTCCCTGACCTTGAATTCCAGCGTCTCGTTGGCGCGGCGCTGGATTTCCAGTGCCTTGTCCTGCGCCGTGCGCGCCTCGCGTTCATGCACCAGCGCCTTCTCCTGCGCTTCCCGTGCGTTTTTTTCCTGCTGCAGCGCCTCGGCCTGCGCCAGTCGTGCAATGCGCTCGTTTTCCAGCGATTGCAGCTGGGCCTCGAAGCGGCGCCGCTTTTCCACATTGAGGCGGTCGGCCAGCGCGAATGACAGCAGAATCACTTCCAGCGCGGAACCCAGTTGCGCTGCATTCTCGGTGAAGAAATTACGCGACAGGATGTCGAATTTATTGAGTGCCAGGATGACGCCGCCGATCAGCATGCTGTACCACGCAATGCAGTAGTATTTCGCCGAACTGTCACCCGACATCCAGCGATACATCCCGATCACGATGGCGAAGGCAATGCCGATGATGGCCCACCCGATTACCACGGCGATCATGGTGGAGTAGGGCATGAACAGCGTTGCCAGCATGATGCTGGCGCTGATCACCACCACCACGGAGCCGATGTGATGGGTGCGGGGAAACACTTCCGGAATGCGCAGGAAATTGATCGTGAACAGGGCGGCGAACAGCACTACGCCGGCGAGGAAAAACACGATGCTCTGGTCATTCCACCAGATGCTGCCCGGCCACAGATACTGGTAGGAAACGCCGTTGAGGCTGGCCAGGAACAGGGCCATGCAGGCAACGTACAGCACGTAATACAGATAGTTGACTTCGCGGACGGAAAAAAACACGAACAGGTTGTACAGGATCATCACCACCATGGTGCCGTAATAGATGCCCAGCCCCAGCATCTGCGATTGCGCCACTTCCAGCAGCGTGCTGTCGCGCCACAGCATGATGGGCAGCTGCATCGAGCTGGTGGTGCGCACCCGGATATAAACATCCAGCATGTCGCCGCCGTGCAGTTGCAGCGGGAGAATGAAATTGCGGTGCTGCACGGGCCGGTCGTGAAACGGACGCTTGTCGCCCAAGGCCAGATTGATGATGTTGCCGTTGGCGAACTGCTGCACCACATCGATGTAGTCCAGCACGGGATAGCCGATTTCCAGCTGTTTGCGGATGGTGTGGCTGTCGATGTTCTTCAGGCGGAAGTGGAACCAGTAAGTGTTGTTGGTGTAGCCGAAATTGATGTTGTCGCTGCTGAGGGCGGCCGGTTGCCATGCCGACGCGCGCGCGGGTGACTGCACGTCGTTGACGGTGAGCTGGTCACTGGGGTCCACCAGATATTCCACGTGGTGCGCCAGATTGATCTGGTCGCTGTTGCCGTCCAGCTCCAGGATGTCGGTTGCGCTGAATGCCGGACTGTTCAGTCCGCCTGCCAGCATCAGCAGTGGGAACAGTAACATCTGCAACCATCGTTTGATTTTTGTTTTCACGCGTTCGTTCGCCACGACTTTGCTGCGGGGATAGCCCTTACTTATTCAGTTTAGACAGGGTGCGGGCGATGGCCGAGGTATTTGGGCCAAAGAATAAAAACGAATGAGATGGTTGCCGGTTAAAAGACAGGGTTATTTCACGAGATGGGCGATGCTGTTTTCGTCGCCGCAGTCCTGGATGATGATGCGGTTGCGGCCGCTCTCCTTGGCGCGATACAGGCACTGGTCGGCCTGGTGCAGCAGCTTGTCGGCCAGGTGCTGGCTGTCGGGAATGCCGGTAACCATGCCGCCGGACACCGTGACATGGCTGTGCACGCCAGAGGCATCATGGCGGATCTGCAGCTCCTCGACAGCCTGGCGCACGCGGCGCGCAAACGACTCCGCCTCATTGGGCGACGCATCAAACCACATCATCAGGAATTCCTCGCCACCATAACGACCGGCGAAATCCAGCGGCCGCTTGC
>CAZBII010000076.1:0-20555 GCA_964491665.1 uncultured Moraxellaceae bacterium
GTATCCCGGATGTCGGCCACCCCCCAATTACCCCCCACCCCCAAAGGCGGCAAGATCAAGCATGCACTGAGCCTGGGCATTGATATCTGGAACAACCTGGACCGCTACCAGGCCGAGTGCGGCGATTCCTTCACCCTCACCCTGCCCAACCAGGGCCCCATGGTGTGGACCGGCGATCCGGACGTCGTGAAGGACACCTTCGCCCTCAAGCCCGAAGACTACAACCCGTTTGAAGTGCAGATCCCCATCGACGTCGGCGAGCAGTGCGTGCTGTTCGAGAACTTCAAGAAGCACCAGGATTCGCGCAAGCGCATCATCCCCACACTCACCACCATCCAGCTGAAAAACCGCGCGGGCGTGATGCACGAGATCATCACCGAGTACATCGATTCCTGGAAAGTGGGCGAGCGCTTCAACTTCCCCCGCGTGGTGGGCGACATGACGCTGGACATCATCTGCTACACCCTGTTCGGCCTGCGCGAGGGCGAACGCAAGGACCGCTACAAGGAACTGATCCTGGGCTGGCTCACCACCTCCACCAACGACACCATGTTCACCATCGGCGCACTGATGGGCGCCCGCAAATTCCGCGCAAAACTCAATTCCGCCTACCAGAAGCGGCTGGATGCCGGCCAGATGGGCAACCTGAAAAAAGGCATCCTGCCCTGGAAACAGCCGCTCGACTACAAGGTGCAGCTGGCCGCCATGATCGTGGAAGACGTAAACGACATCCGCGCCCGCATGGATGAAAGCGAAAGCCACCTGCTGTCGGTGTTCGCGCGCTGCAAGTACGACGACGGCAGTTTCCTGGAGATGGAGAAAATCATTTCCGAGAGCATTGCGCTGATGGTGGCGGGTCACGAAACCAGCGCCGCCACCTTCGCCTGGATGATGGTGTGGATGCTGAAAAAGCCGCAGGTGGTGCAGAAGATCCGCGAGGAAATCGCTGACTCGATTGCCAAGGAAGGCCACTTTGATCCGCTGATCATCAGTGAGCTGCCCTACATCACCGCGTGCCTGAATGAATCCCAGCGCGTGTCGCCGTCCGCTCCGGCCACCGTGCGCTGGCTGACGAAGGATACCCAGCTGGGCAAGTGGCTGATGCCGGCCGGCACCTGCGTGTCGCCCTGCATGTATCTCACCCAGCGCCGCAAGGACATCTATGGCGAGGACGCGCACGAATTCCGTCCGGAACGCTGGCTGGATGGCACCTGCAAGCCCAGGCCGTGGGAATTCTTCCCGTTCGGCGGCGGCCGCCGGGCCTGTGCCGGCATGGCCCAGGCGCGCCAGCAGATCCGCATCATCATTGCCGAGATTGCCCGTCGCGTGGTGCTGGAATCCAACGAGCCGTACGTGCACAACGGCACCCTGCCCACCCCCCGCCTGGTGGGCGGCCAGACCGAACCCAAGGACGGCGTGTGGGTGACAGTGAAGAAGATCTACCCCGCCGCAGACGCCCTCAAGGATCTGCGCAAGACCGCCTGAAACCACACCTGCCGGGGCCGGTTGCGGCCGGCCCCGCTCCTCCGACTGGTTTGACCGGAAAGTCACCCGCCTCCCCTGTCGCCCCCCGACATTGACACATTAGAGCAAAAGCTCTAAAAATGAGAACGCCTGTTTACCTGTCATTTTCTGTTCAGTTCGGTCACCGGCATCGCTCCGTCAGCACAACAACAACAGAGGACTCTCCCATGGTTGCCCAGGTTGCCCATCTCGCCGATCACAACCCCGTCATCAGGGACATGGAGCGGGTGTTCCAGCGGCAGAAGCAGGCCTTTGCCGCTCACCCCCTGCCGTCAGCGGAGGAGCGGATCGCCCAGATCCGGCGCCTGAAACCCGCCCTGCTGCGGCACCAGGACAATCTGGTGGCGGCGGTGAACCGGGATTTCGGCAACCGCTGCGCGTCCGAGACGCTGTTTGCCGAACTGGTGTCCCTGATCGAGGGCGTTAAGTACTACACCCGCCACATCCCCGGCTGGATGCAACCGGAGAAGCGCCATGTGCCCTTCACCCTGCGTCCGGCCCGCGCCAGCGTGCATTACCAGCCGCTGGGCGTGGTGGGCATCATCGTGCCGTGGAATTATCCCTACTTCCTGTCACTGGGCCCGCTGCTGCCGGCACTGGCCGCCGGCAACCGGGTAATGCTGAAGATGTCGGAATACACACCGCACTCGGCCGACGCGCTGAAGAAAATGCTGGCCGAGATCTACACCGAAGATCAGGTGGCGGTAATCACCGGCGAGGCCGACGTGGGCATCGCCTTTTCCCGGCTGCCGTTCGATCACATCCTGTTTACCGGCTCTACCTCCGTCGGCCGTCACGTGATGGCGGCGGCGGCGCAGAATCTCACGCCGGTGACGCTGGAGCTGGGCGGCAAGTCGCCCGCCGTGATCCACGAATCCTTCCCGCTGAAGGAAGCGGCCGAACGGCTGGCCTGGGGCAAATGCCTGAACGCCGGCCAGACCTGCATTGCGCCGGATTACGTGCTGGTGCCACGCCATAAACTCGATGCGTTCGTGTCCACCTTCCGCGACGTGGTGTCCACCTGGTATCCCACGGTGCGCAACAATCCGGATTTCACCGCTGTGATCAACGAACGCCAGCTGCAGCGCCTGCAAAATTATTTACAGGATGCGCAAAGCAAGGGCGCGAAAATAATGCCGATCAATCCGGCGCGGGAGGATTTCACCGCCTCCGGCAAGCTGCCGGTGACTCTGGTGCTGAACACCAGCGCCGACATGCTGATCGAGCAGGACGAAATTTTCGGCCCGTTGTTCATCGTCAAACCCTACGACACGCTGAACGACGCGGTGAAATACATCAACGACCGGCCGCGGCCGCTGGCACTCTACTATTTCGATTTCGATCCGGCGCGCGCCGACTACGTGGTGAATCACACGCACTCCGGTGGCGTCTGCATCAACGACACGCTGACGCATGTGATCGTCGACGACCTGCCCTTTGGTGGTATCGGTCCCTCCGGCATGGGCCACTATCATGGTCGCGAGGGCTTTCTCACCTTCAGCAAGGCCAAGGGCGTGGTGCAGAAAGGCAAGGTGAACGGCACGCGCCTGCTGTTTCCGCCGTGGAACCGCCGCATCCACCAGATCCTGTTCAAGTCGCTGCTGAAATAAACATTCGAATTTTTAACCGAACAAGGTAATTGCATGCACCCGAACCCGCTGCCCGGCGTCAACCGTCGCGGCTTTCTGAAACTGGGTCTGGTGGGCAGTGGTCTGCTGCTGGGAGCGGGCCTGCTCGGCTCGCTGCACGGCTGCGCCACCCACCAGCTCAAATCGGATTCCAACCGCTCGCTGAAAGTGCTGCGGCAAAAGGACGCGCTGATCCTGTCCGCCGTTGCGCCCGTCGCGCTCAAGGGCAACTTTCCCGTCGAACCCACCGCACGCCAGCAGGCGCTGGACCGCTTTCTGGTGAACGTCGATGAATTCATTGCGCACACGTCGGAATTCACCCACGGCGAATTGCAGAAAATGTTTGATCTGCTCTATCTCGCTCCGACGCGCATCCTGATGGCCGGTTTGTGGTCGGGCTGGGACAACGCCAGCGCCGACGACATCGAAACGTTTCTCGCCGACTGGCGTGACAGCTCGTTCAACCTGTTCCGTCTGGGCTACGCGCAGCTCACGCAGCTGACCTGTCTGGTGCACTACTCCGCGCCGGAAAGCTGGAGCGCCGATATTTATCCCGGCCCACCCCAACATCTTCCCGGCTGAGCGAGATCCGCTGCATGAGCAACATCATCGTCAAAAATATTCCCGACATCATCCGCCAGGGTCTCGCGTCCGGCTGGAAAACCCATAACGGCGCGACGCTGGAAAACGATCTCACCCTGGAATGCGATGTGGTGATCATCGGCAGCGGAGCCGGTGGCGGCACCACTGCGGAAATCCTCACGCAGAAAGGTTTGAAAGTAATTCTGGTGGAGGAAGGTCCGCTGCGTTCCTCCAGCGATTTCAACATGCAGGAACAGCGCGCCTACAGCGATCTGTATCAGGAAGGTCTGTCACGCGCCACCAGCGACGGCGCCTTCACCATCCTGCAGGGACGCGCGGTGGGCGGCACCACCACCATCAACTGGACTTCATCTTTCCGCACCCCGGCGCAGACGCTGCAGCACTGGACCGACGTGCACGGATTAAAGGGTTTTACCGTGGCGGAAATGGCGCCCTGGTTTGAAAAAATGGAGCAGCGCCTGAATGTGGTGAAGTGGTCGGTGCAACCCAATGCCAACAACAGCGTGCTGTCGGCTGGCTGCGACAAACTCGGCCTGCACTGGGAGCTGATTCCACGCAACGTGAAGAACTGCTGGAACCTGGGTTACTGCGGCATGGGCTGCCCCACCAACGCCAAACAGAGCATGCTGGTGACGACGATTCCCGCCGCGCTGAATGGCGGCGCGCAACTGGTGTATCGCGCCCGCGCCGAAAAACTTCTCATCGAAAATGAACAGGTCAAAGGCGTGCTCTGTCATGCGATGCGCGATGACGCCGTGCACAAGACCGGCAAACGCATCCGCATTCATGCCCGTCACACGGTGATGGCCTGCGGCGGCATCAATGGTCCGGCGCTGTTGCTGCGTTCAGACGCACCTGATCCGCACGACCGCATCGGCAAGCGCACCTTTCTGCATCCGGTGCCGGGCACGGTGGCGGAATTCGCGCAGCGCATCGACGGCTATTACGGCGCGCCGCAATCCACCTACTCCGATCATTTCCAGTGGACGGGCGGCACCACCGGTCCGATGGGTTACAAGCTGGAAGTGCCGCCGATGCATCCGGGCTTTGTCGCCGCCATCGGCATGGGTCACGGCCAGCTGCATTCCGACCAGATCAACCGTCTGCCGTATCTGAACATGATGCTGGCGCTGCTGCGCGACGGCTTCCACGAGGACAGTGTCGGCGGCAGCATTGCACTGCGCAGCGATGGCCTGCCGGCGCTGGATTATCCGGTCAACGATTACCTGCGCGACGGTGTGCGCCGTGCACTGCACAGCATGGCGGAAATCCAGTTTGCCGCCGGCGCGCTGAAAGTGCGGCCGATTCACACGGTGGGCCGTTATGCCAGCACGCTGGCGGAAGTGAAACAGCAGATCGATGAACTGGATCTGGAGCCGAACCGCGTGCGGATCGGCAGCGCGCATGTGATGGGTGGCTGCGCCATGGGCGAGGATGTGACAACATCGGTGGTGAACAGCCGCGGCAAGTTCCATCATCTGGACGGACTGCACATTCTGGATGGCTCGATTTTCCCCACCAGCATCGGCGCCAATCCGCAGCTGTCGATCTACGGCATGGTGGCGCGCGCGGCGACGGAACTGGGTGATGCGCTGACGGGAGCAACCGGTGCCTGATTTTTTCCACCCAAAAACAGAGAGGGATGCAACATGAAAGTGAAAGCCGCACAGGTAGATGAAGTGATCGAAGGCAAGAGCAAGTGCGTGAAGCTCGACAACCTGAAAATCCTGCTGATCAAGCAGAAGGGCGAAATCTTCGCGCTGGAAAACAAGTGCTCGCACTTCGGTCTGTCGATGGAAAAAGGTGCGATCAGGGACGGCACCATCACCTGTCCGTTCCACGGTTCGCGCTTTGACATCAAGAGCGGCGAAGCGGTGGCCTGGGTAGACGCAGTGGCGGGCATCCAGCTGCCGAAGTGGGGTTCCAAGCTGATCGCCATGGGCAAGGACCCGCAACCGGTGCGCACGTTTCCGGTGACCATCGAAAACGGCACTGTGTTTGTAACCACCGCCTGAGCCGTCTGCCCACATTGAACTGCGGCGGTGCCTGCCCCACACTGGCGGGCACCGCAATTCCGTGGAGCCATCATGCCCAGTCTCGCCGCCCGCGCCGTCAAGGCCTACGCCCGCCGCATCATCAAACGCGATCCCGTCAGCCCGGAACATCTGGTGCAGCATCTGCGGAACGTTCTGGACAACTCACCGCTGCCGCCCTGGCTGCCACGGGGCGTGTCCCGCGCCACCTTCGTTACCGCCGGCGTGCAGGGTGAATGGCTGCGGGTGAAGAATCCAACACAGGCGATCCTGTATCTGCACGGCGGCGGTTTCATTGCCGGCCAGCCGGCCACCTATCTCACCCTGTGCGGCAAATTCGCCAAAACGCTGCAGGCCGATGTGTACCTGCCCGCCTATCGCCGGGCACCGGAACATCCGTTTCCCGCCGCCGTGGACGACGCACTGGCAACCTACCGCCTGCTGCTGCAGAAATTTCCCGCCACCAAGATCACGATCATGGGCGATTCTGCCGGCGGTGGTCTGGCATTGGGCACCACACTGGCCATTCGCGACAGCGGTTTGCCGCTGCCCAAATGCAATCTGGCCTTTTCCCCCATGGCCGACCTCACCGCTCCCTACGGCAGCCGCAACGAAAACGGCCTGCGCGACGACATGTTCACCCCCGCCATGTACCACCTGGGCGTCGACCTGTATGGCCGCACCGAAGCCGACCGTCTGAATCCCCACGCCTCCGCCGTGTTCGGCGACTTCCACGGCATGCCGCCCCTGTTCGTCACCGTGGATGACAGCGAATGCCTGCGCGACGATTCCTTCAGGGTGGTGGAAAAGGCCCGCGCTGCCGGCATCGATGTGACCTTCATCCATCGCGACGGCCTGCTGCACGTCTGGCCCATCTTCTACCCGCTGCTGCCGGAGGCCCGCGAGGACATCGCCCACGCCATCCGCTTCATCAACCGCTACTGAATCCGGGGCGGACGCGGTGGCCGCTCCCCATAACCCTGCCTATACTCAAATCAACTGACTCTTATTCACTGCACTTCCAACAGGAAAACCAGTAAGACCAATGAATCGACGGGTGCTGTTTCTGCTGCCGATCCGCATGCTGGCCGCTGGCCTGTTGGCGCTGCTGTGCATGGGCCGCGCCCTGGCGCTGGACACCATCGAGCTGAACAGCGATCTGCAGCGCTGGACACCCACACCGGCGCAGCTGGAACTGTTGCAGGACCCCAGCGACACCCTCCGCATCGACGATATCCTGGCGGGTAACGCCTCATTCGAACCGGTGACGCAGCCGGTGATCAACCTGGGCAAAACCGATTCTTCCGTCTGGGTGCACCTGCGCGTGCACGACAGCAACCCCGGCCCGGAAAAAAACCTGTGGATACTGGAACTGGCATTTGCGCGGCTGGCGCGGGTCAACATCCATCTGGTGGAAGATGGCCGCCTGCTGCAGCGTTCCGACATTGGCTACGAGCACCCGATGTCGGTGCGCGAACTGACCCACAATTTCTTTGCCTGGCCGCTGCAGCCGGAGCCGGGCAGAACCTACGATCTGTACCTGAACGTCATGCGCAAGGGCGGCGGCATCCAGATCCCGCTGACCGTCCATCGCGGCGCGGAATTCGCACGCTACGTATCCGAGAGCAACCAGTTCTATGGCATGTACTTCGGCATCATGCTGGCAATGCTGGTGTACAACATTTTCCTGCTGGTGTCGGTTGGCAACCGTGCCTATCTCTATTACATCCTGCACATCGTCGGCACCTTCTGTACCTTCCAGATTCTCAACGGCTATGCCTTTCTTTACTGGTGGCCGGCCACGCCCATCCTGAACGAATACGGCATCCAGATTGCGGTGTGCCTGTCGGCGATGGCGGCACTGCTGTTCGTGCGTCACTACGTCGAAGTGCGACGCTATTCCCGCTGGATCAATTCCATAATCAGCCTGATGCTGGTGATCGGCTGGTCCATCATCGGCATTCGCCTGCTGACCCCCGAACCCATGATCCTGTCGGCGGGCCTGTTCATCGCCGGCGCCAGCCTGCTGATGATGAGCATCTGCCTGTACTGCTGGTACCGGGGTTCCCGGCCGGCCGGTTTCTTCCTGCTGGCCTGGACCGTGTTTCTCACCGGCGCGCTGCTGCACATGCTGACGCTGATGGGCCTGTTCCCGCACAACGCGCTCTCCACCTACGCCGTGATTATCGGATCCGCGCTGGAAGTGCTTTTGCTATCGCTCGGGCTGGCCGACCGCATCAACGCCGAGAAGCGCGCCCGCTACATTGCGCTGCAGGAAAAACACCAGGCCATTGTCAGCCTGAACGAAGCCGAGGCGCGGCTGGTGCAGCGCGCGCTGCATAGCGCCACCACCGGCCTGCCCAATCGCGCCTTTTTGCGCAGCGTGCTGGAATCCGCCTGCCGCCGGCCGCAGGAGCCCTTCGCCCTGCTGCTGATCTCGATGAACAACTTCCATGAATTCAACAAGACACTGGGCCACAGCAACGGCGACGCCATTCTGGGCCTGATTGCCGAGCGGCTGGAAAAACTGGTGCAGCCGCAGCAGGACGTGATCAGGATCGAGGACACTCAGCAGCAATCGCACCGGCTGGCCTGCATCGAAGGCGTCACGTTCGCGGTGCTGCTGCGCGATCCGGCCAGCACACAATTACAGGAATTCGCCCTGCGCATTCAGGAACAGATCGAGAAGCCGTTTGATTTTCAGGGCATGACGCTGGACGTGAACGCCGCCGTGGGCATTGCCCGCTTTCCCGAGCACGGCACCAACCCGGAAGACCTGCTGCGCAACGCCCACATCGCACTGGAAATGGCGGCCAATTCCGGCGGCCGGCTGGCGCAGTATTCGAAGGATATGGACCCTTACAGTGCGCGTCGCATTTCGCTGCTCGCGGAACTGCGCACCGCCATCGAATCCGACATGCTGCAGCTGCATGTACAGCCGCAGATTTCACTGCAGGATTATTCCGTGGTGGGCGCCGAGATTCTCATCCGCTGGCAGCATCCCGAATATGGCATGGTGCCACCGGCCGAATTCATTCCACTGGCCGAACGCACCGGCGTCATCCATCCGCTGACCTACTGGGTCTGTCGCAAGACATTTGAGCTGGCGCGGCTGCTGCAGAACAGCGGCGCACCCGTGCCGGCGCTGTCCATCAACATTTCAGCGCGCAACCTGCAGGCCGCCGATTTCACCCGTCACATCACCCGCATTGCCGGCGAGGCTGGCGCCACGCTGTCCGGCATCACCATGGAACTCACCGAAACCGCCGTGATGGTGGACCCGGTGGATGCCCTGCGCGTGATGAACGAACTGGCGGCGATCGGCATCCGGCTGTCGATCGACGACTTCGGCACCGGCTATTCCTCGCTGGCCTATCTCAAGCAGCTGCCGGTGGATGAAATCAAGATCGACCGCAGTTTCGTGCGCGACATGCAAACCAACCAGGATGACGAAGTGATTGTGCACACCACGCTGGTGATGGGGCACAACCTGGGCATGAAGGTGGTGGCCGAAGGCATCGAGGATGCCGCCACACTGGCGCGGCTGAAAGCGCTCGGCTGCGATCTGGGGCAGGGCTATCACATCGCGCGGCCGATGCCGGTGCGCGATTTCATCGACTGGCTGGAACACTATCGCCATCCGGACGCACTGGCGCGGGCACTGGCCGGCCAATAAAAAAGGGTGGCCCGTTGCCGGTGCCACCCTTTCTGTTGTGCGCAGTAACGTGGATCAGTAACCCAGATTACCCTGCGGCGCCGCCTGGAAATCCTTCGCGGTATTCGCCACGCTCTGCTGCAGTTCCGGCCAGTGGCTCTTGATGTTGGCTTCGCGAATCAGCGCATATTCCCGCTTGTCCGCCTGGACACGATCCCACTCCAGCAGCTTCGGCGCGATCTTCTTGCGCCACAGCGGCGGCACCAGGGTGGACAGATAGGCCGTCATCAGACCTCCCGGCATTTCCGGCTGTTCCGAGTGCGAACGCAGATCCTGATACGGCACCTGCGCATCGGCGTGGTGATGGCTGTGACGGGTCAGGTTATAGGTGAACACGCCGCTCACCACATGATTGCAGTTCCAGGAATGACGCGGCTGCACCGGATCGCTGGGCACGCGGATCAGGCCGTAGTGTTCAACATAGTTCAGCACTTCCAGCGCCAGCTTGGTGAAAGTGCACACCAGCAGGTGGAATGCCACGCCGGTCCAGCCTGCGCAGTAGTAGGCAAAGGCCGAGGTTGCGAATGCAACCGCGCCCATGCGCAGCAGCACGTTCTTCGGCGACAGGAAATGCGCGCCGATTTTTTCCAGACGGGCCGATTCGATTTCCCACGCATTCACTACGGTGCGGTACAGCGCTTTCGGCAGATGCTGGTAAACGGAATCGCCACGGGCGGCAGTCGCCGGATCTTTCGAGGTGCCGACATAGGCGTGGTGACCGTACACATGCTCGATCGGGAAGGCGATGCCCCAGTTCAGCGCCATGGTGATGCGGCCCAGCCACAGATCAAACGGACGCGAGGTGCGGTGGGTCAGCTCGTGACCGGCCAGACCACCCGCGCCAGTGGCAGGCAGTGCCACGGCAGCAAACATGAAGACATAGTGATACCAGGGCGTGGCGTTGCGCGCGGCAATCACATCAATGCCGGTCAGGCTTTGCAGGTAGGCACCCGCGCCCAGTGCATCCTGCGTGCCGCTGCCGGCCACCCAGAACAGGGCGAAATACAGCATCAGCGCCGCCGGCGTGGACAGGTACAGCGCCAGGTCGAGCAGGAATTCGTAATCGTAGGGTGTTTCTTCCACATCGTGGGGAAACATCTGGTCCAGTGTCGCAATGGATGCGATATAAATTGCCGCCGGCAGCCACAGCCAGTAAGTGCCGAAAAACATGCCCACGGAAATGGCCATGATGGTGAGCGGCGCGACATAAAAGCGAAAATAGCGAAACATCGTGCGTTCCTCTGTAATGTTGTTGTGGTACTGCTTTTCCCGGTTGAACAGGTTCCGGGGTGTTGCTTCGTTGGTGCCAGTTTGTCGGTGAAAAAAACGCGGCGCGAGCCGCAAAAAATCCGAGGGCTAGCCGGCAACGGTGGCCGGCTTCGCCTGATCGGAAAACTTGTCGAAATAAATCTGTTCTTTCGCCACGCCGAGCGACGTCATGCGCTCGATGGCCGCGTCGATCATCGGCGGCGGACCGCACAGATAACCTTCCGCGTTCTGCGTGTTGGCTGCGGTGATCGCGTCGGTAACCCAGCCGCGCATGCCGCTCCAGTCGCTGTCAGCCGGTTCTTCCGACAGCACGGGAATGAATTCGAATTTGCCCTGCCACTGCTGTTGCAGCGCCTGAATCTGCTCGACGTAATACAGGTCGCGCTGCGCGCGTGCGCCCATCAGCAGGAACACGTTGCGCTGCGTCGAACCGGTTTGCAGCATGCCTTCCAGCAGCGCAATCAGCGGCGCCAGACCGCTGCCACCGGCAATGCACAGCAGATCGCGCTGGCTGTCGCGCAGATGGAAATCGCCCAGCGCGGCGTGGATGTTCAATTTCTGCTGGAGCGCCGCCGGATTCAGCAGCCAGTGGGACATGCGGCCATTGGGCACGGCACGCACGAAAAACGAAATGTCACGACGGCCATCAGCCGGGCAGGCATGGGCAAAGGAATAGCAGCGGGCGGGAATATCGGTGCCAAACGCCTGCACCGACGCATACTGCCCCGGCAGATACTGCACGGCGTCTTCCAGCTCGATGACGATTTCCATGATGTCGTGGGTGAGCGGCACCTGCTTCACAATCGTGCCCACGGTGCGCTGGTGCGCCAGCGGATTCACCGGAATTTTCACTGCCACATCCGACACCGGAATGCTCTGGCAACCCAGAATGAAGTTCTGCTGGATTTCTTCCTTGCTCAGCAGATAGGACTTGTCGGTGAGTTCCTTCACCTTGCCCGACACCAGCTGGCATTTGCAGGCAGCGCAACCGCCCACCTTGCAGCTGTAGGGAAAATCAATGTTGTGGCGCAGCGCGCCGTTCAGAACCGTTTCCTTCGGCTGGAGTTGCAGTGGGGCACCGCCGTCCACTACCAGTTGATATTGTTTTTTGGAAAACCATCCGAACATGCCAGTCTCTCACTACGGGAATAAAGGCGACTATCACTTAAGTATAGTGATGCCCAAATATTCACCACAGTTGTAAAACAGGCCTAAAGGGGGTATTTTCGGCCAAGCGTTCGCACCGGCTGACCGCTGCAAGCCGTTGATCGTTTCTTTCAAATCCCTGAAATAAAAAGCATTCCGGAGCCACCGTGCAGGAAGGACAAACCGCCTACGGCATCTACCTGGCCTACATCGACGACTACCTCAAGGAACTGGGTGAGGACAGCATCGCCGTGTTCCGCGCGGCCGGCATTGACGACCCGGCCGCCATCCAGCAGGGCGAGCGGATCAGCGTGGAGACCCTGGCGGACGTGGTGCGCAGCGTGAACCGGCAGGTGCGCCGCAGCAGCTTCTTTCTGGAACTGGGCGCCCGCATTCCCTTGATGGCGCACGGCAACCTGGGCTCCGCCATCATGGCCTGCAGGGACGTGCGCACGGTGCTGTCGATCATGGAGCGCTACACCGCCATCGTGCTGCCGGCGGTACGCGTCACGCTGCAGCAGCAGGGCGACGATGCCATCGTCGATTACCAGATTTCCACCCATTGCGCCGAACTCAACATCGCGCTGGTGGAAGCGCTGATCAGCACCAGCCAGTACAACATTTCCCTGCTGACCGCGCAGCCCTTTTTCCCGAAACGCGTCAGTGTCACCTTCAAGCCGCCACTGCACGCAGCTCTCTATAAAAACTTCACCCACTGCGAGGTGGAATTCAACGCCACCTCCAACCGCATGGTGTTCACGCAGGCGCAGCTGGATCTGCCGATCCGCACCGCCAATGCGCTGAACCAGCGCGTAATGCTGCAGCAGTGCGAGGACGAACTGAAAAAAGTGCAGTCGCACACGCAGCTGAGCGAACGCATCCGCGAGATTATTTCACTGTATCTGGATGCGGCGCCGTCGATCGGCTTCGTGGCGGAAAAACTGCGGGTGTCGGAACGCACGCTGCGGCGGCGCCTGAACGAGGAAGGCATCAATTTTCGCGATCTGCTGAAACAGATTCGCCACGAGACGGCGCTGTATTATCTGGGCAAGACCGACCTGCGCATCGACAGCATTGCGCGGCAGCTGGGTTACGCCGAGACGGCGAATTTCCGCAAGGCGTTTCGCGAACAGTGCGGCAAGTCGCCGCGCCAGTGGCGGGATGAAGCGCGGGCCGGACGCCTGTGAGCACTCCGGCCCCATCCTGTTTTATTGCCGCTGATATTCAAGCAGCGTCCAGGCCACCCGCAGGAAGTTGAAACTCTCGCCAGAACAGTATTCGTCGTTGTAAGCAATATCACCCGCCACCGGCTGCGTCACGCCAACGGTCCAGGACAGATCGTGGGAGAAATGGGCGTCATTCTGGTAAGGATTGTGATTGGGAATATAAAAATACTGCACGGCAAATTCCAGAAAGCGGTTGGCGCGCTCCAGATAACCCGGATCGCCTGTCGCCGTGGCCAGCAACGTGAAGGCTTCCAGAAACTGCACATGGGTTGAGCTGGCGAGCACCCAGGCATCGTCACTGCTCTGCAGCCCGTTATGCACCATTTCCCAGTACGCTTCCGTCTCTTCCGGAACACCAAACAGATAATCACGATCCAGCGCGGCAATCATGCGATCTGCTTTTTCCAGGTAGGCCGTGTTTCCGGTTATGCCGTACAAACCCGCAAACGTCACCAGCGGTGACGCCTGGCTCCAGCCAAAGACATCGCCGCTGAAAATGCCATCCTGATCAGGATCAGCCCGCTTTTCCAGTCTGGCCGCCAGCTTGATGGCGGCATTCCGGTAAGTCGCAAGGCCCGTGGCCTTGTAGTACTCAATATTCAGATAAGCCAGCCGCGCGTACAGCGTTGCCTCCTGACCGGAGAACACACCGAGCCAGTCAAACAGCGGTGACAGGAATGCAAAATTGGCAAGATTGATGATCGGCTTCATGTAGGCGCGACAGGCAGCCGCGTCACTACCTGCCGCCAGGTTGGCACATGCCAGCACGCCATACGTGCCCACCGCAATATCGAAAATTCCGGCTTCATCGATCTGGCCGCGCAAAAAACGCCGGATGGCGTCCCGTACCAGATGTTTTTCCCACGCCCCGGTTTGCAGCGCGCGCTGATAATACTCGCCCGGACCTTCACCAATGGCGTCATCAATGGCAAACAGCAGGGATGGCGCGAAAGCCGTTGCATCGTTCTGCATGTCGTCACTCCAGTCGCCACTGTCATCCCAGTGCGTGTCGATCAAATCGCCGAACGTGTCGACGAACCAGGATGGCAGCTGGCGGTCCGGCAACAGTTCCGACAGGGAGTTGTGCGCGTCATAGGCGTGGCCTGTGTTCGCTGCCAGGGCCAAAATCAGCAGCAGGCAATAGCGGGGGAAACGGAGGAATAAATTCATCTGCAATCTTTCCTTGATCAGCGTGCTTGGATAGTTGTTCGAAAGTAACCGCAAGTCAGATAGACACTGCGCTCATGATGGTTCAGTAGTTCCGGATGACAGCCACTTCAACACGCCCTGCCCCGCCACAAACCCGCTGGCAAAACAGGCCGTAAGCAGATAGCCGCCGGTGGGGGCTTCCCAGTCGAGCATTTCACCGGCGCAGAAGATGCCGGGCAGATCGCGCAGCATCAGGTTGTCATCCAGTGCCGCAAATTCCACACCGCCGGCCGTGCTGATCGCCCGCACCAGCGGCTGGGTTGCCAACAGTGGCACTGGCAAGGCTTTCAGCTGCGCCGCCAGACGTTGCGGATCATGCAGGATGTCCGCGCTGCAGAATTCCCGCAACAGGCCCGCTTTCACGCCGTCGATGCCGGCCTTGTCTTTCAGATGCTTGGCCAGCGAGCGCGAACCCTGCGGCTGCGCCAGCCGCGCGGCGAGTTGCTCCTGCGTGCGGGCGGGACACAGGTCCAGCTGCAATGCTGCCGAACCATTCTGTGCGATCAGTTCCCGCGCCGGCGCCGACAGCGCATACAGCAGACCACCCTCCAGTCCGGATTCCGTCACCATCAGTTCACCGCTGCGGGTGTGCGTCGCACCGTTGCGGTCCACCAGCGTCGCCGCCACCGCCTTCACCGGCTGACGGGCAAAACGCTCGCGGAAATGCGTGCTCCAGGGCACGACAAATCCGCAATTGCTGGCCTGCAGCGGCGCCACCCCGATCTGGCGCTGACGCAGCAGATCCACCCAGGCGCCATCGGAACCCAACTGTGGCCAGCTGGCCCCGCCCAGCGCCAGCACCGTGGCGTCGGCGCGAACGGTCTGCATTCCGGACGGTCCCTGCAGCAGCAATTCCCCGGCGTCATTCCAGCCCAGCCAGCGCTGCCGCACCTGAATCCGCACTCCCAGCCCGCGCAGCCGCTGCAACCAGGCCCGCAACAGCGGCGCGGCCTTTTTTCCCACCGGAAAAATCCGCTGCGACGAGCCAGTGAACGTGTCGATCCCAAGGCCGTGCACCCAGGCCAGCAGTTCATCGCGGCTGAAGTGCTCCAGCAGGCGCCCCACCTCCGCCTGTCGCTCGCCATAGCGGGAAACGAACGCCGTCAGCGGCTCGGCATGGCTCAGGTTCAGGCCACCAATGCCGGCTCGCAGCAGCTTGCGTCCCACCGACGGCATGGCGTCGAACAGGTCCACCGGCAGGCCGGCGCGGGCAATCTGCTCCGCTGCCATCAAGCCGGCCGGGCCAGCGCCAATAATGGCCACGCGTTTTTCGGGGGAAATTGGGTCTGGGGCTTTCACAGGACGATTCACAGTAACGGCAAATTGGTCACCGATGATACACTTTCCGCCCGTCCGATTTCGCCATTCACCACCCTATTCTGGAGCCCGCGCCCATGGCAGGAAGCAGCCTGTTAGCCCTGATCGACGACATCGCCACCATCCTTGACGACGTGGCGGTGATGAGCAAGGTCGCCGCCAAGAAAACCGCCGGCGTGCTGGGCGACGACCTGGCGCTGAACGCGCAGCAGGTGGCCGGCGTGAAGGCCGACCGCGAACTGCCGGTGGTGTGGGCGGTGTGCGTCGGCTCCTTACTCAACAAGCTGATCCTGGTGCCGGCGGCGCTGCTGATCAGCGTATTCCTGCCCTGGGCCATCACCCCGCTGCTGATGCTGGGCGGCGCCTTCCTCTGCTTCGAGGGCGTGGAAAAACTGCTGCACAAATTCCTGCATTCCGCGGCGGATGATGACGCGCATCACGCCGAACAGATTGAGGCCCTCAGCAATCCCGCCGTGGACATGGTGGCGTTCGAAAAGGAAAAAGTGAAAGGCGCCATCCGCACCGACTTCATCCTGTCGGCGGAGATCATCGTGATCGCGCTGGGCACCGTAGCGGAAGCAACGCTCACCAAGCAGATTGCCGTGCTGTCCACCATCGCCATTGTCATGACCATCGGCGTGTACGGACTGGTGGCCGCCATCGTGAAGCTGGATGACGGCGGCCTGTACCTGCTGCAGAAACAGGGCGACGGCGCGGCGAAACTGGCGCGCGCACTGGGCGCCGGCATCCTGAAATTTGCACCCTGGCTGATGAAGGCGCTGTCGGTGGTGGGCACCGCCGCCATGTTTCTCGTCGGCGGCGGCATTCTGGTGCACGGCATTCCCGGTTCCCACGACTGGATTCATCATCTGGAAATCACGCTGGCGGCATTGCCGGTGATCGGTGTCGTGCTGGAATGGCTCACCGGCAGTCTGGTCAGCGCCGTCACCGGCATCATCGCGGGCGCGCTGGTGCTGCTGGCCGTGAGTCTGGTGCAGCGCGTGGCAACCGCCGTGCGCGCGCCATCTGCCTGAACACCGCTGCCATGCATAACGGACAATTCTCTGCCGCCGACCGGCAAACCCTCGAACAGATCATGCGCCGGCGCCGTGACGTGCGCGGCAACCGCTTTCTGCGCGACGAGATTCCCGCCGCCGAACTGGAACAGATTTTACAGGCGGCCGTGTGGGCGCCGTCGGTGGGTTTCTCGCAGCCGTGGGAATTCGTGCTGGTGCGCGACCGCGCCACGCGGGAAAAAATCGCTGCCAGTTTTGCGGAAGAAAATCGCAAGGCCGCGCCCCAGTTCAGCGACGAAAAGCGCGAACAGTACGTGCAGCTGAAACTGGAAGGCATTCTGGAAACGCCGCTCAATATTGCCGTGTTCTACAAACCTTCCGCACAGCCCGTGCTGGGCCAGACCACCATCAATGAAACCGGCGAATACAGCGTGGTGTGCGCAGTGCAGAACATGTGGCTGATGGCGCGCGCCCTCAACATCGGCATCGGCTGGGTCAGCATTCTCGATCCGTCCACCGTGAAGACCGTGCTCAATGCACCGGCGGACCACAAGCTGGTGGCCTATCTGTGCGTGGGTTACGTGAGTGATTTTCCAGAGCAGCCGGAACTGGAAACCCTGGGCTGGGAAACGCGCCGCAAACTGCCGTCGGTGGTCTGGCCGGAACGCTATCCCGACCCGAAAGCTTGACCCTGGTCCGCACCACCGGTGTGATTTTTCCAGTAGATTATCGGGCGCACGTTGGTTATGTTTTTCCCTCCCGCTGATCCTGTCGAGGCCACACCATGAAACTGGAATCCATTGCACTGCATCACGGCTACGAGCCGGAAGCCACCACCAAATCCGCCGCCGTTCCGATTTACCAGACCACCTCCTACACCTTCGACAGCACCCAGCACGGCGCCGACCTGTTCGACCTGAAAGTCGCCGGCAATATCTACACCCGCATCATGAATCCCACCACCGCCGTGCTGGAACAGCGTCTGGCGCAGATGGAAGGCGGCATCGGCGCACTGGCGCTGGCCTCCGGCATGGCCGCAATCACCTACGCCATCCAGTGCATCACCCGCGCCGGCGACAACATCGTCAGCACCAGCCAGCTGTATGGCGGCACCTACAACCTGTTCGCGCACACGCTGCCGCAACAGGGCGTCACCGTGCGCATGGCCTCGTTCGATGATTTCGCCGGGCTGGAAAAACTCATCGACGACAAGACCCGCGCAGTCTTCTGTGAATCCATCGGCAATCCCGCCGGCAACGTGGTCGACATCCAGAAGCTGGCAGACATCGCGCACAAACACGGCGTGCCGCTGATCGTCGACAACACGGTTGCCACACCGTATCTGTGCCGCGTATTCGAGCACGGCGCCGACATCGCCATCCATTCGCTGACCAAATATATCGGCGGCCACGGCACCACCATCGGTGGCGTCATCATCGATTCCGGCAAGTTCGACTGGGTGGCGAACAAGCAACGCTTCCCGATGCTGAACGAACCCGATCCGTCCTATCACGGCGTGGTGTACACCGAAGCGCTCGGCCCCGCTGCCTTCATCGGCCGCTGCCGCGTGGTGCCACTGCGCAACACCGGCGCGGCACTGTCGCCGCACAGCGCGTTTCTGATTCTGCAGGGTCTGGAAACCCTCGGCCTGCGCATCGAACGCCACTGCGACAACGCGGAAAAAGTCGCGGCCTGGCTGCAGAAACATCCCAAGGTGAACTGGGTGAAATACGCGGCGCTGCCCGACAGTCCCTACTACGCCAACTGCCAGAAAATCACCGGCGGCAAGGCGTCCGGCATTCTCAGTTTCGGCATCAAGGGCGGCAAGGAATCCGGCGCGCAATTCATCGACGCGCTGAAAATGATTCTGCGACTGGTGAATATCGGCGACGCCAAATCGCTGGCCTGCCATCCCGCCACCACCACGCACCGCCAGCTCAGTCCGCAGGAACTGGCAAAAGCCGGCGTGTCGGAAGATCTGGTGCGCATTTCAGTGGGCATCGAACACATCGACGACATCATTGCCGACATCGAACAGGCACTGGCGGCGGTGCAGGCGTAAAACAACCTCGCTACTCCGGCTGGCGGTATCAGCGCGCGATACCGCCAGTTGCATCTTCTGCGACATTTCACGGCCGTCTTGAGCCAGTATCTTCAAACGGTAATCTTCGCTGCACACCCGCTACGTGCATCCGGCACGTCAGCGTGCACCTGCGGAGATCAGCGCCATGAAAAAAATCCTGCTTGCCAGTCTTGTCCTGCTCACCACCGCCTGCGCCACTTCTACCAAGGATCTGGCGCGCACCCTGCGCTATGCCGACGGCAGCACCGTCGGCGTGAACAACATCGAATTCCAGGAGCTGCAAAGTCGCAAACGCGGCGAAGCGTGCACCTGGAATCTGCTGTTCGTGTTCCCCCTGTATGGTGACGGCTCCATCATCGCCGCTGCCGACCAGGGCAAGATCAACAACGTGGAGCTGATCGGCGAAACCGGCCTGTGGTATTTCCCCGTCAACCGCAACTGCACGGTGGTCTACGGCGACAGCCAGACATCCGGGTCCTGACCCGCGCTCCGGCAAGACGCCGGGGTGCAGGGTGCGGTATCCTGCCGGCACCACCACGTGACCGGTTCCGGCAGTATCAAGCGCATGACAATCAAGTTCAATGAGTCCACGGCACCAGCATGAGCAACGCCCAGGAAACCGTCGCCATCTTTGTCGACGTGCAGAACGTGTATTACACCACCCGGCAGGGCTATGGCCGCAATTTCGATTACAACGGCTTCTGGGCGCGCGCCACCACCGGCCGCAAGGTGACAAAAGCCATCGCCTACGCCATCGATAAGGGTGACGCCAAGCAGCGGCAATTCCAGAACATCCTCAAGGCCATCGGCTTTGAGGTGAAGCTGAAACCCTACATCCAGCGCGCCGACGGCTCCGCCAAAGGTGACTGGGATGTGGGCATTACGCTGGATGTGATGGAATGGGCGCCGCAGGTGCAGCGAATTGTGCTGGTGTCCGGCGACGGTGATTTTGATCTGCTGGTGCAACGTGCGCGCGATCTGCACGGTGTCACTGTCGAGGTGTACGGCGTGCCACAACTGACTGCGGCATCACTGGTGCGGGCGGCGTCCACTTTCATTCCCATCGACGACAGCTTGTTGCTGCAAACCAGAACCTGATCCGGAGCCATCACCATGCATCGACAACGCGAGCACTATTCCTGGACGCACCGGCTACGCGTACGCTATTCCGAGATCGATTATCAGGGCATCGTCTTCAACGCGCACTATCTTTCCTATTTCGATGTGGCGCTGACGGAATTCATGCGGGAGCTGGCGTTTGATTTCCCCGCACTGGTGAAGCGCGAGCAGCTGGATTTTCATCTGGTGAAATCGACAGTGGAATATGTGCAGCCGATCCGCGCCGACCAGCTGATCGACATTGCGGTAGCGCCGGCGAAACTGGGCAACTCCAGTGTCACCTGGCAGCTGGCCATATTTGCGGCGGATCAAAATGAATGTCTGGCGACCGGTGAAATTATCTGGGTGTGTTCAAAGGTGGGCGAACACAAGTCGCATCCGCTGCCGGAATCGTTCCGGCAGAAATTGCAGCCACTGGTGCCTGCAACCTGAAACGGCTCAGCCGCGTTCCACCCGGTTGCGGCCCTGTGCCTTGGCCCGATACAGGGCCTTGTCCGCGCGCTCGAAACAGGCCTCGATGGAATCACCTTCCTGAAAACTGGCCACGCCAAATGACGCCGTCACCGGAATCCGCTCATTGTTGAAATTGAACGGGCATTCCGCCACGGCCGCGCGCACTTTTTCCGCTGCCACCAGTGCCGACTGCTGATCGGTCTCCGGCATGATC
>CAZBII010000077.1:0-20498 GCA_964491665.1 uncultured Moraxellaceae bacterium
CTGTTCCGCCACCGGCGTGATCCGCCGTCACCCCGACATCAAATGGCTTCGCAAGCGCAGCGACATCGGCAAACTCGCCGCCACCCAGCTACGCTTGCTGGAAATGGCCTTTGCATTGCTGAAACCGGGCGGCACGCTGCTGTATGCCACCTGCTCGGTGCTGCCGCAGGAAAATGCGCGCGTCGTGCACGCCTTTCTGAAACAGCAGAAGAATGCGGTGGAAGAGCTGATCCTGGCGCCGTGGGGCCAGGCCGCCGACTGCGGCCGGCAACTGTTTCCGCAGGCGAATGGCCATGACGGATTTTTTTATGCGCGCGTGAAGCGCAGCGCGGAGCCAACATGAAGATCATCATCCTGGGCGCGGGGCAGGTGGGTGGCACACTGGCCGCCAACCTGGCCAGCGAGCACAACGACATCACCGTGGTGGACACCAACACCGAGCGCCTGCACGAACTGCAGGACCGCTTCGATATCCGCACCGTGCAGGGCATGGCCTCGCATCCGAACGTGCTGCGCGATGCCGGTGCCGACGACGCCGACATGCTGATCGCCGTCACCAACAGCGACGAGATCAACATGGTGGCCTGCCAGGTGGCGTACTCGCTGCACCGCACTCCCACCAAGATTGCCCGCGTGCGCTCCGCCAGCTATCTGAATCGCGGCGGCCTGTTCGGCGCCGACGCCTTTCCCATCGACGTGATCATTTCGCCCGAGCAGGTGGTGACGCATTACATCACCCGCCTGATCGAACATCCCGGCGCGCTGCAGGTACTGGACTTTGCCGAAGGCAATGCACAGCTGGTCGCCGTGCGTGCCTATTTCAACGGTCCGCTGGTGGGACGCGAACTGCGTTTCCTGCGCCAGCACATGCCCACCATCGACACCCGCGTGGCCGCCATTTTCCGTCGCGACCGCCCGATCATTCCCGAAGGCACCACGGTGATCGAAGCCGACGACGAAGTGTTTTTCATCGCGGCGAAAAATCACATCCGCGCAGTGATGAGCGAACTGCGCGGGCTGGAACACAACTACAAGCGCATCCTGATTGCCGGCGGCGGCAACATCGGCGAGCGCCTGTGCGACGCGCTGGAAAACCGCTACCAGGTGAAAATCATCGAGCGCAATCCCGGCCGCTGCGCGTTTCTGGCGGAGAAGCTCAACAAGACCATCGTGATTCGCGGCAATGCATCCGATCAGGATCTGCTGCTGGAAGAGAGCATCGAGGAAACCGATATTTTTCTCGCCGTCACCAACGATGACGAAGCCAACATCATGTCGTCGATGCTGGCCAAGCGCCTGGGCGCACGCAAGGTGATGACGCTGATCAACAACCCCGCCTACGTGGATCTGGTGCAGGGCGGCGACATCGACATTGCCATCTCGCCGCAGCAGGCCACCATCGGCAGCCTGCTCACCCACGTTCGGCGCGGCGACGTGGCCAACGTGCATTCGCTGCGGCGCGGTGCGGCAGAGGCGATCGAGGCGATTGCCCATGGCGACGAAAAATCCTCGAAAGTGGTGGGCAAGGCCATCGGCGATATCGATCTGCCGGAAGGCACTACCATCGGCGCCATCGTGCGCGGCAAGGAAGTGCTGATCGCCCACGACGACATCGTGGTGCAGTCGGAAGATCACGTGATCCTGTTCCTGATCGACAAGCGCCGCATCCAGGATGTCGAGCGCCTGTTCCAGGTCGGCATCACGTTTTTCTGATGCGCCGCTGAGACCGCCCGCATGCATTTTCCCGTGATCGTGCGCATCATCGGCCTGCTGCTGATGCTGTACAGCACCACGCTGCTGGTGCCGGCGCTGGTGGCCGTCATGTATGACGACGACGGCCTGCTGCGTTTTCTCTATTCCTTTGCCATCACGTTTGCCTGCGGTCTGCTGGGCTATCTGCCGGTACAGAACCAGCGCCAGGAACTGCGCGTGCGCGACGGTTTCATTCTGGTGGTGCTGTTCTGGTGCGTGCTGGGCGGATTCGGTGCCATTCCGTATCTGCTGGGCGACGGCTTCCGGCTGGACATCACCGATGCGGTGTTTGAATCCATATCCGGCATCACCACCACCGGCGCCACGGTGCTGACCCGGATCGATACGCTGCCGAAATCGCTGCTCTATTACCGGCAACAGCAGCAGTGGCTGGGTGGACTCGGCATCATTGTGCTGGCGGTGGCGATTCTGCCGATGCTGGGTATTGGCGGCCTGCAGCTGTACCGCGCCGAAACACCCGGTTCGATGAAGGACAGCAAACTCACCCCCCGTGTCACGGAAACGGCACGTGCTCTCTGGTATCTGTATGTGGCACTTACCGCCGCCTGTGCACTGGGCTTCTGGTGGTGCGGCATGGATCTGTTCGACGCCGTGGGACACAGTTTCGCCACGCTGTCGCTGGGCGGCTTTTCCACACATGACGCCAGCCTTGCCCACTTCAACAGCGCGGCCATCGAAGTCGTGGCCATCCTGTTCATGCTGCTGGGCGGCCTGAATTTCGGTCTGCATTTTCTGGCGTGGCGACGTCGTCACTGGCGCGCCTATCTGAACGATGGCGAGGCACGGTTCTATTTTCAGGTAATACTGTGCCTGAGTCTGGCGGTATTTGCCGGCCTGCTGCTCACCGGCGCACACGAGATTCCGCAGGCGCTGCGCGAAGCACTGTTCGAAACCGTATCCGTCACCACCACCACCGGCTTCGGCATCGCCAACCATTCCGGCTGGCATCCCATGCTCGCCACTGCGCTGATCATGGCCAGCTTCATCGGCGCCTGTGCCGGTTCCACTGGTGGCGGTCTGAAGATGATGCGGGTGAATCTGATGTTCAAGCAGGGGCTGCGGGAAATGCGGCGGCTGATGCATCCCAATGCCGTCATTCTGGTGAAACTGTCGGGCAAGGCTGTGCCCGATCGCGTGGTGGAAGCGGTGTGGGGTTTCTTCGGCATTTACCTGCTGGCGTTCTGCGTGCTGTTCGCGGCGCTGCTGCTGACCGGCCTGGATTTTCTCACCGGCTTCTCCGCCGTCGCGGCCTGCCTCAACAACATGGGGCTGGGCCTGGGTGACGTGGCCAATGATTTCAGCAGCATCAACAGCACCGCCAAATGGATTCTGTCCTGCGCCATGTTGCTGGGACGGCTGGAGATTTTTACTGCGCTGGTGCTGTTCACACCGATGTTCTGGCGCCACTGAGCCGCCCGGCAAAGTGCGGCATCAATCCCAATCCTTAATCGAATTCAGTTAATTTTCCGCATTTCAGCAAGGTGCCGATTATTCCTGTCTATACTGGGGATATTCTTTAACGCGCTTTAACCAGCAAGTATCATCGGCCATGTTCAATCACGACGAATGGATTCTTGAACAACAGAATCCGATGATTTCCCTGAAAAAATGGCAAACAACTGTCGACCTGATGGCGCGGTTGTACGAAGCTCCCGCTGCGTATGTGTCCCAATATACTTCCCGCGGATTCCAGATCGTCATCACCAACGGCAGCCCGGCCAATCCGTTTCACGCCGGCGCCGCCTTTGACAAGAATACCAACCTGTTTTGCCGCAAGGTGGTGCAGGACTGCGCCCAGGTCTACGAAAACCACGCCACCAGCAATGCCGTGTGGGCCGGTAACCCAATGATGGAAAAGGAGCGTTTCAATTCCTATCTGGGCGTGCCCATCTACTGGCCCGACGGTTCACCGTTCGGCACCATCTGCGTGCTCGATTACGCCGTCACCCATTACAACAAGAATTTTCTCGAACTGATCTGGCAGTTCCGCGATCTGGTGGAAGCGGACCTGATGCTGAGCAACCAGTTTGTGCAGTTGCTGGAGCTGTCCACCCGCGACGACCTGAGCCGGCTGCTGAACCGGCGCGGCTTTTTTTCCCAGGCCGACAAGCAGGTGCGCCTGGCGAGCCGCGTGAAACAGAACATCGGCATTCTCTATCTGGATCTGGACAGCCTCAAGCAGATCAACGACCAGCTCGGTCACCGCATCGGCGACAAGGCGATTGCCGCGCTCGCCACCGCGATCCGCAAGGTGATCCGCGAGAGCGATGTGGCCGGCCGCATCGGCGGCGACGAATTCGTTATCGTGATGCTGGCGGAGGAAGAGGAAGCGCTGGCCAAGCTTACGTACCGTATTCGCCAGGAACTGAAACTGCAGCGCACCGGCGAACTGGAAAATGTCGAACTCAGCGTCAGCATTGGCAGCCGGCTGTTCCGCCATCCGCACATCAGCAGCATCGACAAGATGGTGTCGGAAGTGGACCAACGCATGTATCAGGACAAGACATTCAACCACCGCAACGCGGAGAAGAAAGCCTGAGCGCAAACGTGCAGCGCGCTTGACGCGAGTCCGGCGCATTTGTGCAATGAAGTCATGCAGAAAAAATTCACCCAACAAAAAAGCCCCGCCATATATTGCGGGGCTTTTTTGTTTTCGGCGGCTGGTTCGTCAGCGCAAATTGTGCGCTGTACGTTATGGACCGTACGGCGCCGGTTGCCGCTTCTTAACGCCGGCCGCCTCAGATAAACGGCGCCGGCTTCACTGCAGTACCACCATCCAGCGCGATCACGTTGCCGGTAATGTAGGCCGCCGCCGGCGAGGTCAGAAACACTGCCAGGCCTTCCATGTCGCGCGGCTCGCCCAGCCGTTTCAGCGGCACCTGCTCGGCCTGCGCCTTGGCCACGGCATCGTTCTTCATGATGAAACTGGTCATCTTGCTGGGGAACACACCCGGCGCAATTGCGTTCACGGTGATGTGCCGTTCCGCCAGTTCCGCGGCGAGAATTTTGGTGAGGTGATTGAGCGCGGCCTTGCTCGGACCATACGCATACGCCGCCATGCTGCTGTAGGTCTGGCCGGCGACTGAAGTGATATTGATGACGCGGGACGGATCGTCGGCAGTGCCGGCTTCCTGCAGCAGCGGCGCGCATTTCTGCGTCATGACGAACGCGGATTTCACGTTCAGGTTCTGGATCTTGTCCCAGGCATCACCGGGATACTGGTCGAACGGTGCGCCCCAGGTCACGCCGGCATTGTTCACCAGAATATTGAGTTTGCCTTCGCGCTGTTTCAGTTCTTCGGCCAGGCCAATGCAGCCGGCCTCGGTGGACAGGTCCGCCGGAATGCCAATACAGGTGCCGAACGCCGACAGTTCCTGCGCGGTCTTGTCACAGGCATCGGCCTTGCGCGAGGCCACATAGACTTTCGCGCCGTGCTTCACCAGCCCCTGCGCAATCATGTAACCGATGCCGCTGGTGCCGCCGGTGACCAGCGCAATCTTGCCCTTGATGGAAAACAAATCGCTCATGAGACATCCCCTCTGTGAGAACGGGGCAGCGCTGCATGCGGTGCCCCTTTTTTCTGGCTGGAGGGGATTGTAGAGATTTTCAAGCAGCTTGACACTTGGGCAACAGTGACAAAATTGTGGGGGATTTGGTCACTCGCCCGTTTTGTAAAACAGGCCGCCCAGCTTGTTGAACACCCCCGGCGACAGCGACCAGCCGATCATCGGAATGAACACACGATCCGGCAGCAGGCGCCGCGCCGACAGCAGCACCTTGGCATCGCGGCCCACCGAATAGCGCAGCGTGGCCTTGCCGTCGGTGGCAGCGCGGAACACCACTGCTGCTGCTTCCTCGCTGGTGGCGCCGCCGGGGCCAGTCTTGTCGAGCACCGGGAACTGCTCGTCCATCAAACCGTTATAGGCCGCCAGACCCGCGCCGTTATCACGATCACCGGAGCGGCCGAAAAACGCCGTATCCACCGCGCCCGGCTCGACGATTTTCACCTGGATATTGAACGGCGCCAGTTCATAGGTGAGGCATTCGGAAAAGCCCTGCACCGCCCACTTGCTGCCGTTGTACACGCTCATGAACGGAATCGGCAGACGGCCGGCCATGCTGGCCACGTTGACGATCAGGCCGGCCTTGCGCTGGCGGAAATGCGGCAGCAGCGCGCGCGTCACCCGCATCAGGCCGAACACGTTGGTGTCGAACTGGCGCTGGATCTGTTCCTCGCTGGCATTTTCGAACGCGCCCATCAGCGCATAGCCTGCGTTATTCACCAGCACATCGATGTGGCCGAATTTTTCCAGTGCAGTTTGCACGGCGACATCGATGCTGGCCTGGTCGTTCACGTCCAGCCGCAGCACCAGCAGATCGTCGAGTTTTTTCAGTTCGGTTTCCTGTTCCGGGCTGCGCATGGTGGCCACGACTTTCCAGCCGTTGCGCTGAAACAGTTTGGCAGCGGCGCGGCCGATGCCGGAGGAACACCCGGTGATCAAAACCGTCTTCGACGGCAAGGCAATACTCATAACGACTCCAGTGTGACAGGCAAGTGATCTGCCGGAGTAGGCAGGGAAGTCAGGTCCAGCTTCATTTCATAATGCACCGGTACATGCCAGCGATAACGCATCAACACCTGATGCAGGATCGCCTTGATCTGCAGATCGGCGAAATGCAGACCGATGCACATGTGCGCACCGCCGCCAAACGGCACGTACTGGTACGGATGCTGTTTGTGTTCCATGCGCTCGGGGCCGAAGCGGTCCGGATCGAACTGTTCGGGATGGCGCCAGTGATCCGGCAGATGATGGGTGACCATCGGCGTGATCATCACGAACGTACCGGCAGGAATGCGATGGCCGTTGAACTCCACATCCTTCACGGTGCGGCGCGGAATGCCGTGCACCGGCGCCACCAGTCGCAGCGATTCCTTGATCACGCGATCCAGGCTGTCGAGTTTCGCCAGATCATCGTGATCGAGATAGTCCTTCTGCAGCGCCCGCGATTCTTCCCGCACCTGATGCTGCCAGCGCGGATTCTGCGCCAGATAGTAGAACACCGCACACAGCGTGATGGTGGACGTGTCGTGCGCCGCCATCAGCAGGAAGATCATGTGATTCACCACGTCATCGTCGGAAAAGCGCTGGCCGTTTTCATCCTCGGCCTGACACAGACGGCTGAACAGATCGGTGCCGGGATTGGACCGCCGCTGCGGAATACGCGCGCGGAAAAATGCTTCCAGTGTCTTGCGGCCCTGCAAACCCTTGCTCCAGCGCCCGCCCGGCAGCGGAAAACGCACCAGCGCCGTGCCGGCGCGCACGCAATCCACGAAGGCCTTGTTGATGCGATCGGCTTCCGGCCCCAGTTTTTCGCCCATGAACACTTCGGTGGCGATATCCAGCGTCAGCTGCTTGATCTGGTCCAGCACGAAAAATCTGCGCGACGGTTGCCAGCGGGAAATGCCGAAATCAATCGCCGGATTCATGTCGCGCAGATACTGCACCAGCATCGGCTTCTTGAACGCCGCCTGCATGATGCCGCGATGAAATTTATGCTCGTCAAAATCCAGCAGCATGATGCCGCGCGTGAAGAATTTGCCGATGAAAAAATCCCAGCCCTTGCTGCTGGAAAACACATCGTCCTGATTGCGCAGCACCAGCTGGTTGGCGTCCGGGCCCAGCAGCACCACGCCGGTCTGGCCCAGCACATCCAGCCAGAAAATCGGGCCGAATTTCTGGTAATACTCCAGCGCGGTTTTCACCGGGCTGTAGAGAAAAATCAGCGAGTGGCCCACCACCGGCAGACCAGGTTCACCGGGCAGGGTTTCGCGCAGGGCACGCTGTTCGGGCGACAGATAACCGATCATCGCAACGCCCTCAGTGCCGTGCCATCTGCTGGTCGCGCTGCACACCCACCGCCTGGGCGTGATCGCCGAACATCTGCCGCAGGGTTTCCAGCTGCGCGGCGCGGCCCTGTTCCTGCTGGCGTTTGCGCAGCGCCGGCACCGCCTTGTGGCCCAGATAATTCACCAGACGCGGCACGGCGGTGAGCACGGGGAACCAGGGCAGGATGTCGTCCGGCAGGCCCAACTGCTGCATTTTCTGCTTGCCGAGGAAATAGCGGCTCACGCTCAGGTGCTGGTAATACGCCAGCTTGCCGCGCAGTTCCGCCAGATTCGGATACTTGCGGTGCAGCGGCTCCTGCGCCAGCGCGCGGCCCAGTTCCTGACTGGTCCAGTCCGGACGGCTCTGGGTCATGAAGGTGTGCGCCAGCAGCACGATGCCGTCCTTCTCGCTGAACACCAGGAAGCGGTCGTCCACGCCCATCAGCCAGCCGGCGTAGGCCCACAGATGCATGACGGCCTTTGATTCGCGCGCCGTCACCGGAATGCCCAGCTGGCGCAGGCCGCCCAGCATCACGACGCAGAAGCCCAGGTAGGTGGCCACCATGTCGATCTGATTCACCGGCACGCCCCACTGGTTTTCGTCCCACTTGGGATTCTTCGCCAGCGCGCGCCGCACCATGGCATGCACCAGCCGCACATGCAGGGTGGAGCGGAAGCCGGGGCCGAAGCGGTCCATGCCGCCGTGTTCGGTGCAGTCCACCCACCACTGGCCGGTCTCGGCTATGCGCAGCGAGGTGTCCTTGTTCAGCGCGCCGGTCATCACCAGCACATGGTTGAAGCCCGACAGCAGGTAGCCGCCCATCAGCGCCAGATCCCGCAGCACATAGGGCCCCGCCAGACCGACGCCGTGAATGAAGGCCACGCCTTCCTCCATCAGGTCCCGATCCAGCCAGGCCGGCTCGGCATCGACGATCTGGAAGAAATCGCGCAGGGGCTGGGGCGCGTCGGGCACGCTGTCGATGCCCTGGTCCACGGCCTGCTGGAACAGGCGGCGGGCGGGGCCGGCGCCGGTCTCGAACATCCAGGTCACCAGCGCATCCATGGCGGTATCGCCTTCCCAGCAGGCCGCCACCACCGAGTCGTACTCGGCGCGGGAGGGCGACAAGTCCCTGCCCAGCAACAGTTTTTGCCAGGCGGCCGTTTTCACTTTCGCCTTCTCGAAGGGGCGGGCGCGGGCGGGGATGCGGGGTTGAATGGGGGCAGCAGCGGTCATGATGCAGTCCTGACTGGTTGGATTTCAGCCAAGATAATGCGAAACTTTATTCGTATTCAATTCGTGTTTATTACTTAGTAGGTAGCCCATGAGGAAGCGCCCGCAACAGCAACGCTCGCGCCAGTTGGTGGCCGCGCTGGTGGACGCCACCGCCGTCTGCATCGCCCGCCACGGCCTGGACGCCACCACCACACCCCTGATCGCCGAGATCGCCGGGGTGAGCGTGGGTTCGCTGTACCAGTATTTCGACGGCAAGGACGATCTGATCGAGGCGCTGGTGGAAAAGATCAGCACCGACGTGATGGGCGCGCTCAATGCCGGGGTGCGCGCCGGTGCCGACCTGCCGCTGGCGGATCTGGCCCGCACCGCCATCCGGGTGGCGCTGATGCTGCTGCATAGCAACGAGGGTCTGTATCTGGAACTGATCCGCAACTGGCACCGCCTGCCCACTCACAAGGTGGCCGATGTGCTGCAGCAGTATTTTCTGGAACTGATGCGGGTGTACTTCGCCAAGCACCACCGCGACCTGCAGGTCCCCGACCTGCACGTGAAAACCTTCATCATCGTCAACAGCACGATTTTCACCGTGGTGCGCTATCTGAGCGGCGACCATCCGCTGATTTCGGAAGAGGAAATTGCCAGTGGGCTGACCGAGATGATTACGGGGTATTTGTTGCAGCCTGGGAGCTGATGACAGTCGCTCTGCCAGCGGGGCAGGGTGTACCTATCTCCCTTGGCGTCAACGGCCGATACTGCCCCGGCAGCAGGGACGTATCCAGATCAATATCGCCCATGCGTTCACGATGCAGGCTCAGCACCTTGTTGTTGAAACGACCGAACATTCTTTTCACCTGATGATAACGGCCTTCGTAAAGGGTAAGTCTGGCCCTGCGCTCGTCCAGCAGCTCCAGTTGCGCTGGCCGCGTGGTGATATTTTCAAACGGGAAGTACATGCCCCCGGCAAAGACCTCGGCGGTTTCCGCATGGATGGCGTCTTCGGTTTCCACCAGATACACCTTGGCTTTTTGCTCGCTCGGCTCGGTGATCGTGCGCGACCAGCGGCCATCATTGGTAATCAGCATCAGACCGGTGCTGTTGAAATCGAGCCGCCCGGCGATATGCAGTTCCGCCTTGAACGGCTCATGGAAAAAATCCAGCACGGTGGGATGCTGCGGGTCAGCGGTGGCACTGACACAGCCCGGCGGCTTGTTCAGCATGAAATAGTGCGCCTGCCGGAATTGCAGCGTTTGCTGATCCAGTTGCACGTGACTGAAGGGCGTGATGCGCCGGCAGCCGTCGCTGACCATGCAGGCATCAACCACAACACGCCCCGCTGCCAGCAGGCGGTTGACCTGCTGGCGGCTGAGGCGGGTCTTGTTGCAGAGGAAACGGTCAAGGCGCATGGGACTGTCCGGAAGGGGAGGGTACAGTGTACCGGTACTGACAGGGCATTACTTCAAGTCCCAGTTATCCGAACAGATGGGCTGGCAATACCGTGGCGGCACCTGCTGTTCCTGCCCCATCACCCCACGTAATGCCGCTGCAGAATCTCCGCCGCCTGCATCACGTGTTCCTGCATCATGTTGTCGGCGCGCTCGGCCTGACCGTTTTTCATGGCGGAATAAATGGTTTGATGATGGTCCTGCGAGCGCTGGAAATCGCGCGTGCTGTACCAGCGGAAGGAACCGTTGAACACGATGGGAATGTTGCGGGAAATTTTGGCAAAGCGGATCAGCAGATCGTTCCGGGTCGCCAGCAGGATCGCCAGGTGGAAGGCCTTGTTCATCTCGCGCCACTGATCGAACTGGCCCTGCTGCAGTTGCGCGCTTTGCAGCAAAGTTTCACCCCAGGCAATCGCGTGCTGCAGCTGGGTTTCGGTATCCGCCGGCAAACCTTTTTCCGCCAGCAGGCGACAGCCCAGTCCTTCCAGCACCGCGCGCACACGGAATGCGCTGAGAATGTCATCCAGCGAAAAATGCCGCACGGTGTAGCCACGATTGGGCGCGTATTCCAGCAGGCCATCCCGCGCCAGCACACTCAGCGCCTCGCGGATCGGCGTGCGTGACACGCCCATGCGCTCGGCCAGCGCGATTTCCTGCAACCGGGTGTGCGGGGGGAATTCACCCTGCAGGAGCTGCTCCCGCAGGGTTTCGGTGATGTTGAGGGAACGGGTGGGCTGAAGGCTCAATCAACGCCCTACCAGCGAGCGCGCGATGATTTCCTTCATGATCTCGGAAGTGCCGCCGTAAATGCGCTGGATGCGCGCATCGATGTAGGCGCGGGCGATCTTGTATTCCATCATGTAGCCGTAACCGCCGAACAGCTGCAGACACTCGTCGGCCACCTTGCCCTGCAGTTCGGTCGTCGCCAGCTTGGTGGTGGACGCTTCCACGGTGGACAGTTCGCCGCGCACATATTTCGCCGTGCACTTTTCCACGTAGGCGCGGTTCACTTCGATCTGGGTTTTCAGTTCCGCCAGCTTGAAGCGGGTGTTCTGCAGTTGCGCCACGGTGCCGCCGAACACCTTGCGCTCGGTGGTGTAATCGATGGTCCACTGCAGCATGCCGTCGCACGCGCCAATCGCGCCTATCGCCAGGATCAGGCGCTCGCGCGGCAGTTCATTCATCAGGTTGGCAAAGCCCTTGCCCAGGCCGCCAAGGATTTCGCTTTCCGGCACGGTGACGCTGTCAAAGAACAGCTCCGAGGTGTCGCCGGAATGCAGGCCCATTTTTTCCAGATTGCGGCCGCGCTGGAATCCGGGTGCCTTGCAGTCGACGGTGAACAGGGTGATGCCTTTTGCACCGGCAGCGGGATCGGTCTTGGCGGCCAGCACGATCACGTCGCAATGCTGGCCGTTGGTGATGAAGGTTTTCTGGCCGTTGATGACATAGTTGCCGCCCTGTTTCACTGCGCTGGTGCGCATGGCCTGCAGGTCGGAGCCGGCGCCGGGCTCGGTCATGCCGATCGCGCCCACCACTTCACCCGTCACCATTTTCGGCAGCCACTTCTGCTTCTGCTCTTCACTGCCCAGATGCAGGATGTAGGGCGCCACAATGTCCGAATGCACCGACACGCTGGACATCAGCGCGCCGTAGCCGGCATAACCCAGCTCTTCCACCACGATCGCGCTCAGGCCGAAATCGGCGCCGTAGCCGCCGTAGGCTTCCGGCATGTCCACGCACAGGTAGCCGTTCTCGCCCAGCTTGTTCCAGAGTTCGCGCGGGAAGATTTCGTTCTTTTCCCACTGCGCGTAATGGGGCTCCACTTCATTGGCGAGGAACTTGCGGAAGTTGTCGCGGAACAGTTCGCGCTCCTGGGCGCTCAGGCTGGATTCGGGGCTGGTGCTGTGGGACATGGACAGGTACTCCGGTGGGTGCAAAAAAACGAATTGTATACAATTCCGCTACGGGCGAGGAATGGCGAAATCCCCTAAAACACGGCATTCTTCACCGGTTTATTTGTGTCTGGCCGGTCTGCCGGGCAGCCACATCCTCCCGACCTCATCTTTCAGGAAGAAGCCGCATGAGCAGCAAGCCCGACCGCGATCTGGAAAAGACCTACCCTCTTGACGAGTTCGTCGCCAAGCTGCGCCGGCTGGCCGACTCCATCGAAAACAACGAGCCGTTCGAAATCCAGATTGCCGGCGAGCGTATCTACGTGCCCGTGCGGGCGGTGTACAACATCGAGCATGAACGGGAAGACGGACACGAGGAAATCGAGTTCCAGATCCGCTGGAGCCGGGTCTGAAGCGGCCGCCCCTGATCCGGTTGCTGTGTGAACCGGGAATACAGGCTTTCCTGCCATGAAACAGCATCCGGTACTGCGCATCTACGCCCTGACCATGTGCCTGCTGACGGCGCTGGCCTTCTGCCTGCTGTTCAGCGGCTCGGCCTGGGATTTCGTGCTGTATTACGTGGAACGGATCGAGAACAACGACGTGGTGGAGTACGTGACCACCGGGCAGATCCAGCCGGCCTGTGACGGCTGCGCAGCAACAACGGCGGAGGGCCTGCCATCGCTGCTGGCGCCGCCGCAAGCGGTTCCCCATTTCGTGCTGTACGACGAGAAGGGCGAGGGCGTCGCCCGCGAATACCGCCCCGCGCCACCCACGGCGCCGCCCGCCGAAACCCCGCTGTTCGTGTACAAGTCCATCATTTCCCTGATTGCCGCCTTCATCTTTCTCACCCACTGGCGACTGTACAAAAATCTCAGGGCCGTTGCCGAATAGCCTGCATGGCCGGCGGATACAGCGCCGTCTGCCCGTGCCGCACTTCCAGCCCGAGCCGCACCGCTTTCGGCAGTTTCTTCACCACCAGCGCGTAGGAATGGTCGATCATGCGCTGCAGTTCGCCGGCCGGCAGCGACCCATCCAGCGTCACCGTATTCCAGTGTTTCTTGTTCATGTGATAGCCCGGCCGCACCGCACTGAACACATCCCGCAGCTCGATGGCTTCCAGCGGGTGGCATTTCAGGTTCACGGCGTCGTGACGGCCGTCGCGGAATACCAGCGCGAACATTTTGCCGTGCACCTTGTACACCGCCGCGTCCGGGCCGAAGGGAAAATCCTCCTCGGCTTCCGGCTTGCCCAGCAGATAGTGCTTCAGACTGAATTTCTTGCCCGGCATACAAACTCCTTCCCCGCTGTTTCCTGACCGTTTCGCTCATTTTTCTGGTCGGTTTGCCCGCTTGTGGCGCCGTGAACAGCCTGTCTATACTCCAGACAGAACTCACTGGTTCTACCTTGGGGGTATGTTCAGAACACTGCCCGGTGGAACCCGCCCAACCGCCGATTGCGCCGAGGACCCCACCATGAACACGACCGTATCACAACACATCGCACCGCTCACCCGCGTGGGCAACCCCAACCGTGCCTCGCTGCAAACGGGTCGCCGCCTGTACAAGTGGCTGCTGGGCAGCGACCCGCAACCCTCTGACGCCCAGATCGAGGAATACAAGCGCCATGTGCTGATGGGCGACCGGCTGGCGGACGCGGTGGTGGCGATGTACAAGACACTGCCCGCCGGCCAGGGCCGCAAACTGCTGGACCAGGCGCTGGAGCAGGGCATCGACACCATCGCCGAACCGCCACAGGCACTGGTGGACCTGTTCGCGCAGATCGACCACGAACCCATCTGGCTGGACCGCGACAAGCTGAAACTGGCCTGCCAGGTGTCGCGCCGCGTCGGCCCGTGGGGCGAACTGGTGCTGCGCAATCTGGCACTGATGGGCGGCTATCTCGGCGCCGCTGCTGCCAAGCCGCTGGTGTTCACCGGCCAGCTCGACCGCATGACGCCGCGCCGGCTGGTGGAAACCGGTAAATTCTGGATGGACGTCACCAGCATCGGCGGACTGGAACATTTCGAGGAAGGTTTCAAGAGCGCGGTGCGCGTGCGCATGATGCATGCCCAGGTGCGCGCCATGCTGCTGCAGTCGGGCAAGTGGAAAATGGAATGGGGCCATCCGCTCAACCAGGCCGATTCCATGGCGACGATTCTGGAATTTTCCTCCATCTTTCTCACTGGCCTGCGCGCACTCGGTTTCATTTTCAGCAAGCGCGAACGTGAAGCCGTGATTCACCTGTGGCGCTATGTCGGCTATCTGATGGGCGTGGAAGAACGCATCCTGCCGACCTGCGAAGACGACGCCTATCGCGCCATGTATCTGGCCGCCGCCACCATGCCGGAATCCGATGACGACACCCGCGCGCTGGGCCAGTCGCTGGCCAATGCGCCGCTGCAGTTTGCCGGTGACGGCTGGCTGGCGCAGCAGGCCGCCCGTGTCGAACGCACCGTGCGTATCGGCTACACCCGTTATGTGCTGGGCCTGCCGCGCACGGCGGCGAAATATATCTGGCCGGCGCAATTCCCGCTGCGTTTCGGCGCCGAACTGGTGCGCGCCAATGTGCCGCCGCTCAACAGCCTGATGGTGAAAATCGGCGAGCGTCTGGCGCGCGAACAGTTTCCGCAGCAGGTGCAGCAGACGAAAGCCGACACCAGCTTCACGCCGGTGAGCCAGCTGGCGCGCTGACCGCCTGCATCCGCCACAACGCAAAACGGCGCACACGGACTAATCCGGTGCGCCGTTTTTTTAGCGGGTTGTATTCAGAACGAGGTGAAGGTCTTGATGAACCAGGCCATCACATCCTGCGTGAACGGCACATCAATTTCCGCGCAACGCGGATCGGTGTTCTGCAGCGAGTGAATTGCCAGATCGGAAATCGGCAGCGCCTCGCAGCCGTGATCATCCTCGCAGATCAGATCCCACTGCGGCTGCGCCCGCACATGACACGCAAAACAGTTGCCGCCGAAACGGTTGTTCACATCGGCAAAACCGCGCTTGCGAATGGTGGAGCCGTTTTCATCCACGTCGAGTTCGAAAAATTCCCAGTCCTTTGTCACCGGGCTGAAACCCTTTTCCCGTTTCACCATGACTTCGTTGGGGAACAGCTGCACCACCGAACCCGGTGGATACACGGCACCGTTCGGCGCATTGGCGGCCGCCAGCGTGCCTTCGATATTGCCGGCAATGTTGTCGACGAAGAAGCCGCGCACCGGCGTCATGTCACGGATGCACTTGAAGGATTTTTCGTCCACGGTGATTGTGCCATCGGCCGCCGTGCTGGTGGCGACCGGCGTGGCCGATGCGGCAGACGCAGACGGCGCGGGCGCGTCGGACTGACAGGAGGCCGTCAGCACAATCGCGGCGGACAGCAACAGATGACGGATCCGGAAATGGGAAAACGGGGCGTGGCGCATTACTGACTCCTTGTACTGAATCAACTTCTGTTCAGGGAAATGACCGCATTCACGATCTGATACCAATCGCGAATTTTGTATCATTCTCTGCGTGCCCGCGCCCGCTGGCCATGGTCAAACCGGACAGAGGCGTGGCGAATCGCACCCACGCCTCAAACTGATAATGCTATCGGTGCACTCTCATTTCGGCAGCGTCACATGCTCCTTGCGCGCCACCAGTGAAGGAGGAATGTCCGCCACGTTCAGGTAGAACTGGCTGTACCACTTGCGCAGCATGTGCACCGGACCATCGCCGTCGCACAGCAGCGGATTGTCGACGCGGATCTTGTTGTTCCAGATCTCCACGTCCTGAATGAACGAGTCGACGCACATCTGCGTGTAGGCATCCACCGCCGCCTGATTTTCCTGCGCGGAAAGTCCCGCCAGTTTTTTCATCATCACACCGAAGCGGATATCGAACTGCTCGGTGTTGACCGGCACATGCGTCACCAGCAGATGCGTCACCACTTCCTGTCCATTCATCATGCCGGTCATGGTGGTGGTCATGTACGCCGGGCCTTCGTACGTTGCTACCGAGGTAAAAATCTGGCCTTCCTCGGTGAGAATTTCATGGCCGCCACTCATGTGCTGGGTGAAGCAGTGGCCGTCCTGAATGTTCCTGAAAGTTTTCACGCTGGAATAGTGCACCGGACCGAAATGCGCCATGTCCGCCATGTTGTCCACCAGCTCGCGGCAGTTGGAATGGATGGTGAGTTTCACCATGTTCCAGTCGGTCCACTCGCCGGAGTAGTAATCCTCCTTGCGCTGCGGAAGCTGTTCCGCAATCGGCGGATTGCCTTCCGGATCATTCCACACGAACAGCAGTCCGTTCTGCTCGGTAGTGGGCCAGGATTTGATGCGCGCTTTCGGCGGAATGCGCTTGGCGTAGGGAATGTCATTGCAGAAACCGTCGCCGCCCCAGGTCCAGGCGTGAAACGGACAAACGATGGAATTGCCGCGCACGCAGCCCTTGGAAAGATCCGCGCCCATGTGCGGACAGAACGCATTCAGGATATGCACTTCGCCATCATCGATGCCGCGAAACGCCACCAGTCGCGTGCCGAAATAATCCAGCCGCACCGGCTTTTCCGTGTAGTCCTTCGCCAGCCCCAGACAGTGCCAGCCACGGGCATAACGTTCTTCCACTGTTTCCGACTTGATGATGTAGACCGGGGTGTCCTGTTGCGGCGTTGCGGGTGCGTTCATGGCGGTGATCTCGTTCTTGTTTTTGAATGTGAATGCGGAAAGAAGGCAGGGCGCAAAACAGTTCGCCCTGCCTGTGCTTGCTACACGAAAGGGTTCAGGCGGTTTTCGCCAGCATCGGGAAACCGAACGCGGCGGGACGCACTTCCTGCACGGTCAGCCACACGCCTTTTTCCGGTTCGGTCTGGCCGCCGATCATGCGCGAGCGCGGCAGTTTGTTCGTGCCCTGGAATTCGGAAGTGAATTCCACGCGCCGCGCCAGTTCCGCAAAAATGATGCGCAGCTGCTGGCGGCCCTGATTCATGCCGACGCAGGCCCGACGACCGCCACCGAACGGCAGGAATTCCGACGGGCCGAATTTTTTGCCGTCTTCCAGCCAGCGCTCCGGGCGGTATTCCAGTGCGTCGGGGCCGAAAATTTTCTTGTCGCGCTGGGTGAGGTAGATGTTGGGCAGCACAGCGGTGCCGGCCGGCAGAAACAGGTGGCCCAGCTGGGTGTCCTGCCGCAACCAGCGGATGAAACCGACGGCGGACGGCGTCAGGCGCTGCGATTCATTCAGGCACGCGGTGAGATACGGCAGCTCGGCAATTTTCACCGCGTTGATACAGCCTTCCGCTTCGATGCAGGCCAGCACTTCCTCGCGGATCTTGCGATTCACCGCCGGCTTCTGCTGCAGCCACACCATGAACCAGGCAGCGGTGGCAGCGCTGGTTTCGTGGCCCGCAATCAGCAGGCCAATGCTCTCGGAAATCAGGCGCTCCTCGGTGAGCGGCTGGCCGTCGGCATCGGTGGCGCGCGCCAGCAGCGACAGCACATGACCTTCGCTGGCATCGTTGCGATCGCGGATGGCGCGGATGTCTTCGCGCAGCATCGCCGCCAGCTGCACTTTCAGATCCACCGCGCGCTTCCACGGCAGCAGCCCCTTGCGGCCATTGCCCATCTGGCCTTTTTCCGTGCGCCGCAGATACTGGTCGTTGAGAAACTTGCGATAGCGGCGCGCACCCACCGACGCCCCCAGCGTGAAATTCACATCGCTGGTGGCTTCCAGCAGCCAGCTCAGCATCAGCTCCTTGTAGCGATCCTTGCGCGCACCGTCGCGCAGTCCCAGCAGGGTGTAGCAGATGATGTCGAGGGTAATGTCGCCGACGAAACGCGGCAGGTTGATCTTCTCGCCCAGCCGCAGGTTGTCGATGTGGGCAGACACGATTTCCTGCATCACGCCGGCGCGGTTCTTCAGCAGGTTGGTGGTGAACGACGGAATGATCAGCTTGCGCGCGTCCTGATGTTCCTTGTCGTTGAGGAACACGGTGTTCTGCTCGCCCACGTCCACCGGCAGCTGCACCAGCGACGCGTCGTACTGGTCTTCCCGCAGCTTGAGCACGTCGCGGATCACATCCTGCTCCGCCGTCCACACCATCGGCCCCTGGCCCGGCAGCTTGAGGGTGAAGGTGTCGCCCAGTTCGCGCTGGTTCTTCTCCATGTAGTCCCAGATACCGATGCCCAGGCCCAGTGCCTGTTTCAGCTGGCTGTCTTTGGGTTGGGGCGGCAGTTGGGGGCGTGCAGTCATGGGCCGTATTCCTTTGTTGTTATGGGTGTCGGGGTTGCCATAGGTATATGACCAAAGGAGTATACAGCGTATACCTGCAACTTCATTGAGCTGGATCAAAAGACCCTGATGTGGGAAAGGGATTGGCGGGCCCGATTTACGCCCATAAAAAAAACCCCGGCGCGCGTAGCAACGCACCGGGGTTCCACTGGCCCATCCGCAGGGGATCGGCCGGGACAATACTGTTAGCCGGCGAAGCCTTTTTTCGCCAGCCACTCCGCACACTTGCTCACGGCTTCTTCCATCTCTTTCGGCTGGCCGAAGTAGTAGTGGTTGGCGCCTTTCACTTCGTACAGTTCCTTGTCCTGCACGCCCACGGCTTCATACAAGCGATGCGTGTGGCTCGGGGTACAGGCGTCGTCGGCGCTGTTTCCGATTACCAGAGTGGGCACGGTAATTTTCTGCGCGCACTTCGGACCATCAGCGTTGGAATCGTCGTAGCTCCACTGCGACAGCCAGCCGCGCAGCGTGTTGAAGCGCGCCAGTCCCACCGGACCGTTGTTCACCACGCGCGGATCGCCGAGAAAACACCAGTTGGGCTTGCGGTCGTTCGGGTCCAGGGACGGGTCGACGAAACGCGGATCGGCCATGGTGCCGTGGGTGACGAACGCGAATTCCTCGTTCTCCAGACCGTCGCGCTTGAACGCGGCCAGTTTTTCCTTCACCCATTTCGTGATGCGGCGGTTGCGGGCAATCTGCGCGGCGCGGTATTTCGCCACGAACTCGGCGGAATAGGGCGGCTGGTTGGGATTGTTGCTGTCGTAGATATCCAGTTCCGGATCGCGTTTGGTGGGATCGTTTTCATCCAGAATCGCGGCGTCCATCCACTCGGTGAGCGTGCCGGCGCGGGAGATGTGCGCGGCCAGCAGCATCATGCCGTCGGCGGGAATCAGTTTCGCGTCCACCAGATTCACCGGATCGCCGGCGGGCGAATGGGTGATGGTGGGATGCTCGGCCTGGCTCTGATAGAACAGGCTCAGCGAACCGCCGCCGCTCCAGCCCGCCAGCACCACTTTTTCATAACCCAGACGCTCTTTCGCGTCGCGGATACAGGCGCCCAGATCCAGCGCGACCTTTTCCATGATCAGTGCGCTGTCCACGCCGCGGTAACGGCTGTTGCAGTAAATGACGTCGAAGCCTTTCTTCGCCAGCGACGACACCATCGGCAGATAGGCGCCGCCGCCGATCGGATGCATGAACACCACCACGGTCTTGTTGTTCAGGCCTTTCGGTTTCAGCAGGTGCGCTTCCAGGCCGACAAAATCCATGCGGCCGGCGTAGGTGTCCTTGAAGCTGGCTTTTTCCTGGAACACGATCATGTACGGAATGCGATCGTATTCGTATTTGGTCACTGCGTTCATTGTGTGTTTCCCCGGTAAAAATGATCAGGCTTTTTTCAGGCCGGAAATGTCGACCTTGCTCATGTCGATGCCGCGCTGGTCCAGCATGTCCTTGTCCAGACGCTGTTCCTTCATGGCGCGGGTGCGGGCAGTCCAGTCTTTCAGCACTGCATGCGCCTTGGCGGAATCTTCCGCCAGGATTTCGGTGTAACGGGTGTCCTTCAGGGTCAGTTCCACCTGCACGCCGTTGGGATCGTACATGTAGATCGAGTGCACGAAGCCGTGGTCGATGGGGCCGAAGCAGGGGCGGCCCATCTTGTTGATGTGGCGGCGCCAGGCTTTCAGCTGCTCCATGGAATCCACTTCGAAGGCGATGTGCTGGTCGAAGCCGTGGCGGGCGATGAACATCTTTTCTTCCACATCATCGGGCACATCGAAGAAGGCGATGAAATTGCCGTCGGTGGTCTGGAAGAACAGGTGCATGTATTCGCGTTTCACGCTGCGGCCGGGTTCCTCGTCAAACACCATGGCGGCAGCCAGCTTGAAGCCCAGAATGTCTTCATAGAACCAGCGTGTCTGCTCGGCATCGCGGCAGCGGTAGGCGGTGTGGTGCATGTTGTGCACCGGTTTCAGGGTCACGGCGGGGCGGGCTTCAGTGGGT
>CAZBII010000078.1:0-20492 GCA_964491665.1 uncultured Moraxellaceae bacterium
CCAGCGCAGCGCGCTGTCGCAGCTGGGTCTGCCCTATGCGCAGGACGCCGGCATCACCCGGCATCTGGCCTATTTCCTGGCGAAACAGGCCGACGCCACCGCCAACCTGTTCGGCAACGGCGGTCTGGATTTCATCAAACCCACGGCCGTGCTGCTGAATGGTGGCGTGCTGAAAGCGCCGGTGCTGGCGCAGCGTCTGCTGGGTGTGATCAACAGCTGGTTGCAGCAGGCGGGAGCGGAACCGGCGCGTCTGCTGGACGGCGCCGATCTGGATCTGGCGGTGGCGCAGGGCGCGGCGTATTACGGTTTCGTGCGCAAGGGTATCGGCGTGCGTATTCGCGGCGGCATCGCCAATGCCTATTACGTGGGCATCGAGAGCGCGATGCCGGCGGTACCAGGCATGGCGCCGCCGCTTCAGGCGCTGTGCGTGGCGCCGTTCGGCATGGAGGAGGGCAGTGCAACCGCGCCCTCGTCCGCCGAGTTTGGCCTGATCGTGGGCGAGCCGGTGCAGTTCCGTTTCTTCGGTTCCAGCGTGCGCCGCGATGATCGGGCTGGCACCTTGCTGGAAGACTGGGACAGCCACGAACTGGAAGAATTGCCGCCGATCCAGGCGCAGTTGCCGGTGGAAGGGCGGCGCGCGGGCGAGGTGGTGCCGGTGCGTCTGGCGGCGCGTGTGACGGAACTGGGCACCTTCTGTCTGGAAGCCATTCCCCGTGGCAGCGAACAGCGCTGGAAAGTGGAATTTGATGTGCGGAGTGGTCAGGGCTGATGAGCACATCCCCCCGTTTTCTGATCGGCATCGACCTTGGCACCACTCACACGGTGGTGGCGTACGCCGATCTGCACAACGGGGCCGATCAGGCCCAGCCCACCCTCTTCGAAATTGAGCAGCTGATCGCACCCGGTGAAGTGGCGAAGCGGCCGCTGCTGCCGTCGTTCCGCTACCATCCCGCACCCGGTGAGTTGCCGGAAGAACAATTGATTCTGCCGTGGCGCGCGCAACCGCTGCCTGGCGACGACGTGCTGCATGTGACCGGCGAACTGGCCCGCGAACTGGGCAGCAAGGTGGAAGGCCGCCAGATCGCCAGCGCGAAAAGCTGGCTGTCGCACGACAAGGTGGACCGTTCCGCCGCCATCCTGCCCTGGGCGGCGGCCGACGGCGTTGCGAAAGTGTCGCCCGTCGTCGCCAGCGCCTCCTATCTCAATCATGTGCGCTGCGCGTGGAATCACGAACATCCCGAGCATCCGCTGGAGCAGCAGGCCATCGTCATCACCGTGCCGGCATCGTTCGACGAAGCGGCGCGTTCACTCACCCTGCAGGCCGCCGACATGGCCGGCTATCCCGCAGTGACTTTGCTGGAAGAACCGCAGGCCGTCTGTTACGACTGGTTTCACCGGCATCGCGACAGCGCCGCGCAGCAGTTGCAGCACAGCCGTCTGCTGTTCGTGGTGGATGTCGGCGGCGGCACCACCGATCTCAGCCTGATCCGCGTGCAAATGCCCAACGGCCAGTTGCAGCTGGACCGCATCGCGGTGGGCGATCACCTGATGCTGGGTGGCGACAACGTGGATCTGGCGCTGGCGCATCAGGCCGAGCAGCGCATTTCCGGCGAAGGCAAAAAGCTGTCCGCCGCGAGCCTGTCGCAACTGATCCAGCAAAGCCGCAAGGCGAAAGAACTGCTGCTGGGGGAAGCGCCGCCGGCTTCCGCGAAAGTGACCCTGCTGGGCAGCGGCGCGCGTCTGATCGGCGGCGCCCGCAGCGCGGAATTTTCCCGTGACGAAGTGCAGGCGCTGGCACTGGACGGTTTCTTCCCGCTGATTGCGTTTGGCGAGCAGCCGGCCCGGCGCAGCAGCGCGGTGGTGGAATTCGGTTTGCCTTACGCACCCGATCCAGCGGTGAGCCGCTACCTGTCGCAGTTCCTGTCCACGCACCAGAACAGCTGTCGCGAGGCGCTGGGATTGCCGGCGCAGGAAGCCGCCATTCCCGACACGGTGCTGTTCAACGGTGGTGTTTTCAAAAGTTCAGCACTGAAAAATCGCGCGCTTGATGTATTGCGTCAGTGGCGTGGCCAACCCGTCACTGAATTGCACAACCAGCATCCCGATCTGGCGGTGGCGTTCGGCGCGGTGGCGTTTGCGCTGGCGCAGCGCACCTCCGCGCTGAAAATCGGCGGCGGCTCGGCGCGCAGCTATTTTCTGCAGGTGCAAACCCAATCCGGCGACAACAAGGGCGTGTGTCTGCTGCCCAAAGGCACGGAGGAGGGCGTCGATATTGCCCTGCACGAACACCGTTTTGCGCTGCGTCTGAACCAGCCGGTGCAGTTCCATCTGTCTGCCTGCTCCGCGGATGACACATTTTCTCCCGGCAATCTGGTTGATCTGAACGACGACCGTTTCCTGCCGCTGCCGCCGCTGGTGGCCGCGCTGGACGACAGCGACGCGCAGAACGAAATTCCCGTCACGCTGGTTACGCGCCTCACGGAAGTCGGTACGCTCGACATTCATTGCGAAGCGGAAAACGATCCGTCCCGGCGCTGGAAAGTGGAATTCCAGCTGCGTCGCGATCTGCAGGCGAAACACCAGCGCAGTGCGCTGCCACCGAAATTCCGCGATGCCCTCGCCGCCCTTGACGAAGTGTTCGGCCCCGGCGACAAGCAGGCCGATCCCAACGCGGTGAAACGTCTGCGTCAGACCATCGAAAAACTGCTGGGCGAGCGCGAGCAGTGGGACACCGCCCTGGCCCGTGCCCTGTTCGACGCGCTGTGGGACCGCAGCAAGCGCCGTCGCCGCAGTGCGCACCATGAGCGGGTATGGTTCAATCTGGCGGGTTACTGTCTGCGTCCCGGCTTCGGCTATCCGGCCGACGACTGGCGCATCAGCCAGGTGTGGGCGCTGTATGCGCAGGGATTGCAGTTCAATCAGGAAAGCCAGTCCTGGGCGGAATGGTGGACGTTCTGGCGCCGCGCTGCCGGTGGCCTTGACCAGACCGCGCAGCAGCGCATCCTCAAGGACATCGCCAAATTCCTCAATCCGGCAACCGCCCGCAACCTGAAGATCCAGCAGGAAATCAAAAACAAGTCCTACGAGGATATGGTGCGACTGGCGGCGGCGCTGGAAAATCTCGACCTGCCCACCAAGACCGAACTGGGCGACTGGCTGCTGAAGCGGCTGGAAAAAAGCAGCGAAACCGCCACCAGCTGGTGGGCGCTGGGCCGCATTGGCGCGCGGGAGCCTTTCCACGGCAGCGCTCACAATGTCGTGCCGCCGGCGCAGGTGGTATTCTGGCTCAAGGCCGTGCAGAAGCAGGACTGGCGCAAGAACCAGAACGCTGCCTTTGCTGCGGTCATGCTGGCCCGGGTCAGTGGCGACCGCAGCCGTGATCTGGAACAATCCCTGCGGGAAGCGGTGGCCGCACAATTGCGGTCGGTCAAGGCGCCTGACCTTTGGATGCGTCTGGTAACGGAACGGATTCAACTGGATGAAGCGGAAAGTCGCCGCGTGTTTGGCGAGGCACTGCCGTCCGGCCTCAAGTTGATGCAATAGTGGCGCAGCCACGGACACAACCATGACCCATAAACAGGACCCCCAACTCTACGAGGCGGCCGCCTGGTCGGTGACGCCCGCGCCGGCCGAACTGGTGCCGGTGGAAGCGGTCCTGCCCGCGCCCGGCATGCCGGAAAATCCGATCCAGGAAATCCGCGCCTTCCACCGCTTCCACTTTCGCCTCACGCTGCTGTACGGCGGCGCCGTCATGCTTACCCTGGGGCTGCTGGTCTACCTGTTTTACCTGCTCTGGTCGCAGTCGGAAATCGAGTCCCTGCAGCGCCGCCTGACCGCCATCGCCGGCAGCCTGGCCCAGACCATCGACGCCGACGCCATCGCCGCCTTTCCCATCCAGCACGACCAGATGTCGCCACTCCACCAGCAGATCTACCGGCAATTCGAATATCTGGCGCAGACCGACAGTGACGTGGAATCCATCTACATCCTGCGTCCCTCCAATGTTCCCACCGAGCTGTACTTCTTTGTCGATTTTGCCAAGGGCGAGCAGGGCAAGCCGGGCGAATTCTATTCCGCCGAGGAAACGCCGGTGCTGCTCAAGGGCTTCACCAAAACCGTGGTGGAGGACGAGCCGTACCAGGATGCCTATGGCATCACGCTGTCCGCCTATGCGCCGCTGGTGACCCGCAGTGGCCAGCGGGTGGGACTGGTGGGCGTGGATGTGAAAAGCACGCGGCTGGAACAGATGCGCGATCGCGTGCTGCTGGCGTCCGGGATTATTTTGCTGGTGTCGGTGGCGGTAATTGCGCTGGTGTCGCTGGCGGTGGCGCGCAGTATCCGCGAGCCGCTGGTGCGGCTGATCCTGGGTACGGGCGCCGTGGCGCAGGGCAATCTCGACGTGCGGCTGCGGCTGCGGCGCGTGGATGAATTCGGCCTGCTGGGCCGCTACTTCGACAAGATGGCGGAAGAACTGCAGGAACGGCAGACCCTGCGCGACCTGTTTGGCCGCTACCTGAGTGAAGATGTCGCGCGCTCGGTGCTGGCGCGCAACCAGAATCTGGAACTGGGCGGGCAGGAAGTCGTCGTCACCGTGCTGTTCTGCGATCTGAAGGATTACACGACCATCAGCGAGCGCCTGTCGCCGATCCAGATGGTGGCGATGATCAATGAATATCTCGGCGTGATGAATGTGGTGATCGACCAGCACAACGGCTGCGTGATCGAATTCCTCGGCGACGGTATTCTCGCGGTGTTCGGCGCGCCGCAGGGCTATCCCGAGCATGCGGAAATGGGCGTGCGCTGCGCCATTGCCATGCGCGAGGCCCTGCAGCAGCTGAACCAGAAATGGGAGCAGGACGGCATTGCCGACCGCTGGCGCGACCTGGGCATCGACCAGATCCAGTGCCGCATCGGTCTGCACACCGGGCCGGTGGTGGCGGGAAACCTGGGTTCCAAAACCCGCATGAAGTACGCCGTGATCGGCGACACGGTCAATGTGGCGGCGCGGCTGGAAGCACTGAACAAGGAATACGGCACCACGATTCTGCTGAGCGACGAAGTGAAAACGCGCCTGCCCAACGATCTGCGCGAGCGTTCGCAAAAGGTCGGCATCACGGTGGTGAAGGGCCGGCAGCAGACGGTGATTTCCTATTCCGTCTGAGTCAATCGCGGGTTGCTACACTTGAGCACATCCATTCGCGACGTGGAGCATTCCATGCGTGCCGCCCCCATTGCCCTGCTCACCGGCCTGCTGCCTTTTATCTGCATTCACCTCACCTATCTGGTGGCGGCCAGTCACGGCCATGTGGACTGGTGCAATCCCTACTGGGACAGCTGCACCTCCATCAGTGCCACCGGTCGCGAACTGCCGGAGAAACTGATCTTCAAGTTCATCATGATTCCGGCGGGCATCTTCGCGATCCTGTTCTGGTGGCTGGTGAATCACTGGCTGGAGGCGGTGGGCCTGCGCAGGTCGAGGCCACTATTCCTGACCGGCGCGATTGCCGGCCTGTTCCTGATCCTGTACGTGGTGGCACTGGGGGAAGGGCGGGAATATCAGGGCTTGCGCCGCACCGGTATCATCCTGTTTTTCTCGCTGACGTTTGTGGCGCAATTGCTGTTTCTGGCGCGCGCAGCCGGTTCTATTCGGCGTGTGAATGCCAGCCTTTTAATGCCGCATCCGGCCGGGCTGAACGAACTGTCGTCGCGCGTGCTCCGCTGGCAAAAACGCGCCGCCTTCACGCTGCTGGCCATCGGCATCGGCACCATTCTGCTGGACCTGTTTTACCCGAATTACGACGCGATAGAAGATGCCTTCGAATGGGTGATGATGCTGTTCATCATCGCCCAGTTCGTCAGTCACTACTGGTTATGGCGGGCAGTCGATCTGCGGATTGAAATCAGGTCGGGCGGGCGGTGACCGGCGTTTCGAAAAACACCCGCATCACCTGAATGAGCTGCTCGGATGATTGTGACGCCAGCGCGCGCCGCATGTGTTCCAGCATGGTCAGACGCTCGCTGGCTTCGAACGACGGCATTTCGTCGAGCCGGATTTCGGTCAGCGGCGCGCTGTTGATCGCGGTGAGTTTCACCAGCGCGCCGGACGTCAGCACCGCCTGATCAATCCCTTCCTGGCGAATGGTGGTGACATACCGCAGATAGCCTTCATCCGCCAGCCACAGCATCGCACCCAGACAGGCTTCGTGGCGCTTGGTGTGCAGGCCGAATTCATCGACCTGATCAGGGCCGATCAGGTCTTCCACGAACAGATCCATCTTGCGCGGAAATGCGCGCTGCAGCGTGAGCAGGATCAGCGCGGCGTCCTTGTAGAAATCGATCAGGTGCAGATCGGCCATGATGTCGGTCGCTTAGCCGGTGATGCCGCGGCGATAACGGTCCAGGAATACGCCGATGCGGGTGATCGCGTATTCCAGATCCTCTTCGCGGGGCAGGAACACCAGCCGCACATGATCCGGATTGGGCCAGTTGAACCCGGTACCCTGCACCAGCAGGATTTTTTCCTGCAGCAGCAGATCCAGCACCAGCTGCTGGTCGTTGCTCACCGGATACATTTTCGGGTCCAGACGCGGGAACATGTACAGCGCGCCCATCGGCTTCACACAGCTGACACCGGGAATGTCGTTCAGCATGCGGTGCGCCACCTCGCGCTGCTTGTACAGGCGTCCGCCGGGCTGAATCAGTTCGGTAATGCTCTGGTAGCCGCCCAGCGCGGTCTGGATCGCCATCTGCGCCGGCACGTTCGCGCACAGACGCATCGACGACAGAATGTTCAGTCCTTCCAGATAATCCTTCGCCGCCGCCTTGTTGCCGCTCACCACCAGCCAGCCGGAACGGTAGCCGGCCACACGGTAGGTTTTCGACAGACCATTGAACGTCAGGCACACCAGATCGTCGGCCAGCGACGCAGTGGAAATATGCACGGCGCCGTCATAAAGAATCTTGTCGTAGATTTCGTCGGAGCAGACTACCAGCTTGTGCTCGCGTGCAATCTGCAGCATGCCTTCGAGGATTTCTTTCGGATACACCGCGCCGGTGGGATTGTTCGGGTTGATGATGACGATGGCGCGGGTGCGGTCGGTGACCTTGCTGCGGATGTCATCCAGATCGGGGAACCAGTTGGCCTGCTCGTCGCAGATGTAGTGCACGGGCTTGCCGCCGGACAGGCTCACGGCGGCGGTCCACAGTGGATAGTCGGGGGCGGGCACCAGCACTTCGTCGCCATTGTTCAGCAGCGCCTGCATCGCCATCACGATCAGTTCGCTGGCGCCGTTGCCCAGGAAAATGTCGTCGATCTGCACGTCGGCGATGCGTTTTTTCTGGTAGTACTGCATGACGGCCTTGCGCGCCGCAAACACGCCCTTGGAATCGCTGTAACCGGACGCTTCCGGCAACTGCATGATCACGTCCTGGATGATTTCTTCCGGCGCCATCAGACCAAACGGGGCAGGGTTGCCAATGTTGAGTTTCATCACGCGGTGGCCTTCTTCCTCCAGCCGGCGCGCTTCCGCCAGCACGGGGCCGCGGATGTCGTAACACACATTATGCAGTTTGGTGGATTTCAGTACCGGCTTCATATAAGGTCCTTTGGCCCTCATGGCGATGAACAAGACGTGCGGGAAAGTAGTCAGAATACAGGTCGCGCGCTGCAGCGTTCTTCAGTTTGCCCGTATTCAGCATAGCAACAGTTGAGCGCACGAAGCCGCCTAGTGTATATGAAACCGGGTTGTTTTTTGACGGAATTTCAAAAGGACTGCGTTATGGTCGAGAAAGTTGAAAAAACCGAGCAGGAATGGAAACAGCAATTGTCTGACGACCAGTTTGCCGTGTGCCGGCTGGCCGGTACCGAGCGTGCCTTCACCGGCAAATACTGGAACCACAAGGCGAAGGGCGTCTACACCTGCGCCTGCTGTCACACGCCGCTGTTCGAGTCGGTGACCAAGTACGATTCCGGCTCCGGCTGGCCCAGCTTCTTTCAGCCGCTGAATGGCGAAGTGATCCGCGAAAAACGGGACAGCAGCCACGGCATGATCCGCACCGAAGTGCTGTGTGCCGCCTGTGATGCCCACCTGGGACACGTATTTCCCGATGGTCCGCCGCCTACCGGTCTGCGTTACTGCATCAATTCCGTGTCGCTGGATTTCCTGCCGGCGGGGGAAAAGTAAAGTTACTAACACACCCGTTTCCCGCCTGGTTACAAACGGTAACCATATAACCAATCACTATTTGTACAGATATTTCTATTCCCTTACCCCTGCGTGAGCGGCGCATGACAGTGCGCCGCTTTTCCTGTCCGCACTAATTTTGTTCACAGTGAGTGGCTACTATCGCGCTGTCGCCCAAATTACTGGGTGCGCCCCTCACGGTTATTCCTGCACCAATTAAGTGACTGAAAAGTGTTGCAAAAATGACAGATCAAAAAATAATCAATTCGCTGCAAATAACGACAGATCAACGCTCCGCCAATCTTTACAGAATGTATCAACAGAGTTATCCACAGAAGTTGTGAGTAACTGGAGTGATGAAGGCAATTTGTATTGTGCACAACCTAATTGCCTGATATGTTACCCCGACCAATCCCATCCACCAGCAGGAGAATGAACATGGCAGAGGACATCTACAGCTTCAGCGGCGTCACCATGCAGGGCAAGGAACTGCCCCTGGCGAATTTCAAGGGCAAGGTGCTGCTGGTGGTGAACACGGCCAGCAAGTGCGGCTTCACGCCCCAGTTCAAGGGGCTGGAAGCGCTGTACGAGCAGTACAAGGGCAAGGGGCTGGAAATTCTCGGCTTCCCCTGTAACCAGTTCGGCAAGCAGGACCCGGGCTCCAACGATCAGATCAACGAATTCTGCGAACTCAACTACGGCGTGAAGTTCACCATGTTCCAGAAGGTGGATGTCAACGGCGACCACGCGCATCCGCTGTTCAAATACCTGAAGAAGCAGGCACCGGGCGTGCTGGGCACCGAGGCCATCAAGTGGAACTTCACCAAGTTTCTGGTGGACCAGAATGGCAAGGTGCTGGAGCGGTATGCACCTACCGATACCCCCGAGAAAATCGCGAAAGATGTGGCGCGTCTGCTGGCCTGATTGCAATGAGCAGTGCTTCATTCACGGTTGACGACATCCTGAAGCTCGACAACCAGTTCTGCTTTGCCCTGTACGCGCTGTCACGGCAGGTGACGGCGCTGTACCGGCCACTGCTGCAGGAGCTGGGGTTGACCTATCCGCAATATCTGGTGTTGCTGGTGCTGTGGGAAGCGCAGGGTGATTTGCTGGCGCAGGATTTTGCCGGTGTGCCGGTGAAGTTCGTGGGCGAGCGCCTGCTGCTGGATACCGGCACGCTGACGCCACTGCTGAAGCGTTTGGAGTCGGCGGGTCTGGTGCAGCGCAGCCGTTCCCCGGATGACGAGCGTGAAGTGCGCATCCGCCTGACATCCGTGGGGTTACAGCTGAAGGAACAGGCGCGCTGTGTGCCGTTGCAGATGCTGCGGGACAGTCACATTCCTCCTGACCGCATCCTGCAGCTGCAGCAGGAATTGCAGGCGTTGCTGGGTATGGTGCGGGAAAATGAAAAGGCTACCGGTCGGTAGCCTTTTTTTGTGGGTGTGCGGCGGCGTTCAGCGTGACAGGATTTTCTGGATGAAGGCCTGTTCCTGTTCGATCGACGTGGCGAAGGAGGGCCGCTCCAGAATGCGCTGCACATAGGCGGCCGATTTCGGCCAGCGTTGCGCATCGATTTTTTCGCCGCCGTGCGCAAAGTTCACGAAATGGGTGGCGATGGCAATGTCCGCCACGGTGAGTTTGTCGCCCACGATAAAACCCTGTTCCGGCGCGTTGGCTTCCAGATAATCCAGCAGCGGCGGCAGTTTTTCCTGCAGGCATTTCTGCACGTGCGCTTCGTCGCAGGGCTGGCGCATCAGTTTCATCAACAGGCGGTTGCGGAATACGCCAAAGGTAGTGATCGGCGCCAGTTCGTAGTCGCCAAATTTTTCAAACCATTGCACCCGCGCTTTCAGATAGGGATCGCTGTGATTGAGTGAGGTCTGCGGATACTGCGCTTCCAGATAGGTGCAGATCACGCCGGAATCCGCCAGCACCCTGTCGCCATCACGCAGGGCGGGGATACGGCCAAACGGGCTGATGTCGCGATAATCCGGAGGCAGGCGAAAAGGATCGATATTGACCTGTTCGTATGACAGGCCTTTTTCTGCCAGCACAGCGCGAACCTTGCGCACAAACGGGGACAGTGAGGCTCCGTACAGAGTTATGCTCATGGAAAAAATCTCTCTCGTTTTTATGGGTGTGAAAAATCAGGCGGCGCACGCGTGAGGGCAGCTTCCGTGAAAGGACGGCGGGATTCAATGGGCTAAAAGGACGTTGCGCGGATGCCTAAATTGCCAGTGTGCCTGAATGGTCAGAAATATTTTTTCTTCCAGGCGTCCTGTTCCTGTACCAGTTCGTTCAGCCCCTCGTCGAGCTCGTTGTGACCCTGGCTGGCGACCGGCGCGATTTCCTGTCCGGACTCCACCTGCAACTCGTTGATGATCAGTTTGACCTGCTCCATCTTTTCCTTGTAGGCGCCCTGCTGGTTGCGCTTCTGCATTTCCGCCAGTGCTTTCTGGTAGTGGTGGATGGCCAGTTTGGGCTTCTTTTGCTGGCGCGCGGTGTTTCCCATCTGCAGGAAATAATTCAGGCTCGCTTCGATGAAGCTAGCCTGGATCGAGACCAGATGTTTCTGCGCTTCGTTGGCGGGAATGACTTTGCTGTGGGCGAAGGTTTCGATGACCTTGGACAGTTCCTGCAGCATGGTGCGCAGTTCGTTGGCTTCCTCCGGGCTCTTGAACGCCGGGGGTGGTATCTGGGCGGCAGCGCTCTGCAGCTCCGCCAGCTGTGCGTCGCACGAGGCTTGTTTCTTCGCATATTTCTCATTGCCTGGCGCCAGCTCCACCAGGCGATCAAACCGGATCTTGATCTGTTTCAGCAGCAGATGGCGGATGTCCTTGCCCAGATAGGCGGGGGGAATGAAATCCAGCAGGCGCTGCAGGCGGAATCCCTGATCGTTCAGGCTGGCCACCAGCAGGGCTTTCTGGCGACGCTTCTGTTCGATCGAGTGGCTGATGTAGAACAGTGCGATCAGTCCTCCCAGGGCGAGGATGACGGCTGCGATGATCAGCTCCGTGGACATGGGCGTTTTTCCTGCAGGTTTGCGGTGCGTTACCAGTAAGTGTAGTCACAAAATAACGTTTCGTGGCGGGGGCGGGCCGGTGGCGGGGAGCGGCGGAAGTGCGCGCGAATCCGCCGGCGTTGTGCCGGCGGGAATGGCTGTTGAATCAGGTGGTTGCCGTATCGGTCAGAAGCGGATCTTGCCGGTGAGGATGTCCTTGTACATCACCCAGTCGCCCATCAGGCTGTACAGCGGATAGGTGAAGGTGGCGGGTTTGTTCTTCTCGAAAAAGAAATGGCCGACCCAGGCAAAACCGTAACCCAGCACCGGCAGCAGCCAGATCATGGCCCAGCTGCCGGTGAGCAGAATCCAGGCCAGCGCAAGCAGGACTAGCGTGCTGCCGACAAAGTGCAGGCGACGGCAGGTCAGGTTGCTGTGTTCGGACAGGTAGTAGGGATAGAACTGTTCAAAGCTGCTGAAGGTGCGGGTGCTCATAAGGGGCCTCTTGGCGCTGCCAGTTGCATGCTTGAAGCCTAGCGCAGCCAATGAGGCTTGGGTATGGCTGCGCCGGCCAGAAAGCGGTCATTGCGGCAGGGGGATGCGGCCGATGCTGTCATTGAACAGGCTGCCCAGATAGAGCATGCCCTGGTGTTCCTGCACGGAGGTGATGAACGGATAGTGATTGCCGTCCGCGTCCTGCAGGCTGCGCAGCACCTTGCCGTTTTCGTCCAGCTCCAGGATCAGTCCATAGGGCGCGGGTTTGGGACGCAGGAATTCCGGCAGTTTCGCCACCACATTTTTCAGGCCGGGATGGGGATGCAGGCTGTCGGCCTGGGGATTGCGGCTGGTGGCCAGTGCCACCCAGAAGGTGCCACGTCCGCTGCTGGAAACGCCATCGGGAAAGCCGGGCAGGTTGTCGATGAAAATATCGTGTTGCCCGGCATTGGGACCGGTCAGCCAGTAGCGTGTGATGCGGTAGCGGTAGGTCTCGTTGATCAGCACGAAATCGTTGTTCTGCGACACGGCGATGCCGTTGGCGAAATACAGATCCTTCACCAGGGTGGTGGCTTCGCCGGTGGCGGGGTTGTAGCGGATCAGACGGCCCCACGGACGGGCCTCGAACATGTCGTACATGTAGTGCTTCTGGTCGTACTTGATGCTGGCGTCGCTGAAATAGATCATGCCGTCGCGGGCGATTTCCAGATCGTCGGTGAAGGTGAGCGGCACGCCGTCCACTTCGGTGAGCAGCGTTTGCAGTTCTTTCGTTTCCACATCCAGCGCCAGCAGCCCCTTGAAGGCGTCGCAGATGATCAGTTTGCCCTGCGCATCCCAGTGCAGGCCCAGCGGACGGCCGCCAGTTTGCGCCACAGTTTCCACGCTGCCGTCCTGCAGCACGCGCACGATTCTGCCGTCGGCAGTCGCGCCATAGACGCGGCCCTGCGCGTCAACATCCACATCTTCCGGCCCGTCGATCTGGCCCGCACCGAGTTTGTCTGCCCGATCGAGCAGCTGGTTGGGCGCGTAGAGGTCGATCATGGCGGGGGCCTTGGGTGGCTCCCAGCCGACAGCATTGATGGGAGAGGGCAGCGCGACAAGGATGCCGATGATGACGGCGATGAAAAGGAAAGGGGCGAGCAGCCACTTGATCATGGTTGTTGTTGTCCGTTGGCCGGGAATGAGCGCCTCATCCTAGGCCAGTCCCGGCCGGAATGAAACCCGGCAGGTTATTGAAATGTGACAGGAATGCGGTCGCTGCGGGAAAAAAGGGTTGACGGCAAAAATCGGACTCCCTAGAATGCGCGCCTCGACACGACGACACTCGTGACCTTGCGTCCCCTTCGTCTAGTGGCCTAGGACACCGCCCTTTCACGGCGGTAACAGGGGTTCGAACCCCCTAGGGGACGCCACTATTCAAATCAGAAAAAGCAGACTCCGGTCTGCTTTTTTTGTGCCCGGCGTTTGGGCATGATGACGCCCATGCCGACGTCCCGCTCTTCCCACATCAATCCGCTCCCTCTTCACGCGTGGAATCTCGCGCCGGCAGAGGCGCGTGCCCTGCAGACACAACTGGCAGCGCGTATCGAACGGCACGACCGTCTGCCACCGGTGCATTTTGTCGGTGGTGTCGATGTGGGTTTCGAGGCCGGAGGGACTGTTACCCGCGCGGCGCTGGTGGTGCTGTCTTTTCCGGATCTGCAGGTGGTGGAGCGGCAGCTGGTAAAAGTTCCCACGACCTTTCCCTATGTGCCGGGCCTGCTGTCGTTCCGCGAAATGCCCGCGATTCTGGAAGCGTTTTCCCGTCTGCAGCAGAAGCCGGATCTGCTGTTGTGCGACGGGCAGGGCATTGCGCATCCGCGCCGGTTTGGCATCGCCTGCCATCTGGGATTGTGGCTGGATGTGCCGACCATCGGGGTGGCGAAGAAGCGTCTGGTTGGAAGCCATGATCCCGTGCCGGACGTGAAGGGCGCGCAGGTGCCGCTGCTGGACAAGGGTGAGGTGATTGGTAGGGTGCTGCGGTCGCGACAGGGGGTGAATCCGCTGTTCGTGTCGCCGGGGCATCGGGTGAGTCAGGCGACTGCAATGGAGTGGGTGCTGCGCTGTCTGACCCGCTACCGGCTGCCGGAGCCGACGCGGCAGGCGCACCGGCTGGCGTCGCTGGAAAAGAAGGCGTCTGGCAACGATCCGGTTACAGCAGATTCACGAAATGTTTGAGCAGGCTGGCGTCGGCATCGGCTGCTGCGATCTGTTCCAGCAGGGCATCGGTGTCGCGCTGTTCCCGGTGCAGGGCGTCCGCCATTTCCTGCACGTAGGCACGCATGATGTCGGCGCTGAATTCGGGGTGGAATTGTAGCCCCCAGGTGGCTTCGCCCAGGCGGAAGGCGTGATGGGATTCGTAAGCGTTGCCGGCCAGCAGCACAGCGTTTGTCGGCAGTTGGCAGACGCGCTGGGCATGGGTGACCTGGGCGACGAAGGCGGCGGGCAGTGTGCCCAGCAGCGGGTCATTGCGACCGGCGTCGGTCAGGTGAATGGTGGTGGTGCCGATTTCACGGCCCTGGGGATGCCAGTCGACGGTGCCACCCAGGGCATGGGCCAGCAGCTGGTGTCCGTAACAGACGCCGAGAATGGGCAGTTGATCGTGTGCGCGGGTCGCGAGCCATTCCGCCAGCTGTTCGCTCCAGGGTTCGCGATCCGTCACCATGGCGGGCGAGCCGGTGATGACGATGCCGTCGAACCCGTTTGTGTCCGGCAGGGTGGCGGAAACGGCATTTACAACCTGCACATTCTGCGGTTCCAGTGCCTGCAGGAACCAGTCCTCGAAATCGCCGAAACGGTTTTTGATGGCGCTGTGGGTGGAGCCGGTTTTCAGCAGCAGGATTCTTTTCGTCATGATGCGTGATCCGTAATGCAGGCGGATGGATTATGCTGATCGACGATATAACAAAAAACACGGGGAGAACACATGCACGATCGCATGTTCGGGGCTGATGCGCGCGCGCCTGCCGACTGGAAAGTGATTTATCGTCTGCTGCCGTATCTGTGGGAATTCCGTTTCCGCGTACTGGTGGCGATGTCATTTCTGATTGTTGCCAAGCTGGCGAATGTGGCGGTGCCGGTGACGCTGAAACACATTGTGGATGCGCTGGATCGCAGCCAGCATCCGGAAGTGACCCTGGTGGCCATCCCGCTGGCGCTGCTGCTGGGCTATGGCCTGCTGCGTTTCAGCAGCGTGCTGTTCGGCGAACTGCGCGATGCCGTGTTCGGGCTGGTGGCCGAGCGCAGCCTGACCCGCATCGGTCTGGTGGTGTTCCGTCATCTGCACAAGCTGGATCTGGAATATCACCTGGGGCGTCGTACCGGTGGCCTGTCGCGCGATATTGAGCGGGGCACCACTGGCGTTTCCTTCCTGTTGCGCTCACTGGTATTCAGCGTGATTCCGATTCTGGTGGAAGTGGCCATGGTGATCGGCATTTTTGTGGTGCAGTTCGACGCGGGATTCGTCTGGATCACGCTGGCGGGCATCGTCGCCTATGTGGCGTTTTCCGTGGTGGTCACCAACTGGCGCACCGAGTTTGTCCGCACCGCCAACCTGAAGGACAGTCAGGCCAATACCCGCGCCGTGGACAGCCTGCTGAATTTCGAGACGGTGAAATATTTCACCAACGAGGAATTCGAAGCGCGGCGTTATGGTGAGAATCTGACGGAGCGCGAGCAGGCCAAAATCAAAAACACACTCTCGCTGGCGTCGCTCAATTCCGGGCAGGCGCTGATTATTGCGACCACCATCACGCTGATGATGATTCGCGCCGCGCAGCAGGTGGCCGATGGCAGCATGACGCTGGGCGATCTGGCCATGGTGAATGCACTGATGATCCAGGTATTCATTCCGCTCAATGTGCTGGGTTTTGTGTATCGCGAAATCAAGCGTGCGCTGACGGATGTGGAAGCCATGTTCGAGATTCTGCAGGTGGAGCCTGCTATTCGCGATGCGTCTGACGCGGTGGAATTGCCGGTCAATGCCGATGGTATCCGCTTCGACAACGTGAGTTTTCATTACCAGCCGGACCGGCCGATTCTGAAAAATGTCAGTTTTGAGGTGGCGCCGGGGCAGAAAGTGGCGATTGTGGGCGCCAGTGGTGCCGGCAAATCCACGATCAGCCGGTTGCTGTTCCGTTTCTATGATGTGCAGTCGGGATCGGTGCAGGTGGGTGGATGCGATGTGCGCGCGCTGACGCAGGACAGTCTGCGGCGGGCGATCGGCGTGGTGCCGCAGGATACCGTTCTGTTCAACGACACGATCTATTCCAACATCCTGTACGGACGCCCGGATGCCAGCGAATCCGAAGTGCGCGAAGCCACGCGGCTGGCGTTTCTCGACGGCTTCATCGACAAGCTGCCGAAGGGCTTCGATACCAAGGTCGGCGAGCGCGGTCTGAAAGTATCCGGCGGTGAGAAACAGCGTATTGCCATTGCGCGCACCCTGCTGAAACAGCCGCGCATCCTGCTGTTCGACGAAGCGACATCATCTCTGGATTCCCACGCGGAACAGGCGATTGCGCAGGCGCTGGAGCAGGTGGCCCGCAATCACACCACGCTGGTGATTGCGCATCGCCTGTCGACCGTGGTGGATGCGGACGAAATCATCGTGCTGGATGCCGGCAGCATCGTGGAGCGCGGCACTCATGCCGACCTGCTGAAACGGCAGGGCGTGTATGCGCAGATGTGGCGCATCCAGCATGAAGTCGCGCAGGATCAGGTCGTGAGCTGAGGACGCTGTCATGCACAACCAGATCATCGCCTGGGCGACGCCGGTTTTTCTGCTGCTGATTTTTATCGAGGCGCTGTATTCCCACCGTCACCAGCTGCAGCTCTACCGGCTGAACGATTCGCTGGCCAGTCTCGGATGCGGCGTGTTTACGGTGACAGTGGAAGTTTTTGCCAAGTCCGTGCTGCTGGTGCTGTTCGGCTGGGTGTCCACGCAGTTCGGTCTGTTTGAATTCAGCTCGTCGCACTGGACGACCTGGGTGCTTTTCTTTTTCCTGTTCGATTTTGTTTACTACTGGTGTCATCGCTGGTCGCACGAAATCAATTTTCTGTGGGGCGGACACGTGCCGCATCACCAGAGCGAGGAATTCAATCTCACCACGGCGCTGCGGCAGGGCGCGCTGCAGGACATTTTTCTCTGGCCGATTTTTCTGTCACTGGCGCTGCTGGGTTGTCCGGCGGATGTGTTCATCGTCACCATGACCATCAGCAAGCTGTACCAGTTCTGGATTCACACGCGCCTGATTGACAAGGTGCCGTTCATCGAAGGCATTCTGAATACACCGTCAGCTCATCGCGTGCATCACGGCATTAACGATCTTTATCTGGATCGCAATCACGGCGGCACCCTGATGATCTGGGACCGCCTGTTCGGCACCTGGCAACAAGAAACGGAAACACCCATTTACGGCGTGCGCAAGCGTTACCAGAGCTGGAATCCGGTGTGGGCCCATTTCGAATGGCTGTGGCTGTTGTGGCAGGACGCGCTCAAGTCAACGGATGTGCGTGACCTGTATCGCGTGTGGATCAAACCGACCGGTTGGCGTCCCCGCAACGTGGCGCAGGACGAACCCTATCCTGAGCCGGACCTGCAGCATTACCGCCGTTTCGATTCCCGCGTCGATCGCCGTCACACCGTTCTGGCGCTGGTGTTTTTTGCAGTGGCGCTGGTCGCCAACAATTTTCTGATGGAAAACATCGCCGCACTGTCGGCATGGCAGATCCTGCTGGCGTGTGCGGCGGTGGTAACGGGATTGCTGCTGTGCACGCGCATGCTGGGCGATCCCGTACACTGGCGCGACTGAGCCGGAAATGGCGCTGGAAAGAATCAGTCCAGCGCCGGCTCAATGTGCATCTGCTCGTCGCTCAGCATTTCCAGAATGCGGAACTGGGCTATGAACAGTTCCACCATTTCGTCCGGATCAGGCACCAGTTGCGCGTCGGCGATGAAACCGAACTGCACAATGTCGTTGTAGGTCAGAATGGCCAGACCGGCGCCGACATTGCCCGCCTGCGGGACCCACACCAGCGGTTGTTTCAGTTTGGCGCCCGCCAGATAAACCGGCTTTTTCGGGCCGGGCACGTTGGTCATCACGGCGCTGGCCTTGCGGCTCAGAATATCCAGCGCAGTCTGTTCCAGCACGGCAGGACCCTTGCCGAAGAATTCCAGCAAGCCGTAGAACACATGCGCCTGATATGAATGTTTCAGCTGGTTCATGGCGGCTTTGGCTTTCTGCAGGCGGGTCAGCGGATCGGCCTCCTGCACCGGCAGTGGCAGCAGCACCAGACCGAACTGGTTACCGAGTGATTCGATGGGCGCGTCGATGGGTCGCAGGTTGAATGGAATCACCACATGCAGATCCACCAGTTCTTTCTCGCTGGCGCGGCGCAGCGTGTATTGCCGCAGAGCACCGGCAACCGCAGCGACCAGCACATCATTCACGGTGGCATCGAGTTTCTTGCCAATCCGCTTCACGTCCGCCAGCGCAAACGGTTCCGCCCAGGCCACCTTTTTCACGCCGCACACCTTGCCCTTGAGTACGGATGCCGGATCGTTGTGTCCCAGCGTCACGCGGGCCAGTTCCGCAACGGCAGAAGCGCCATTTTTTGCCAGCGTTGCCAGGTGGGAAGGGTGCGTCAGTGCGTCCCACATGCTTTCATGGTGCTGGCTGCCGGCGCCGGCGGTGGGCTTGTCGTTGCTCAGGGTGTTGCCGTCGCGCTCGGCATCGGTGAGTGACAGCAGCAGGCGCACCAGCGACATGCCGTCCGCCACTGCGTGATGGATGCGGATGATCAGCGCCGAGCCGGATTGATACTGCTCGATATGGTGAACATGCCACAGCGGATGCGCGAAATTGAGGCCGGTATTCATCAGATGACTGGCCACGTCCTGCAGACATTGCCTGCTGTCGGGGTCCGCCAGCGTCAGCGATTCAAGATGGTTGTAGATGGAAAAATGCGGATCGTCCTCCCACCACGCGCGGATGTCGTGCTGCACGGCTTTCTGGCGGAAACGCTGGAATTTCAGCAGACGTTCCTGCAGCACCTCGCGCAGCCGGGTCAGCGGCAAGTGGTCCTCGAAAATCAGTACGACGCCGATCGTCATGTGGGTGGTCGGGCTTTCCATCCGCAACCACGCAGTGTCCACACCGGACATGGGTTCCCTTGCAACGGTCATGGCCATTTCCTCGCCTAGTGCTTGTTATTGTTGGGCCAGTGTAGATCCGGCCATGCTCCCACCGGATTGACGGGGATCACAGGCCGTTCCGGTTTTGCCGCCGGTCGTCACCGGATTTTCGTGAACACCTTGCAATACAGGCAGTTGCCGGCGTTCGAATCATGCCGGTTTGTCAGTTGCGGTTCGGGGGGCAATTTTGGGATCATTCCGGGTTCCGGTTTCGCATCAGGTGCAGCGGCCACACCCATGACAGAAGAGCGCAAATTCAAGGTTCATTCGAAATACAAACCCGCCGGCGACCAGCCCACCGCGATTGCCGCACTGGTTGAGGGCCTCAACGACGGCCTGTCGCACCAGACCCTGCTCGGCGTGACCGGCTCCGGCAAAACCTTCACCATCGCCAATGTGGTGGAAGCCGTGCAGCGCCCGACACTGGTCATGGCGCACAACAAAACCCTGGCAGCGCAGTTGTATGGCGAGTTCAAGGAATTCTTCCCTGACAACGCCGTCGAGTACTTCGTTTCCTACTACGACTACTACCAGCCGGAAGCCTACGTTCCCGCGTCGGACACCTTTATCGAAAAGGATTCGTCGGTGAACGAACACATCGAGCAGATGCGCCTGTCCGCCACCAAGGCGCTGCTGGAACGTCCCGACACCATCATCGTCGCCACCGTCTCCGCCATTTATGGTCTGGGCGATCCCGGCAGCTATCTGCAGATGGTGCTGCATCTGGATCGCGGCGAGCGCGTCGACCAGCGCGCCATCCTGCGCCGGCTGGCCGAGCTGCAATACACCCGCAACGACACCGAGTTTTCCCGCGCCAACTATCGCGTGCGTGGCGAAGTGATCGATGTCTTCCCGGCAGAATCCGAGCGTGAGGCCGTGCGTATCGAGCTGTTCGACGACGAAATTGAAAACCTGTCCCTGTTCGATCCGCTCACCGGTGAAATCCTGCAGCGCATTCCGCGCTACACCATCTACCCCAAATCCCATTACGTCACGCCGCGGGAGAACATTCTCTCTGCCATCGACAACATCAAGCTGGAGCTGCGCGACCGTCTGCAGTTCTATCTGGACGAAGGCAAGCTGCTGGAGCACCAGCGCCTCAGCGAGCGCACCCGTTTCGATCTGGAGATGATGCAGGAACTGGGTTATTGCACCGGCATTGAAAACTACTCGCGTTATCTGTCCGGCCGCGCGCCCGGTGAGCCGCCACCGACGCTGTTTGAATACCTGCCGAAAAACGCACTGGTGGTGATCGACGAATCCCACGCCACCGTTCCGCAGATTGGCGCCATGTACAAGGGCGACCGCTCGCGCAAGGAAACCCTGGTGCAGTACGGCTTCCGCCTGCCGTCCGCCCTCGATAACCGTCCGCTGCGTTTTGAAGAGTGGGAAGCGCTCTGTCCGCAGACGATCTTTGTTTCCGCCACGCCGGCGCAGTACGAAGCCACTCACGCCCAGCAGGTGGTGGAGCAGATCGTGCGCCCCACGGGCCTGGTGGACCCGCAGCTGGAAGTGCGTCCGGCCACAACCCAGGTCGAAGACCTGCTGTCGCAGATTCACGCGCGGGTGGAGAAGGAGG
>CAZBII010000079.1:0-20434 GCA_964491665.1 uncultured Moraxellaceae bacterium
GTTCGCGTTTCGAGACACGCTACAAGCACATCCATGTGCGCTCGTCCGCGGCCATCCCTGGCCGCAAACGGTCTCGAAACGCGAACCCGGCTCCTTCAGCTTTGTGCCACCTGTTAGCCCAAACACTTCGTTAGCAGGTTTCGGTTACCAACAGACAAGGATTCATTCATGGCAACCAAATTCCCCGCACAACAAGAACTGGCCCCTTCCAGCACCATCAGCCTGAACAGCGTGCGTCATCCGCAGTATGGCCGCTATCTGGAAGAATACGTGCCCGGCCAGCTGTTCGTGCATCCGCGCGGTTTTTCCTTCACGCAGTCGAACATCGACTTCTTCTCTCGCACTTATATGCAGTGCAATCCGCTGTATCTGGATCTGGAATATGCGCGCGCGCACGGTTTCAGCCAGCTGCCGGCATCGCCGCAGATGGTGTTCAACGTGGTGCTGTCGCTGGGTGTGCAGAACGATTCGGAAAAAGTGATTGCGAACCTGGGTTACTACAACGCGCAGTTCCTGACGCCGGTGTATCCCGGCGACACCGTGCGCGCCATGACGATGGTGGTGGATCGCAAGGAACGTGGCGCCGACAAACCCGGCATCGTCACCATTCGCACGCTGGGAGTAAATCAGCGCGATGAAGTAGTGCTGCAATACGAACGCAAATTGATGGTGGCGTATCGCGGTGATCGCCTGCCGACGATTCCGCTGTCCAGTGCCGCCCTGCCCGCTTTTCCCTGGCAGACCGAGGCGTCGGTGAAATTGCCGGAAGGTTTGGCCACGGCGCTGCGTCATGTGCCGAAAAGCGTCACCGGCTGGAACACCTACGCGGAAGATTTCAGGGCCGGCGATATCATCGTGCACAACAACGGCCGCACCATCAGCGATGAGCATTTCGCGCTGACGTATCAGGTGGGCAACACCCATCCGCTGCACTACGACAAGCTCTACAGTTCGGCGCAGAGTGGCCCCATGAGCGGCAATCCGATCGTGTACGGTGGTCTGGTATATGCGTGGCTGGAAGGTCTGGCGAGTCGTGACCTGAGCGAAAACGCGCTGTGGGAAATCGGTTTCACCGAGGGCTATCACACGCAGCCAGCGTTTGCCGGCGACACTGTATTTGGTCTGAGCCGCATTCTGGCGGTGAGCGATGCACCGGGCGAATTGAAGGATCTGGCCAGCGTGGTGAGCGTGCAGTTCATTGGCGTGAAAAATATGTCGTCGGCAAAAGCGCTGGAGCAGTACGGCGCCGACCTGTTCATCAAGGAAAACGACAAGAAGGATCTCGGCAAGGACAAGATCAAGGAGAAAATCTTCGAGATCGAACGTCAGCTGCTGATCAAGAAACGCGGTTAATATTTTCCGGAATTGCCCTGTCACCCGACTGGAAGCGCACACATGAGCGACAAGAAAGCCCACATCATTTACGACAAGGAAGGCAAACCTGCGAAGGATGCACCCTGGATTTTCCGCACCTACGCGGGCCACACCAACGTGCGCAAATCCAACGAACTTTATCGCAGCAATCTGGGCAAGGGGCAGACCGGCCTGTCCATCGCGTTCGATCTGGCGACGCAGTGCGGCTACAGTTCCAACGAGGACATTGCCAAACCGGAAATCGGCAAGGTGGGTGTGCCCATCAACACGCTGGATGACTTTGCGATCCTGTTCGACCAGATCGACATTGATGTGGTGAACACGTCGATGACGATCAACGGCACGTCGATGTGGCTGCTGTCGCTGTATGTGGCGCTGGCGGAGGAACGCGGCATCGATCTGGCGAAACTGCAGGGCACCACGCAGAACGATCTGATCAAGGAATTCCTGGCACGCGGCACCTATGTTTTCCCGCCGGACCAGTCGATCAAGCTGATCGTCGACATGTACGAATACTGTCTGCGCAAGATTCCCAAGTGGAATCCGTCCAACGTCTGCTCCTATCACCTGCAGGAAGCCGGCGCGACGCCGGTGCAGGAACTGGCGTATTCGCTGGTCACCGCCATCACCGTGCTGGATGCGATTCGCGAGCGCAACTGTTTCAACGAAGCCGAATTCGAGCAGTGTGTCGGCCGCGTGTCGTTCTTCGTGAATGCCGGCATGCGTTTCATTGAAGAGATGTGCAAGATGCGCGCGTTCACCGAGCTGTGGGATGAGATCTGCCAGCAGCGCTACCAGGTGAAAAATCCGAAATACCGCCTGTTCCGCTATGGCGTGCAGGTGAACTCGCTGGGCCTTACCGAAGAGCAGCCGGAAAATAATGCCTGGCGGATTCTGATTGAAGCGCTGGGTGTCACGCTGAGCCGCGATGCCCGCTGCCGTGCGCTGCAATTGCCGGCGTGGAATGAGGCGCTGTCGCTGCCACGGCCGTGGGACCAGCAGTGGTCGCTGCGTCTGCAACAGATTCTGGCGTATGAAACCGATCTGCTGGAGTACCCGGACCTGTTTGCCGGCTCGCCGGTCGTGCAGTCGAAAGTGGAAGAACTGAAAGCGCAGGCGCGCGACGAGATCCAGAAAATTCTCGACGCCGGTGGCGGTGTCGAAGCCATCAAGACCGGTTACATGAAATCGCAGCTGGTGATTTCGCAGGCCGAACGCATGGCGAAGATCAACACCGGCGAACAGGTAGTGGTGGGCAAAAACCGCTGGGCTGACGGCATTGCATCACCGCTGGTGGGTGGCAACGACGGCGGCGTGTTCAAGGTCGATCCGGCGTCTGCTGCAGAAACAGTTCACGCGCTGGAAGAAACCATCCGCAAACGCGATGCGGCCAAAGTGAAAGCCTGTCTGGATAAATTGCGAGAAGACGCCAAGGCCGGCCGCAACCTGATGGAAGCGTCCATTGCCTGCGCGCACGCCCGCGTATCCACCGGCGAATGGGCCGGCACTCTGCGCGAAGTGTACGGCGAGTACCGTCCGCCCACCGGTGTGGAAGGCCAGAGCCTGTCGCTGGAAAACGACAAGCTGCAGCAGGTGCGTGCAAAAGTGCAGACCTTTATGGACAAACACGGCCACCGTCCGCGCATTGTTGTCGGCAAGCCGGGGCTGGATGGCCATTCCAACGGTGCGGAGATGATTTCCGTCGCCGCGCGTCACGCCGGTTTCGACGTCATTTATTTCGGCATCCGTCTGAGCGCGGTGGATATCGTGCAATCCGCGATTGAAGAAAACGTCGATGTGATCGGCATTTCCCTGCTGTCCGGTTCGCACAACGAAATCATCGCGCAGCTGATGAGCGAGCTGGACAAGGAAGGCGCCCGCGACGCCATTCCCGTCGTGCTCGGCGGCATCATTCCGCAGAACGATATTCCGGGATTGACCGCGCAGGGCATCAAGGCCGTGTTCACGCCGAAGGATTACGATCTGATGGACATCATGAACAAGGTGATGGACATCGTGCTGGACAACAAGGCACGCGGATAAGAGCGGCGCATGCCAGTGCCCACCCTGCCCTCGCCCGCTCCGCTGCTGGACCAGCCTCTGGCAGCGGAATGGGTGCAGCAGCTGCAGAATGCCAGCGCCCTGAAAAAATGGCCGCTGGCCAAACTCATCAGCCTGTTTGAAAACAAAAATCCCGATGCCGCGCAGATTCGCCACGATATTGCCCGCCACATCCAGCAGCATCCGCAGGACTTTCCGCGCCAAGCCCGCGTGATCGGTTTTACCGGCACACCCGGCGCAGGTAAGTCGTCGCTGATTGCGGAACTGTGCCGCACGCTGCTGCAGATGGATGCGAACATCACGGCCGCCGTGCTGGCAGTAGATCCCTCCAGCCAGATTTCCGGCGGTTCGATTCTCGGCGACCGCACCCGCATGCATTACGGCAAAAAGGAAGATCGCCTTTTTTTCCGCTCGCAGGCGTCGAATCTGGAACTGGGCGGCATCAGCGAAGCGACGTTTCAGGTCACCCGCCTGCTGCGCCACCTGTTCGATTTCATTCTCATTGAAACCGTCGGTATCGGGCAGAATGAAATCGACATTCAATTCCTCACCGATCACACGTTTCTGGTGATGCAGCCCCTGGCGGGCGACCAGATCCAGTTCATGAAAAGCGGCATCATGGAAATTCCCGACAGCTTCATCGTCAACAAGTGCGACGAGGAAAAGCTGGCGCGCACCAGTTATCACATGCTGCGTTCGTCGCTGAAACAGGCGCGACTGGTGGATCTGCACGCGCAGGATGACTATCACAACGCCGCGCGCGAGCGGATTTTTCTCACCAGCGCAGTGAAAGGCACCGGCATCGACGCGCTGGCGCAGGCACTGCTGACCATTCCATCCCGGCGCACGGCAGAAGAATGCAGCACCTTTTACCTGCGCAAGCGCATCGCCCGCCTGTACGGTGAATTCGGCGTGAATATTCTGGGAATACTGGCGCTGCCCGCCGCCACCTTCGAGCACAACGAACAGCAGGCGCTGCTCGCCATCCAGCGCCATCTGCGCTGACCGCCACTGCCTCTTCCGCGCAAGTGGACGCTGCCAGCCCCGGCGGTTATGCTGGCCTGAATTCACCACGCGAATGGCAACATGGCAATCGAATCCAGCCCGCTGAACCGGTTGAAATCCCTGCTTCTGGAACCCAAGGTCGACGAAGCGCGCCTGAACGCAGCGCTGGCCAAGGCGCGCGAGCAGCATCCGGTGCTGGTGCTGTGGCTGGTGGGCAAAACCCAGTCCGGCAAAACATCCATCATTCGCACACTCACCGGCAGCCCCACCGCCGAAATCGGCAACGGTTTCAAACCCTGCACACGCACATCACGCTTTTATGATTTTCCGGAACAGGTGCCGGTGGTGCGTTTTCTCGATACGCGCGGGCTGGGCGAAGTCGCCTACGATCCGGCGGACGACATTCAGTATTGTGAATCACAATCTCACCTGGTGATTGCCGTCATGCGTGCTGCCGATCCCGGTCAGCAGGCGGTGTTCGACGTATTGCACGCCGTGCGCAAGCGTCACCCGGACTGGCCTGTAATCATCGCCCAGACCTGTCTGCACCAGTGCGCCGACACCACTTTCCAGCATCCGCAACCTTATCCCTTCCAGCAGCCCGACACGCTGCCGCCGACGGATCTCACCCGCGCCCTGCTGTCGCAACGCAGCCGTCTGGGCACGCTGCCCGGCGACGGTGGACTGTGGTGGGTGCCGCTGGATTTCACGCTGCCGGAAGATGGTTTCGACGATCCCCATTACGGACTGGAAGCGCTGTGGGACGCCATTGAATCCGCCTCCGCGTCCGGTCTGCAGGGGCTACTCACATCGGGACCGGCCATCGACGACGTTTACAGTCAGGCCGCGCATCCGCACATCATCAGTTACACCCTGGCCGCGGCCGGTTTCGGTGCGCTGCCGCTGGTGGATGTCGCCGGCGTGCCCGCACTCCAGCTCAAGCTGTTTCACACGCTGGCATCGCTGTATGGCGTGGCCTGGGACCGGCGCACCACGGCGGAATTCGTCGGCCTGCTGGGCGCCGGAATCGGGCTGGGTTACGGACTGAATCTGGCGGGACGCAACCTCATCAAACTGCTGCCGGTCTGGGGCCAGACTGCGGGCGCAGTGTGGGGCGCCACCAGCAACGCCGCCATGACCTACGCCCTGGGCAAAGCCGCCTGCTATTTTCTGTCGCGCAAACGCAAAGGGCTCAGCGTCGACGACCATCAGCTGAAACAGATTTACGCCGAAGCACTGGCAGCCGGACGCAAGCTGTCAATCCTGCAGACGCGCGGACACGAACGCGGACCCGACGGAGACGCCACCGCCCATGACCACTAAGGTTTCGCTGCTGCGGGAATTTGGCCTGTTGCGTATGGCTGCCGTGCTGGTGGTGTCGCTGCCGCTGCTGGCATTGCCGGTGCTGGGTGTGGTCTGGTTGTGGCAGGACGGCCACTTCCTGTTCTGGCTGCTGGCACTGACCGCTGCCGGCGCCACCGGCGCGCTGCTGCACTGGCTGGCGCGCCAGTGGGAAGCGCGCAAACCCAATCCGCCGACGACCATCGCCAATCCCCACTGGCCCGCCGCAGCCGACGCGCCCTGGCAGGCCATCGACGAACTCGCGCGCACGGTGACAGTGGCCGACTATTCGCTGGCAGAAGGCGGCCAGCTGTGGGATCTCGGCAAACAGACATTGACCCGCGTGGCACAGCATTACCACCCGGACCGTGAACAGCCGCTGCTGGAAATGACGCTGCCCCACGCCTTGCTGATCATTGAGCGCGCCAGCCACGAACTGCGCCTCCTCATCAGCGACCAGGTGCCGTTCAGCCATCAACTGACGCTGGGCGACATCACCCGCGCCCGCCAGTGGAAAGCCACGCTGGAGCGCTACGAAAATATCTACCGGCTCGGACATGCCGTGGTCGATCCCGCCGGCGCCCTGTTCCGCGAATTCCGCCGCGAAGTCAGCAGCCGCATCATCGGTTACGGTTCCGACAAACTGCAGACCTGGCTGCTGCAGGAATACGTGCGCAAGGTGGGCTTCTACGCCATCGAACTGTACAGCGGCAATCTGCTGCTGACGGACGAAGCGCCCACCGCGCGCATCAGCCACGATTCACAGCAGGCATTGCGGGAAGCCGACGCCACACAGGCAGCACTAGCGTCCGAGCCGCTGCATTTTCTGGTGCTGGGCCGCACCAACGCCGGCAAGTCCAGCCTGATCAACGCGCTGTTCGGCGAACTGAAAAGCGTGGCCGACATCGTGCCCGATACAACAGTGCAGCTGCAGCCCTTCCGCCTGGAACGCGACGGCAAGACCGAAGCACTGATTTATGATTCCCCCGGATTTGATTCCGATCTGCTGCACAGCCGCGAACTGCGCAAGGCGGTGGATGCGGCGGACCTGATCCTGCTGGTCAGCCCCGCCAACGCAGCAGATCGCCACGAGGAACGGCAATTGCTGCAGCAGATCCGCCAATGGCAGAGCCAGCAGAAACAGCGCCGGCCCGCGCCCGTGCTGCTGGTGCTCACCCATGTCGACCGGCTGCGCCCGGTGCGGGAGTGGCAGCCACCCTATCCGCTCGACCCGCCCGCCAGTGCCAAAGGCCAGTCCATCCTGGAAGCGCTGCACAACGCCTGCGAACAGCTGAATGTGCCGCAGGAAGATTGTGTGCCGGTCTGTCTGGCAGAGAACCGGCAGTACAACGTGGAGGATGCGCTGTGGGCGTCGATTATCGCGCGGCAGGATGAAGCCGAACGGGCGCGCTATCTGCGCTGTCTGGCCCAGCGGCGCAAGGAAGAAAACTGGAGCCTGCTGTGGAAGCAGTTGCGGAATAGTGGACGGCTGCTGAAGCCGATTCTGCCACGCTGACGGCACATCGTTCCCAACACCCCGTTGCGTCTCCGGCCCTTTCGGCGATAATTTCAACATCCTCTATCCAGCATTCCCGTCCCCATGACCGATTCCGTTTCCGCACAGCCCGACCTGTCAGGTGCCCTTCTGTGGGATGGCCTGTCGCTGACCAAATTCCGCGCCCCCCGCCAGCGCCGGGATCTGGTGTCCCGTGACGCGCTGCTGGATCGCACGGCAACCCTGATCGAGCAGCATCCCTTTACGCTGGTGTGCGCACCGGCCGGCTTCGGCAAAAGCACGCTGCTGCTGCAGCTGGCACAGCAGCTACCGGCGGATCACCAATTGGTGTGGCTGTCGCTGGATGCCGACGACAACGATCCCAACCGTTTTTTTGTTTCGCTGGCGGCAGCGCTGCGGGAGTTGCCCCTGAAATGGGACGTGGAGCCGCGTCTGCTGGCGGCGCAGGTAAACGGCCCCGGGCAGGCCAATCGCACCATTGCCAGTGTGCTGGCCAACGCGCTGGCCAGTCTCAACAGCGGGCGTCTGGTGCTGTTCCTCGATGACCTGCATTGCGTGAACGATGCCAGCGCGCTGCAGTTGCTGGCCGATCTGGTGGACCGCTTGCCGCCGTCAGTGAGTCTGGTGGCCGGGTCGCGGGTGGAGCCGGCACTGCCCCTGGCCCGCTGGCGGGTCCGGGGCGAACTGGGCCAGATCGATGCGGCGGACCTGCAGTTCGATCAGGCCGAGGCGGAGTCGCTGGCGCGGCTGCGTCACAAGGATCACGACGAGGTATGGCCACGATTCTAGTAAAAAGCAGCCACTTCAGCCATAACAATCTGAAATATATAGTATATTTTTCAAAACGAACAAGATGCGATCAGCCATCTTTCTGCTTGAGATATTCAATTCATTACTTCAGATCGGCAAGTCGTATTCCGGTTGCCTCACCCTTCGCTTCAGATCCAGTGTGTAGTCGCCAAATCGATTGATTTGATTCGTCCAATATGGCGCCAGCCCCGCCAGAATTTGGGGTGTTATCTCCCGCCCTTCCGCCTGCAACTGCTTCAGTATCTGGGTCATGGAAGCAACGTTATGCAGGATTGCCAGGTTGGCAACCAGTTGGTTGTACTTGATGATTTTGTTCTGCTCATAGCGGATATTTTCCGCGATGATGCCGTCGTTGCCGAAGAACAGCCATTTGGTGAAGTTGTTAAACTGCTCCCCTTTGTTGGTCGCCGCATGCACCACTTTGCGCAATTCCACATCATTGATGTATCGCAGCAAATAGATTGTCCTGACCGCACGCCCCAATTCCCGAAATGCAAAATACACCTTGTTCTTCCGGCTTTGCGTCCCCAGACGCCGCAAGATAGTTGAGGGAGTGAGCTTTCCTGCTTTAATCGAAAGCGCAATGCGGAACATGTCAGGTAGGTGTCTTTCAATCAGGTCCCAGTCAATCGATCCACTGAACAATGCCTCGATATGCTGGGACCGGATCTTGGGATCAGCCTTGAAGAAAGTGAGTTTTTTGATGCCACGGATGCGTGGCATCAGCTGGATGCCCAGTAAAAAGGCCAAGGCAAACACCGGAGTGCTTTGGGACTGGGTGTCACCATGTAATGTGTCCGGTTGGATGTCGACCTCGCTATTCTGGATCACGTCGAGAATATAGATGGCCTCATAAACACCGCAGGGAATGAATCGACTGAAGAGCGCGATATATTGGTCGGACACATGGTAATAGCCGATTCCACCGTAACCGCCGTACCGGATATGGTATTCCGTAATCAAATTTTGCTCGTAGAGATTCCACTTGGTTCCATCGGCCGATGCTGATTTGCCGGTTCCCCAGTACTTGGGCAGAGCGAATCGGTTGTAGGCGTTGATCACCATCGCGATGGCCTTGTCCAGGCGCTCCTCCGTCACGTGCTTCAGGTTCAGCCAAGCCACCTGCTTGCGACTGACGCCTTTCACTGATTGTGCAACCTGGCTAGGCCCCAAATTGCAGCCATAGCAGAACAACGTCAGGATAAAACGCATGCGCGGATCGTCCAGTTTCGTTTCGAATCCGGAAATCGGTCCAAATTGCCCATGCAGATTGAGCCAGCGCTCGGTCTCTACCAGCACGTCCAAAATGCTAATTTCCTGGAATCGTTCACGCAATGCCTCAACTATCTCCTTCACTTCCGGTAACGGCTCATCGGTTTCGTGCTTTCTGATGATCGGCCCCCTGGAAGTCAGTTCGAGGTATTCATTATCTGGAAAGCGCTGATCGGCACGATCGGTGGCCTCCTGCAACTGCTGCTTGAGCTGTCGAACAAAAGCAGTGGGTTCCACAGGCAAATTCACCAATTGCCCATATTCATCGATTTGGGCCTGATACTCATCTTCGCTGACTTGCTGCTCACGGTAGTCAGAATACTTGTCACTGCCCCGGACGATCAGATCGCCGTTCTTCAATTCCAGCTGGATCTGGGCAAAAACGAATATTTCGAAGTATTTGCGATGAATCTGTGAGACCTTGTCACTGGGCGAATTCTGGCCGGTGACCAGTTTGCGCCACTGTTCAGGCAGCCACTGAAGACTGATCAGATTGCGTCGGCCACCGTCCGATGAGGCAATGGACAGCCATTCCTTGTGACTGTTCTGGTGCCGCAGGATAAATCCGATAGCGCGAATCAGCGAGTCGTCTTTAGAGGTGGATTCGAGGTCCAAAGCCCTGACACAACTGAACAACAACGCGCGCGATTGGGGATAGGAAGACAACAAAAATGGCCAGAAATTGTTGCTGGCAAAGGCCATGTACTCTTCACATTCCCCCATCAACAGCGCTGGGTCCGACCTCAAGGCAGCATGTATGGCGTTCAGTACCTGGTGTTCTGAATCCTCGTTTTGGTGAAGGACATCCAGCACCGCGCGAAATCGCCCAATCAGTTTTTCTGTGCGTTTGACCTGTTCCAGGTGGTACTGCTGCAAACGCAATTCTGCGGTATTGCGCAGGTTCTGGATCTTTTTGATAAAGATGTCGGCAATGGCATCCAGCGCTTTCTGGCGCTGTGTTTGGATCATCACCACGGCCAGTGCGTAGCGTTTATTGAGTTTGAGTTCGCGCACCGAGTTGGCATGCAGGGAATGGGCTTCCAGGCAATACTGTTTTCTCCGACTGACTGAGATGCCGTCCAGACTGGGCAGATTGTTGGCAAGGCTTGTCAGCCATTCCAGATGGTTCAGGTAACTCTTGATTTCCTGATTCTTGGCCTGCTTGGGCTCTCGTTTGAGCTGGTTCCAGCCACTTTCAGTGGCATCCATTGCAGAGGTCACCAAGGCATCGATCAGGGCTTTGGCGTCTGAAGACAGGGCTTTGTACAAGCGATCATAACAATGGTCATTGACCTGGTGCCGGGCGCGGGTGGCCACTCTCACCAGCGTGCTGAAAGCCGGTAGCTCGTAGCGGTATTTGACCAGTTCTTCCAGGCATTCGTTGATGATGTCGGGGAGCCGTTCCTTGGTATCAGCGGCCCGTTCCGCCACGGCTTCCAACAGCGCCTCACCGCTGTCGTCGAAGCGATGGAGGGACAAGTGATCGCGAATCTTGCGAATATGGCGCTGACGGGCACCGGATTTGTCGTAATCCCGCAATTGCCGGGTGGTAATCGGAATACCCGGCACAAGGCCCACGATATGCTGAACGACGCGGACGGGAATGTCGGTAAGAAGAGGGAAATACCCAAGCCGCTGCACCAGTTTCAGTAGTAACAGAAAAAAGCATCGACTGTTGCGCTCTCTGGCGCAGGTCGAGGCCAGCAGCAAATCATCTGAGGTGGGAGAGTAGATTTCGTGGAGTTCGTGGCGAGTCAGTTGGGATTTTATGCGAGGATAAGCCGTTTCATGTAGATCGGTCATGATGGACTACAGCAAGTGGATTCCAAATGTTAATCCCAGTTTCGCCCTGTCGCAGGTTCCAGGCATTGGGCTTCGATAAAGCAATGATGACTGTCCGCTATTTGTTGCATCTCGGTCAGTAAATCGCGCACGATCCGGTCCAGGTGCGCGGGCGATTCACAGTGTATTGCAAGGCGGTAACGCCCTTCGTTCCGATTCAGGCAGCGCATGCCATGGGTTTTGAGGCAGGCGCGTTCAATATGATCACGGGCCTTTTTACGATTGCTCACTTTGGCATGATAAGACTCAACGTTCAGATGCAAATCCACGACGACATCCTGCCATTCTGTCTGTTCTGAACGACCAGTGCGTGACAAGCCCGTGGTTTCCAGGTCAATCGCCCGTGCAGGCAGTGCCAACTCGAAAGAATTGCCGATTTCGACGTAGCGCAGAGCGGATTTCAGATCCTTCCAGCCGACATACTCCATCAGTGCCTTCACATCCCATCCTGCACCGTATGCCCAGGTAGCGAATCCCCGCCGCAAGGAATGACTGCTGTAGGTATCGGGCAAGGACAATCCTGCCTTCAGGAAAAGATCCCGTAGCAACGGCAGGATGCTGTTGATATGTAGCCCTTGCTCGGCGATGTGTCCCCAGCGATCCAGTTTTCGGAACAAGGCTCCCTGAGTGAGACCTGAGACGTTCAGCCACTGCTGACACGCTTCTACCGGACAAAGGTGTTGGAGTGCCGGTGCCCGGTAGGTCATGCCTTGGGCAGCACGATCGCCCTTGCTGCGGGGCAAATACAACTCGATGCCCTGGCCCGGCGTGATCGTGATATGTTCCACCTGGAGGCGGCACAGTTCGTCACTGCGAAATCCGCGCCAGAAACCCAGCAAGACCAATGCTCGGTCGCGCAGAAGGCGCAGCTGCTGGGGTGAATCTGCCGGTGCTGAAGACAACTGACTTTCCAGCCACTGAACCAGGGTAGCCAGTTGCTCCAATTGCAACGGTTTGGCGCGTTTTTCCTGGGCTGGGTGCAATTCCCGGATGCCCTTGAGCACCTTGCGGACATGAGGTGCTTTGGTCGGATCGGGAAAGCCCTGATCCACATGCCACTGAGCCAATCCCGCCAGGCGCTGTTTCAAGGTATTGAGAGACTGCTGTGTGGCACGGTCCACCAGGTACCGGGCAATACTGTCGGCGGTGGCAGGTAAAAAGCCTCCCCAATCCACCTCAAAATCGCGGACGGCCGCCCGATAGGCTTTGCGCGTATTGGCGCGGGTCGCCGCCTGAATATAGCGATCTACATCTTCCATTTTTCAGCGTCCATCGTTGCCTAAACTGATCAAATTGGCATACTTCTCTACCCATCCAACATTTATCACACTCAAATTCCCGAATGCCATGGCGAATTAGGCTGGCGAATAGGTTGGATTGGCGTATGTCATTCTCTTTCCCAAGCACAGGCAATGCACCGAATGTCCAGATCTCCCGGTATCCTTTATGCGCTTCTCGCCGCTGTTTTCTTTGGCGCCAGCACGCCGTTCGCCAAAACGCTGATCGGTGACCTGCATCCCGTGATGCTGGCCGGGCTGCTGTATCTCGGCAGTGGTTTGGGCCTGATGATACTGTGGTGTTTGCGTCACTGGGGAATACGTTCATCCCGGGATGAAGCGTTCTCTTATCTGACTCGGCGTGATTTACCCTGGTTTGCCGGGGCCGTTGTATCGGGCGGGATGCTGGGACCCGTACTGCTGATGGTGGGACTCATCACGACTCCTGGCTCCACAACGGCCCTGCTGCTCAATCTGGAAAGTGTTTTTACCGCATTGCTGGCCTGGATTGTGTTCAGGGAAAATGTCGACCGCAGCATCTTTTTGGGCATGGTCCTGATCGTATTGGGCGGCTTGTTTCTGTCGTGGGAACAGGTACCGGAACTGGGGACTCCATGGGGGTTGCTAGCGATTGCCGGTGCCTGTATCTGCTGGGCCATCGACAATAATCTGACACGCAAAGTGTCGGCGAGCGACCCGCTGCAAATCGCCAGTATAAAAGGGTTGGCGGCTGGCACTGTCAATGTTGTGCTGGCACTGATGATGGGTGCCAGCTGGCCTGATCTGGGAACGGGAGGTGCGGCAGCTCTGGTGGGGTTTTTCGGCTACGGCGTCAGCCTGGTACTGTTTGTGTTGGCCTTGCGTCATTTGGGTACGGCGCGAACCGGCGCCTATTACTCGGCCGCGCCATTGGTAGGTGTGGCAGTGTCCCTGGTACTGTTGCAGGAAACCCCAGGGTTGTTGTTCTGGCTCGGCTTTGTGACCATGGCCGCTGGCTTGGGGCTACATCTGATCGAGCGTCATGCGCACACGCATACTCATGATCCCAGCACCCACAGTCATCCTCACCGGCACGACGCCCACCATCAGCATGCGCACGCTTTCCTATGGGATGGCAAAGAACCTCATACCCACGAACATGTGCATGAACCCGTCACGCACAACCATCGGCACTTTCCAGACATCCATCATCGGCATGAGCATTCAACCGAGTCGAATTGATCAGGCGAGCACCTTGCCACGGCTATCCATTTCGTGGCGCGAACATGATGATGGCCATCCCAGCCAATGCCACAGCAGCACCTACGAAGTCCCATTTTGTGGGTTGGATACCATCAACCGCCCACAGCCAAAAAATGGCAACAAAAATATAAACCCCACCATAAGCGGCATAGACGCGACCTGTGGCCGTGGGATGCAACGACAATAGCCAAGCGAACACCGCCAGACTTGCCGCTGCAGGAACCAACAACCAGGGCGACTTATCCTGCTTCAACCACAGGTACGGCAAGTAACAACCGACGATTTCCGCGACCGCAGTAACCAAAAAAAGTATCAGAGTTTTCAGTTCGATCATGGATGGGATTTCTCATGACAGCGGAATGGTGATGCTGGGCTTGACCGTGGAGTATGCTCCACGGTTTAGCTTATGAGTCCTAATCATCCATGAGGACATCGCCATGGCAAAAAATGACAAAATCGCAGGGGCAGGAATGATTCGGGCGGTCCTGTTTTCTGGCGCTTTATGCATACTGTGTTGTGCGGCTCCATTGTTGGGACTTTTTGCTGGATCAGCAGCCGTTGTGTCCCTTGCCATTTTTCCTGAATTGTTTGTCATTGCTGCGGTTGTGATTGTCATTGGCATCATAATTTTTAACGTAACTCGACGAAAATCAGGGGCCACCTGTCATTTAGATAAGGGGTGTGGTCCGCAGCGTAGACCTGATGGCGAAAAGATCTAGCAACATTTATTTGGCGTCTGAAAATTCTCACGCGATGGCAAGCACGTCGGAACGCCCTTGGAGGTCGTGCAGTTGCCGTCGCACGCGGTCCTGATATCCAACAGCGATGCTTTGAACATTTGCAGCGTGGCAATTTGCATGTTTATTGTTTCGATTTTATTCGTGAGTTTCGAAGGCAAGTCGCTGCAGGGATTGGCGCCTTCGGTTCCTGAGCAAAGCTGGCGGATTTCGCGCAATGAAAATCCGGCGTTTTTCAGAGTTTTTATGAGATGAAGGCGTTTAACGGCATCGACGCCATAATTTTTGTACAGGTTGCTGGCCGACCGGTTACTAACGACCAAAAGCTTCAATTTTTCGTAATAGCGAATCGTATCGCGTGAGACGCCAGTCGCTTTAGAAAGTTGCCCGATCAGCATAATGTACCTGCGCTATCAATGATTTCCTGATCGGTCAGATTAATTCATTTGTTGCACCAAGTCTGTAACAGGGTTTGAGGCCAACCGCACCACCAGGTCGTTTATACGACTGCGGCGGCTGTCTTTCTTGACAGCTGCCGCCCCGTTTGGCCTCGTCTATCGATGACGGTCTGATCGCATTCAGCCCGTCTTATTCATCGGCGACAATCGAAAGCTTCCGCCCCGAAAACACCCCGAACAATGCAGGCAACACAAACAGCGTCAGCAAAGTGGACGACACCAACCCTCCAACTACCACCGTCGCCAGCGGTCGCTGCACCTCCGATCCCACGCCGGACGCGAGCAACATGGGAATAAGCCCTAGCGCTGCGATCGAAGCGGTCATCATCACCGGGCGGAGACGCGAGCAGGCACCTTCAAACACCGCCAACTGTATATCCAGCCCGTCACCGATTCGTTGGTTGATGGCGTTGACCATTACCACCCCGTTCAACACTGCAACGCCGAACAGTGCGATAAACCCGATAGACCCCGGTACCGAAAGGTATTGGCCTGAAACGAACAAGGCTGCAATTCCGCCAATCAGCGCCAACGGCACATTGAGCATGATCAACAGTGCCTGGCCCACCGAGCCAAAGGCGAAATACAGCAGCAGAAAAATCAGGCCCAATGACAGTGGGACCACCACCATCAGCCGTGCCTGCGCCCGTTCCTGATTCTCGAACTGGCCACCAAAGACGACACTGTATCCGGGGGGCAAATCGACTTCCTGATCAATGCGCTGCCGAAGCTCCGCCACCAGTCCTCCCATGTCGCGTCCCTCGACGTTGGCTTCGATCACCACCCGCCGCTGCACGTCATCACGGCGTACCTGCGGAGGCCCGGATTCGATCGAGACTTTCGCCACATCACCCAATCTGATCCAGGCACCACTGGGTGATTTCAAAATCAAGCCCTTGATCATTTCCATGTTGTTGCGAAAATCCGGCGCCAGCCGCACGTAAATGTCATAGCGCTCGTTACCCTTGATTACCTGCCCGGCTTCAGTGCCACCAATGGCATTGGCCACCAGATCCATGACCTGAGACACCGGCACGCCATAGCGGGCAAGTTGGGCGCGATCCGGTTGAATCACCAGTTGGGACTCACCGGCAATCTGCTCCAGCGCCACGCCACGGGTGCCCTCAACTTTTTTCACCAGCGTTTCAATGTCGCGGCCTTTGGTCGCCAGCATATCCAGATCAGGGCCAAACAGTTTCACCGCCAACTGCGCCTTGACACCGGACAGCAGTTCATCCACGCGAGTCGCAATGGGCTGGGAGAACGAAAACAACAAACCTGGATGAATCGACATACGTTCCTGCATCAATGCCTGCAATGCGCGCCGGTCAGCTGCTGAGGTCCATTCCGCGACGGGCTTCAGGCCCACGTACAGCTCCACGTTGGAAACCGGCTCGGGGTCGCCGCCCAGTTCCGGTCGTCCTACACGACTTGCGGCATACAATACTTCTGGAAACGTCATCAGTACCTGTTCCATTTTCTGCGCAACTTCAACCGAGGTACCCAGACTGGAGGACGGTGCCAGCGTGACGCGAATGTTGAGCGTGCCTTCCTCCAGTTCGGGTACGAATTCAGTCCCCAGAAAGGGAACCAGCAACAACGCGCCCACCAACATGGCCACCGCACTTCCCGTTACCAATGAACGCTGTTTCAGCGCCCCTTGCAGCAGACGCCGGTAACCGCGGTCCAGTGTTCGGGTCAGCACGTTGTCCCGGTGTTTGACTCCGCGACGGAACAGATAGGTCGCCAGGGCGGGCACCATCAGCAACGCCACCACTAACGAAGCGAGCATCGCAAGCACAATGGACATGGCCATCGGCTGGAACAGTTTGCCTTCCACCCCTTGCAGGCTGAACAGTGGCGCGAACACGATAATAATGATCATGACGGCGAAAAAAACCGGGCGGCCGACTTCCTTTGCTGCTTCCTGAATACGCAACCCAATACCGTGATCATCGGATTCAACGCTATGCCGATCCACATCATCCGGAGCGGTGAGACGTTCGGACTGGTGGTCATGTTCGCGATCAGGGTGCGACAGATGACTGAAGATATGTTCCATCATCACCACCGAACCATCCACCATCATGCCGATGGCAATCGCCAGCCCACCCAGGGACATCAGGTTGGCAGAGATGCCCCAGTACGCCATGGCCATCAATGCCAGCCCGATCGATACCGGCACGGAAATCAGCACCAGCAATGCCGCGCGCAGATTCATCAGAAACAGTAGCAATACCACGACGATCAGCACGAAGGCTTCCAGCAAGGCTTTTGTCACCGTTTCCACGGCTTTGTCGACCAACTCGGCCTGGTCATAGAAAGGCTCGATGGTAACGCCGTCCGGCAATGCGGCTTGAATGGCAGGTAAGCGTGCTTTGACGCCTTCGATGGTGGCCTTGGTGTTGGCTCCCATGCGCTTGAGCACGATTCCCGCCACCACCTCGCCCAATGCTTCGGGCTCGCCACTGGCATTGCGTCGCGTCATGGTGAGCGCGCCCTGGCGAATTTCAGAACCAAATCCGATATTTGCCACGTCGCTGACCTTCACCGACACACCCTTGATATTTTTGAGCGGGATATTCCCGATATCCTCCAGTCCGGCGTTGTCACTGCGCACCCAGCCCACGCCCCGGATCACCAGCTGTTCGGCACCGCGATCCAGATACCAACCACCGGCATTGCGATTGTTGGTTTCAATCGCTTCCACTACTTCATCAATGGTCAGGTCATGGGCCAACAGCCGTGAGGGATCGACATTGACCTGATACTGTTTGACCTCGCCACCGTATGACAGCACTTCGGTGACGCCTGCCACCGGCATCAGCAGCATCTTCACCACCCAGTCGTTAAGGCTGCGCAAGGCCATCGCATCATATTGTTGTGGTCGCTCACTGCGCAGGATGTACTGGTAGACCTGACCCAGACCGGACGTATTCGGCCCCATTTCCGGCGTGCCGATGCCATCGGGAATTTCTTCCTTTGCAGCTTGTAGCCGCTCGAATACCAGTTGGCGTGCGAAATAGATATCGGTGCCTTCCTTGAACACCACAGTAATGACGGACAATCCGGTTTTGGAAATGGAACGCACGGCCTCCACATCCGGCAGCGCATACATGACCGCTTCAACAGGAAAGGTAATCAGCTGCTCGACTTCTTCGGCCGCCAGCCCCTGAGCTTCCGTGTTGATCTGAACCTGTACGTTGGTGACATCAGGAAACGCATCCAGATTGAGACGCGGCAAGATGAGCACACTGCCCACGATCAGGGCAATGAGCGATAGCAGGACCAGCAGGCGGTTTTTGACGCCCAGGTCGATAATGGCATTCAGCATCGCACGGCCCCCTTAATGGTTGTGGACTTCAAAACCGCTTTTGGCGATTTCGGACTGCACGAAGAACGCTCCACTGGTGACCACCCGGCTACCACTGGCAACGCCGCTGATAATCAGGTGCTCGCCCCGTGTTTGCACCAGTTCCACTTCACGGGGTTCATATCGACCCTTCGCCGTTTCCACAAACACCTGCCAGTCGCCGTCGGCACCACGCAAGACAGCGGATTCAGGCAATGCCAGAACCGGTTCGGGCGTTGTGAACTGGAAGGCCACATCGGCAAACAGACCGGAATGCAGTTTGTGCTGCGCATTGTCCACCACCAGACGCACGATGCGGGTCCGGCTGCGAGGATCGATTTTGTGTGCTTCCTGCGTAACGCGGGCGGCAAAACTTGCTCCGCCGGTTTTGATCAGGGCAGGCGTGCCCACCGGAATACTGAGCGCGGTGCCAGGCGGCAACCGTGCTTCCACCCAGAGTTCGGTTTCATCCGCCAGATCCATGATGGTTTCACCGGCATCCACCCGTTGCCCCTGATGGAAATCGTCGGACAACACCACGCCAGCCGCTACTGCGCGCAAGCTGTATTCACCCAACTTCACCTTGGCGCCGGACTCCAGTGCCTGAATATCGGATTCGGACAATCCATAGGCTTCCAGTTTGCCCAGCGAGGCTTCCATATCGCCCTGCGCGCCGACATAACGCTTGTCGCCCACCGCCTGACGACCCAATGCCTTGACCCGTTGCCATTCCGAAGCCGCCACGCGATAGGCGGCCTGTGCTTCGGCCACTTCATCGCTGAACAGGGTGACCAGCTTTTGATCCTGCGCCACTGTCTCACCGAGTGCCACATGACGCCGCAAGACGATTGACGGGATGCGGGCCGAGACGCGGTAACTGCTGTAGCCATTGCTCTTGATTTCACCGGGTGCGTGAATCTGGTAGTCGAGCGGACGGGGACGAAGCTCAGTCACTTCAATGTTGGCCATTTTTACTTGTTCGGCAGACAGTTCCGCGTCCGATTTTTTCTCGCCACCATGGCCGCCGTGACCATGACCATCCTCACCTTCCTTTTCATCGTGTCCGGCTTCATCATCGTGATCGGCTTCATCGTCCGAGTGGGTTGCTTCTGTTGCGTGCTCTGCTTCGTCGTGCCCATGTTCGTCCGCCGCGCGAGCCATGGAAGCTCCCAACAGCATGAGGATGACGCACAAAATTGTTGATTGAATTGCTTTCATTTGATTCATCCTTTCACTGTTCAGTTGCGCTGAATCGTGTCAATCAGTTGACCCGATTCCAGCAGCCATTCGATGACGGCTTGATGCCATTCGGATTCCAATTCAATGCCGGCCTGCAAGCTTTCCCCGCGTTCCTTGAGCGCCAGCAAATAGTCCGGAGTGCTGAGATCGCCGGTGCGCCATTGCTTTTCCAATAAAACAGCGCTGTTGCCCACCCGTGCCTGCATCACGCGACTCCAGCGTTCATGGCGACCCGCGTAGGCTTTCAGGGCCGCCTCGCTGCCCTCCAGCAATGCCAGTTGTTGCCTGCGTATCTGGTAATAGTGGGCTTCGGCTGCAAGCGATTCCTGAGAAGCCGCACGTATCTCCGCGCGGAAATCGTTGCGCAGGGCGAGCGGGATGGAGAAAGTCAGCGCCACCACATTGTCTTCTCCGCTCTTGCCACCGTTGATGCCCAGCGTGGGATCAGATTTGGCGTCACGGGCCGCCACATCCGCTTGTGCTTTCGCGGCGTTCCACTCGGCCAATGCCTGCACTACGCGGGGATGTCGGTCTACTTGTCGTGCGGCATCAATACCTCGATGCTGTTGCCAGAACGCTTCCGGAATGGCGAGGGTGTCGGGTGATTTTTCGGGAAACAGTTCCTTTAGTTTCGAACCGGCCTTGGCAAGTTGAGCCTCGGCATCCGCGCTGTCATTGAGGAGTTGCGCCAATGCCAGCAACGCCAGCTCCGCATCGATCTGCCCAATGTCGCCGGTTTTTTGCCTCTGCTCCACCAGTGCCAGCAAGGCGTCCAGCTGACTTTCCTGCTCCCGCGCGAACGCCACGCGCTGCTGTGCGGATTGCCAGTCGTTGATGGCCAGCAAGGCGTCCGTGAGTTTTTGCTGCAGTACCTGCTGGTACGCGGTTTGTGCCGCCAGACGGGCATG
>CAZBII010000080.1:0-20047 GCA_964491665.1 uncultured Moraxellaceae bacterium
CCTTTTTTCATGCCCGCCTTTTCGTTATTCTGCCCTCCCTGTCCCCACTGCCCGATTTTTCCCGCCGATGATCCAGCTCAAATCCGTTTCCCTGTTTCGCGGCAGCAAATGCCTGCTGAAAGACGCCAGCTTCACCGGCTACCCCGGCTGGCACATCGCGCTGATCGGTCATAATGGCTGCGGCAAATCCTCCCTGTTCGCCATGCTGCGGCGCGAGCTGCAACCGGACAGCGGCGAGTTTGCGATTCCCCCCAGCTGGCGCATCGCCCACATGGCGCAGGAAGTGGAAGCCCTCGACCGGGCCGCGCTGGACTATGTGATGGATGGCGACAAAAACCTGCGGCGCCTGCAGCAGGAACTGGCCGACGCCGAAGCAAAGCACGACGCCCACCGCATCGGCGACCTGCACCAGCAGCTGGCGGATATCGACGGCTACACTGCCGAATCCCGCGCCGCCAAACTGCTGTCCGGACTGGGCTTTACCCAGCAGCAGTTGCAAACGCCGGTAAAGGCGTTCTCCGGCGGCTGGCGCATGCGTCTGAACCTGGCCCAGACCCTGATGTGTCCCAGCGACCTGATGCTGCTGGACGAACCCACCAACCACCTGGACCTGGATGCCATCCTCTGGCTGGAAGACTGGCTGCGCAATTATCCCGGCACCCTGATCCTGATTTCCCACGACCGCGAATTCATCGACGCGGTGACGCAGCACATCCTGCACATCGAACACCAGAACCTGTTCTATTACAGCGGCAACTACTCGGCGTTCGAAATTCAGCGCAGTGCGCGTCTTGCCAACCAGCAGGCGGCATTTGAAAAGCAGCAGCGCGAAGTGGCGCACCTGCAAAGTTTCATCGACCGCTTCAAGGCCAAGGCCAGCAAGGCCAAGCAGGCGCAAAGCCGGGTGAAAATGCTGGAGCGGATGGAAAAGATCGCGCCGGCGCACGTCGATTCGCCGTTTCATTTCACCATTCCGGCGGCGGAAAAAGTATCGAGTCCGCTGCTGGACATCAGCCAGGGGGAACTGGGTTATCCCGGCAAACCGATCCTGAAAAATGTGGCGCTGCAGCTGGTGCCGGCGAGCCGCATTGGCTTGATCGGGCCGAATGGCGCGGGCAAATCCACGCTTATCAAGACGCTGGCCGGCGAGATCGAATTGCTCAACGGCAAGCGCCAGCCCGGCGAGCATTGCTACATCGGTTACTTCGCCCAGCACCAGCTGGATCAGCTCGACATGAACGCCACACCGCTGCTGACCATGCAGCGCAACGCACCGAAAACCGACGAGCAGACGCTGCGCAAATATCTGGGCGGCTTCGGCTTTCACGGTGATGCGGTGCACGACAATATCGGCCGCTTTTCCGGTGGCGAAAAAGCGCGGCTGGCGCTGGCGGTGATCATCTGGCACAAGCCCAATTTGCTGCTGCTGGACGAACCGACCAACCACCTGGATCTGGAAATGCGTCACGCCCTGACGCTGGCACTGCAGGATTACGAAGGCGCGCTGGTGCTTGTGTCGCACGACCGTTCGCTGCTGCGCGCTACCACTGACGATCTGTATCTGGTGGCGGACGGCAAGGTGGATGTGTTCAATGGCGATCTGGACGATTACGCGAAGTGGCTGAACGATTACCGCAGCCAGCAGCAGGCCGCCAGCGAATCCCCGGAACTGGCCGACGCCCGCCGCGACCGCAAGGCCGACCGCCAGCGCGCCGCCGAAATCCGCACGCTGCTGCGACCGCTGAAAAAACAGATCGAAAAGCTGGAAAGCGAAATCGCCAAGCTGGAGCAGCAAAAAAAATCCATCGAGGAACAGCTGGCCGATCCTGCCATTTACGAAGCATCCAGCAAGGCAAAACTGGCGGAACTGCTGAAACAGCAGGGCACGATCGGCGTGTCACTGGAAGAAAAGGAGCTGGCGTGGATGGACGCATCGGAGCAGATGCAGGTTATGGAAAAGGAGCTGTCATAAACGACAGCGGACGCTCAGGACTTCAGGCTGCCCGTGTTGATGTTGCTGCGGGTGAATGCCTCCAGATCGATGCCATAGGCGCCGTCGGCCAGAACGGACTTGATATGATGCTGCACGCTGCCCGCACTGGCCCGCTCCAGCTTGAGATCGACCACTGTCTGCCGCATCGGTTTTTTATCGGCGTCCAGCAGCAGCGCCACTTTCGGCAGCAGCCGGTTTTCGGCTGACACTGACAACACCACACCCACCTCGCCACTGGTCATTTCCACCAGACTGCCCGGCGGATAGATTCCGATGCACTCGATGAATTTCACCACCAGTTTCTGATCGAACTGCGTGCCGGAGTGTTCATACAGAATTTTCAGCGCCTCTGCCGATGACTTGGGTGCGCTGTAACAGCGGCGACTCGTGATGGCGTCGTAGGCGTCCACGATGCTGACCACCCGCGTGCAGAAGCCGATCTGGTCCGCTGTCAGCCGCTTGGGATAACCACGACCATCCATGCGTTCATGATGACTCAACGCCGCGGCCTTCACCTCCAGTGGCAACGTCACATCCTCCTGCAACACGTCATAACCGAACATTGCATGCTGCTTGACGTGCAGAAACTCCTGCGGGGTCAGGCTGCCTTCCTTGTTGAGAATAGACTGGTCCAGACGCATCTTGCCGACGTCATGCAACATGCCGCAAAGCCCGAGCAGTTCCAGCTGCGACCGGTTCAGTCCCAGATGCCGCCCCAGCGCAATGGCCAGCACGCCCACGTTCAGGCAATGCTCCGCTGTGTAGTGATCGACGTGCTTGATGCGTGTCAGCCACATCATGGCCGAGGGATTGCGTTCGATGGAATCCACGCAGGACTTGATGTGATGGCGGATGGCAGTGGTCTGCAGCGCACACTTCTCACGCGTTGAATGCAGAAGCGTGTGAATTTCGGCAAGACTGCTCTGGTAAAAGGGATCGGCCTGGACAATTTCAGCTTCCACCGGCTGCACGGTCTGGTACTGAATGACCGGCGTGCCCGGCGCCAGCGGATTGGAGCGCGAATCCGCATTGAGATAATGACTTTTCAGGGCGTCGATGTAGACAAACTCGCAGATGTTGCGCAGCGCATCCAGGTCTTCCTGCTTTTCAATGGGAAAACCCTGCAGCATGAACGGCGTTTCCAGCCACGGCCGGTCCAGCTCAGCAACATGCATCCCGAACGTCAATTCCGAGGACGGGATCCTCACCAGATGGAGTTTTTTGAAGCCTTTGTTTTTCTTGGTCATCGCGGTACAGCAAGGATGAAGTCTCTGTTAACTATAGACCACTCTGCCAGGCCGCGATGACCTGTCTTCAGCCGCACGTCGCAACTTAACTAATTATGTTTTTGTCGCAGAAACGGAACCGTTTTCACATGCGGCGCACGACTTCGTTCACCAGCCGGGTGATGCCTGCCGAGGCTTCACTGATACGTCCGGCCAGCATGTAGGCCGGTGTGGTAATCAGGTTGTGCTGTTCGTCGACGGTGAAGCTGTCCACCGGGCAGGCCTGGTGATTGCCGCCCATGGCGCGGATGGCGTCGGCCGCGCCGTCATCATCGTTGCCCACCGTGCATTTCACGCCAGCGCCCAGCAGTTTCGGCGCCATCGCCGGCGCAATGCAGATCAGTCCGATCGGCTTTTTCTGCGCGTGCATGCCCTGCACAAATTTCACCACGTCGGCATTCACCTGCATGCCGGCACCCGCCACCGCAAAGTTGCACAGGTTTTTCGCCGCGCCAAAACCGCCGGGAAAAATCACCGCAGCGTAATCCGCCGGATTGGCCTGCGCCAGATCGATGATCTTGCCACGGCACAGCCGGGCGGACTCCACCAGCACGTTGCGCTTTTCCGGCATTTCCTCGCCGGTGAGATGGTTGATCACATGCAGCTGGTCGACGTTGGGCGCCATGCACTGGAATTCAATGCCGGCCTCGTCCAGACGCAGCTGCACCAGGGTGGCTTCATAAATTTCGGCGCCGTCATAGACGCCGCATCCGGACAGGACGACTGCAACTTTCTTGGACATGGTGTGGCTCCTTTGATCTGTTGTTTTGATTACAGGATGAATCAGTGGCGGCTCAGCCGGAGAGGTGTCTGGCGCGCAGGAATTCCACGGCTTTTTTGGTCAGCAGCGGCAGCAGTCCCAGCAGCACCAGCGACAGGATCAGCGCCGGCGACAGGATGCCTTCCACCGACTCCAGCCGGCCCAGTTGCGTGCCTGCGTTCACATACACCAGCGTGGCCGGCAGCATGCCCAGCTGGCTGACCCACATAAACTGGCGCAGCGGAATCGGCGTCAGCGCCATCAGGATGTTCACCAGAAAAAACGGAAATAGTGGCGTCAGGCGCAGACTGAACAGGTAGAGGCCGCCGTCCTTGCGGATGCCCTCGTTCACGATGCGCAGTGAATCGGCATAACGGCGCTGCACATGGTCACGCCCGACCAGGCGCGCCAGCAGAAACGCCAGTGACGCGCCCAGGGTGCTGGCGAACGACACCAGCACCGCACCCACCAGCACGCCGAACAGGGAACCGGCCAGCAGGGTGAGCACGGTGGCGGCGGGAATCGACAGCGCCGTCACCAGCACAAAGGCTCCGAAAAACCCCAGCGCCACCCACAGCGGGTTCTGCTCCAGCCACGCCTGCCACTGCGCCTGCTGCGACTGGATGTAATAAAAAGTCAGATGGCGGCCCAGATCGAACAGGTGCCAGACCAGCACCGCCACCCCCACCAGCACCACCAGAAAAACCAGCTTTTTCACCATAAACGCCCAACATTTCCAACGCCGTCTAAGACGACACTGCGCCGACGGAGTATTATTCGTGCTTGCTTGTCTTACTGAATCACAACCCGGCCAAAGGTCAGACCCATGCCCATCAACACCCTCAATCGCGGACCCTTTCCTGCCACCCGCCTGCGCCGCGTGCGCGCCACGGATTTTGCCCGCCGCCTGGTGCGCGAAACCATCCTCACCCCCAACGACCTGATCTATCCCATGTTCGTGCTGGAAGGCAAAGGCGTGCGCGAGCCAATTGCGTCGATGCCGGGCGTGGAGCGGGTGTCGCTGGACATCTTACAGGAAGAGGCGCGCCATCTGGCCAGCCTGGGCGTGCCGGCGATCGCGATTTTTCCGGTGACGCCGCAATCGGCCAAAAGCCTGGACGCGAAGGAAGCCTGGAATCCGAACGGCCTGGCCCAGCGCGCGGTGAAAGCCATCAAGGACGCCGTGCCCGGCATGGGTGTGATCACCGACGTGGCGCTGGACCCGTTCACCACCCACGGACAGGACGGCATCATCGACGACAACGGCTACGTACTCAACGACATCACCGTGGAAGCGCTGATCAAGCAGGCCCAGTCGCATGCCGAAGCCGGTGCCGACATCGTCGCGCCGTCGGACATGATGGACGGCCGTATCGGTGCCATCCGCCAGCAGCTGGAGTCTGCCGGCAATGCAAATGTCTGCATCCTGGCCTATTCTGCCAAGTATGCCTCCAGCTATTACGGCCCGTTCCGCGACGCGGTGGGCTCGGCGTCCAACCTGAAGGGCGGCAACAAATACACCTACCAGATGGACCCGGCCAACCTGAACGAAGCGCTGCACGAAGTGGCGCTGGACCTGCAGGAAGGCGCTGACATGGTGATGGTGAAGCCCGGCATGCCCTACCTGGACATCGTGCGGGAAGTGAAGAACCAGTTCGGCGCGCCCACCTTCGTGTATCAGGTGAGCGGCGAGTACGCCATGCACATGGCCGCGTTCCAGAACGGCTGGCTCAGTCGCGAGGCTGTCACATTAGAGTCATTAACCTGTATTAAAAGGGCAGGCGCCGACGGCATTCTCACCTATTTCGCCAAAAGCGCCGCCGAACTGCTGAACCGCTAACCGGGCAGCACTGCATTCAACTGAAGTGAGCATCATGACTAGCACCGCGCCAACCGAAATCACCGAGCAACCGGCCATCGATCTGACCAACAGCGCCTACTACGTCAACCGCTACCTGAGCCTGCTGGAATTCCACCTGCGGGTGCTGGCGCAGGCGGAAGACAAGTCCCTGCCGCTGCTGGAACGGCTGCGTTTCCTGATGATTTTTTCCAGCAACATGGACGAGTTCTTCGAGATCCGGCTGGCGGGGCTGCAACGGGACATCTCCTTCAACCAGGCGCGACCGGAAGCGGACGGCATGCATCCGCAGGAAGTGCTGCGGGTAATCAGCGAGCGCTGCCGCGTCGCCGTGGATCGCCAGTACAAACTCTTCAACGACGACCTGCTGCCGGCGCTGGCGGCGGAAAACATCCACTTCATCGCCCGCGAGAAATGGACCGCGCCGCAGGTGCAGTGGATCAAGCATTATTTCCGCCAGCAGGTGGCGCCGGTGATGACGCCGATCGGCCTCGACCTGGCGCACCCGTTCCCGCGCCTGGTGAACAAAAGCCTGAACTTCATCGTCACGCTGGAAGGCAAGGACGCGTTTGGCCGCCAGCTGGGTCTGGCGGTGGTGCCGGCGCCCAAATCGCTGCCGCGCATCATCCGCCTGCCGGACGAGATCTGCGAGGGCGGCGACAATTTCGTGTTCCTGTCATCGGTGATCCACTATCACGCCGGCTACCTGTTCCCCGGCATGAAGGCCACCGGCTGCTACCAGTTCCGCCTCACCCGCAACTCCGACCTGTTCCTCGACGAGGAAAAGGTGGAAGACCTGTCCACCGCGCTGAAAGGCGAGCTGTTCTCCCGTCGCTACGGCGAGGAAGTGCGGCTGGAAGTGGCGGACAACATGCCGCAGGAACTGATGGAATTCCTGCTCAACAAGTTTGGTCTGGACGACTACCAGCTGTTCAAGGTGAACGGCCCGGTGAACCTCACCCGCATGATGCCGGTGATGGACATCGCCCGCCCCACCCTGCAGTTCACGCCGCACAAACCCAAGATTCCGGCGCTGGTGCAGCGCAGCGACCGTCTGCTGGAACTGGCCGGCAACCAGGACGTGCTGCTCAATCATCCCTACGAATCGTTCCAGCCGGTGATCAGCTTCCTGCGCCAGGCTGCGCGCGATCCCAACGTGGTGGCGATCAAGCAGACCCTGTACCGCACCGGCTCCAATTCCGACCTGCTCGACCTGCTGGTGGAAGCCGCGCGCAACGGCAAGGAAGTCACCGCCGTGGTGGAACTGCGCGCGCGCTTCGATGAGGAAAGCAACATTGAAATCGCGACACGCCTGCAGGAAGCCGGCGCGGTGGTGGTGTATGGCATTGTCGGCTACAAGACCCACGCGAAAATGATGCTGATCGTGCGCCGCGAGGGACAGCGTCTGCGCCGCTACGTGCACCTGGGCACCGGCAACTACCACACCGGCAACGCCCGCATCTATTCTGATTTCAGCCTGCTGTCCTCCAACGAGGAACTGGGCGAGGACGTGCACAAGATCTTCCAGGAACTCACCGGCATGGGCCGGCCGGCACAGCTGAAATATCTGTACCACTCGCCGTTCACCCTGCAGCAGGAACTGTTGCAGCAGCGCATCGAGGAAGAACGCCTGAACGCGCTGAAAGGTCTGCCGGCACGCATCATCATCAAGTGCAACTCGGTGACCGATCCGAAAACCATCGAGCTGCTGTACCGCGCCTCGCAGGCCGGTGTGGAGATCAAGCTGATCGTGCGTGGCATCTGCACACTGCGCCCCGGCATTCCCGGCGTCTCCGACAACATCGAGGTGCGTTCCATCGTCGGCCGCTTCCTCGAGCACTCGCGCATCTATTACTTCCACCGCAACGGCGATTTCAAGATCTACTTCGCCAGCGCCGACCTGATGGAACGCAACCTGTATCGACGGGTGGAAATCAGCTTCCCGGTGCTGGATGCGAAACTGGCGCAGCGCGTGTACAGCGACGGCCTGGAAATCTATCTGAAGGACAACTGCCAGGCGTGGCGCATGCAGTCAGACGGTTCCTACCAGCGCCTGACACCGGCGGAAGGCGAAGCGCGCATTTCCGCACAGGAATACCTGATGGAAAAACTCAGCTGAAGAAAGCGCCGGAATAAGAAAGGGCGGATCACTCCGCCCTTTCTTCTGGCTGAACCCAGACACCGCCGCCGATCAATTGCCTTTCAGCGTCAGCGTGCCCACCACCGCGCCACTGCGGGTCACCGGAATTTTCTTCTCTTCTCCCTGCGCAATCTCGAAAGCCACCGGATCGTAATCCGGCATCACCAGATAACCCTTGCGACCGTTCTTCGGATTCTTCAGATCAATCGCCACCGACTTGTTGTTGCCAAACTTCAGCAGGGTGGTCGAGGCGGAATTGACACTCACCACATAGGATTGCACGACGCGGCTCTGATCGCTGCCCAGCGTGCTGATGCTGTTGTCGGCCCAGCCGGTTTTCACCGTGCGGCTCTGGCGCGAGCGGATCTGTGCCAGCATCTGCGATGAACCGGTGGCACTGTTGACCGCAGAAATGCGGTGCGCGGCGAAATCCTCGCTGCGCAGCACCAGACTGCCACCCGGACGCAGGAAATAAACGGTCTGGTCAAAACCGGTGGGATGCACCGCGACATCCACTTCTGCGGCTGCGCTGGAACCGTCCTGCCAGTACAGCACGGCAAAGTCCGGCAGAATGTCGGTGATGGTGAGATTGCCGGTAACGCTCAGGGCGGGAATGCCAGCACTGGCGGCAGGACTGGCCGGCTTGGCCACCGCCACCGCAGCCGCTGCGGGCGCCGGTGCCGTCACCACCGGCGTGACCGTTTCCACCTTGGCCGCAACCGCCGGAGCCGGCTCTGCCTTGACCACCGGTGCCGGTTTCGCGGCCGCCGCTGTTGCAGCGCTCACCGCGCCCAGCAGAGCGCTCAGATGTTTGCGTGACTTGTCCAGACAGCCATCCAGCGCCGCCATCTGCGCGCCGACATCCGGTCCGCCCTCGCTGCCATACAGCGGATTCTTCGCCAGCGCCGCCCTGGCCTCGTCGCGGGTCTTGCGGGCGGATTCAAAACTGGCACGAGCCTGATCGTACTGGGCCTGCGTGGCCCCGCTGGTCGACACAGCGGTAATGCCACTGCAGGACTGGTTGGCCTGCACCAGCCGCGCCGACTGGCGGGCCAGATCATCCTGCGCCGTTTTCAGGCTGCGTTCCCGGGTCGCCAGCGCCGACGCCAGCTGGGTCAGACACTGGTTACCCTTGGCGATGCGGCCTTCGATAGTGGCTTTCTCGGCAATCTCGGTTCCTTTCGCGGCGGCTTTCAGTGCCGCATAGTCATCGGCGGCAGCCTTCTGGTGCGCCTGCACCTTGGCCTGGGACTTCCTGCCGGCCTGCACCGCAGCCGCACCGGTCGCGCTGTTCAGTTCCGCCAGTGCCGATTCACAGCTGCCCTGGAACAGCTCACTGGCCTCCTGCGCCGACTGCAGCGCCTCGGTCTGAGCTGCCTGCTTCTGGCCGAAACTGGCAATCTTGCTGTCCAGCTTCTCACAGCGGCGGATCTCGCTGCGTACGCTGAAAACATTGTTCAGGCTGGGCGCGGTTTTCAGCGCCTCGTCCCGCAGCGCCACAAACTGCTGGTGCTGCCCGCGGGCCGGCTCCACCTTGCCGTCCTTCAGACTGGCAAATGCCTGCTCGCAGGCCCCCAGCGCCTTCTCCAGAGTCGGCATGCCGGTGGCGATCTCGATGTCGGTACCCACGCGCTTGCAGAACTTCAGGTTGCTGTCCATGCCGCGCTTGCTGCTGCTGTTGATGGACGCATCCAGCGCCGACGCCTGCTTGAGGATCGCCTCATACTGGCTGAACTGACTGCGCGCGGACTTGAGATCATTGCGGCCCAGCGCATCCTTTGCACTCGAACAGTGATCGAATCCCTTCAGGTAAAGGTTGACGGCATCATCGAACGAGTCGGCCTGCGCGGATGCGGCAAAGGCACCAACAACAACACTGGCTAGTAAGGTGAAAGCTTTGATTGTTCGCATATTTTTATTGTCTGTTCACAAGGCCAAGGGAAATTTCCGGGTGTTGACCATAAAGTCTAGCAGCTGGTTTGCGCGCTGATGTCCAGCCGTCAGCTTGCCGCTCCAGACCCGATCGGGAATAATCCTTGACCAACCATTCCAGAATCCAATGCGGTGTTGCCCATGGCCCGTCCCTGTGAATTCGACGAAAACGAAGTGCTCGACAAGGCCATGCACACCTTCTGGCAGCAGGGTTATGACGGCACCAGCCTGGAAGACCTGCTGGCCGCCACCGGCATCGCCCGGCAAAGCCTGTACAACCGCTTCGGCGACAAGCGCGCCCTGTTCATAAAAGCCCTGCGCCGCTATCACGCCAACGGCGGCGAGCGTCTGAATCCGCTGTTCGAACAGGTCAGACCGGTACAGAACGCCTTCCGCCTGCTGTTTGAAAGCGCCGCCACCGAAGACGACGAAGCCAAGCGCATGGGCTGCTTCATGATCAATGCGGCCATGGAAATGGCGCGCCACGATGTGGAGATTGCCGACATCGTCACCCGCAACCAGCGCGCCTTTGAAGAACGTTTCGTCGGCGCGCTGGAAACCGGCCGGCAACGTGGCGAACTGCCGGCAGATTTTGACTGCCGCGCCACCGGTCGCTTTCTGGTGGGCGCCCTGTTCGGTCTCAAGGTGCTGGCCAAGAGCGACCCCAGCTCCCCCATGCTCACCGACATGGTGAACCTCACACTCAACGTCCTGCCCGCCGCCCCACAGGCCTGAAACCGGCTCCGGTTGCACCGCTGCCGGCATCCGTGCTAAGTTCTGGAACGCTTAGTCCAAAACAATCGTCACAGCTTTCCCATCACCGGCATTTTTTCTGCACCGCTACAAGGAGATGTTATGAAACTGTACTACTCACCCGGCGCCTGCTCCCTCTCCCCCCACATCGTCGCCCTGGAAGCCGACCTGCCGCTGCAACTGGAAAAAACCGACATCGGCAAAAAGACCACCGCATCCGGCGAAGACTTTCTGCAAATCAATCCCAAAGGCTATGTGCCCGCGCTGAAACTGGACGACGGCACCGTGCTGACCGAAGGTCCCGCCATCGTGCAATACCTGGCCGACAAGGCACCGGCCAGCAAGCTGATTCCCGCCGCCGGCACACTGGAACGTTACCGCGTGCTGGAATGGCTCAACTTCATTTCCACCGAACTGCACAAGACCTTCTCGCCGCTGTTCAATCCTGCCACTACCGATGCCCGCAAGCAGGAAGTCCGCGACTATCTGACCCGGCGTTTTGCCACCGTCGAACAGCAGCTGGCGAAAGCCCCGTTCCTGACCGGCGACCAGTTCAGCGTGGCCGACGCCTATCTGTTCACCGTGCTGAACTGGGGCAATTTTGTCGGCCTGCCCCTGCCGGCCAAGCTGCAGGAATTCCAGGGGCGCGTGTACCAGCGCCCGGCCGTGCAGCAGGCACTGAAAGATGAAGGCCTGATCAAGTAAGACCTTGATAACGGGTGCGCCTGATCCTTTCCGCAGGCGCACTTCCCGCCATTAACGAGAACGCTTTAGTCCCACAAACCGCGCCACTGTTGCGCAAGCCTTGATCTGGGCTAACACCGCCCCGCCACATTCCTGCTAGAAATGTGTACCTAATCGAAGGAATGACGGGGCCACCCATGACACGCGCCACCCACAACAACAGCAAGACCGTCGTCAGCATCAATCTGGGATCGAGTCGCGACGACTACGATTTCACCACCCGTTTTCTCGACCAGGATTTCCGTGTGCTGCGGCTGGGTGCCGACAACGATATCGCCCGCGCCGAACAGCTCATCAGCGACTGGCAGGACAAGGCCAGCGCCATCGCCCTGGAAGGCATGCGCGACCAGCAGCGCGTGGGTGCCTTTCGCTTCCAGCAGAATCTGACGCGCCGGCTGCAGAATCTTGCCCGAACCATTCCCGTCACCAGCGGCACCGAACTGCGCGACATCCTGCAGGAATGGGCCATCCGCCACCTGCAAAGTGAACAGAAAGGATTTTTCAACAACGCCAACGTGCTGGTGTTCAGCGGCGCGCAACACTACCGCTCGGCGCGCGTGCTGGCCGAACACACCGACAACCTGCGCTTCGCGGATCCGGTGCTGCAACTGGGTGTGCCGAAATTTCTCAATTCGCTGCAGGCGCTGGAGCTGTACACCACCGGCAGCCACCAGCTGCTGAAATGGGCGCCGCCGCAGGTGCTGTCGCCATCCATTGCACCGGTGCAGGAATGGAATCACTTCATCCTGCGCAAGGCACTGCACAAGGCCAACGTGGTGGTGGCGTACTTCGATGAACTGAATGCGTTCGGACTGGAAGAACTGGCGGGCAAAACCCTGATCACCTCCGCCATTTCAGAAGAGCGTCTGCACAGCCTGCGCGACAAGGGCGTGTACACCGTCATCGACTACACGCCACAACCGTTTCCGCACACCGTCGGCATTGCCGTGCTGCAGGCGATGATTCTCGCCGCGCTGGAAAAATCCGCCGCCGACATCAGCGAGGATGATTTTCTGGAAATCATCACCACGCTGGAACTGCAGCCGCGCGTGCTGTATCCGCAGGGATTCAAGCGCCTGAGCCGGTTTGCCTTCGTGATCCATCCGCTGTCGCAGCAGTATTTCCGCAATGCCAAGCCAATCGATCTAGTGGCCAGCGTGGCGCCACAGCCAGTGATGAACACGCTGGAAAAAATCATCGCCTATTCACCGCCGTTCGTGTATTCGCATGTCACCGGCATCAAGTCGCCCACCGGCGCCGAGGCCGAAGGCTGGCTGATCACCGTGGGCGGCACGCCGAAAGAAATCATGCGCCACGGACCGGAATTCACTTACCGGCGTCTGCTCGCCGCTGCCGCGATGGCGAAAAAACTCGGTGCACAGATCATGGGGCTGGGCGCCTTCACCAAGGTGGTGGGCGATGCCGGCATCACCGTCGCCAAACGTGCGCCACTGCCGATCACCACCGGCAACAGTTACAGCGCGTCCGGTGCGTTGTGGGCGGCCCATGATGCGGTGAAAAAACTCGGTCTGGTGCAGATCGGTCCCAGCGGCAAGATGGCGGGCAAGGCGATGGTGGTGGGTGCCACCGGCGCCATCGGTTCCGTCTGCGCGCGCCTGCTGGCCAAGGCAGTGGACGATCTCTATCTGGTGTCGCCGGAAGCGGGCAAACTGCTGGCCCTGAAAGAAGACATCGAACAGGAAACCCCGAATGCCCGCGTGCATGTCATGGCGCACACCGACAAGTATCTGGGCGAGATGGACATGATCGTCACCGCCACCTCCGGCGCCGGCAAACGCATTCTCGACATCCTGCAGGTGAAACCCGGCTGCGTGATCACCGACGTGGCGCGTCCGCTCGACATTCCGGCGGAGGATGTCGCCAAACGCCCCGACGTGCTGGTGATCGAATCCGGCGAGATCCGCCTGCCGGGTCATGTGCACATGAAAAACATCGGGCTGCCGAAAAATGTCGCCTACGCCTGTCTGGCGGAAACCATCGTGCTGGCGCTGGAGGGACGGTTCGAAAACTACACGCTGGGGCGCAATATCGAGTGGGAAAAGGTGCGCGAGATTTACAAGCTGGGCCTGAAGCACGGCATGCAGCTGGCATCGATTTCCGGCGTGAATGGCGTCTACAGTGAAGAGGATCTGGCGCAGGTGAAACGTCTGGCGCAACAGGCGCTGGCGGGCGGGCAGGCGTCATCGGACAACGCTCCGGCGACCACCGGCAAATCCAGCCGCAACCGGCGCAAAGCCAGCACCGCCGATCACTGAGGGCAGGTCAGCATTCCAGCCGGTAACCCACCTTCTTCCACATGTCCTGCTCCTCCTGCAGCTCGGCCTGCAGGAGGGGATGTTCCTCCAGCACCTTGCCGGAGAATTTCAGTTTCACGGTTTTGCCTTCCACCGCCAAGCGGAATTCCGGTACCAGATCCTCGCGGCGCGCGCGATGCACCAGCACACTCAGCCGCAGCAACAGCAGCAGACGCTTTACCTTTTCCTGGAACTGCGCCGGCAATTCCTGCAGATCGGTTTCGCGCATCTTGCGGCGGTGGTTGCCCACCAGCACCGCCAGCACTTTCTGGTCGTGCCGGGTGAATCCCGCCAGATCGGAATGGGTCAGCAGATACGCGCCATGCTTGTGATAACCCGTGTGCGACACAGCCATGCCCACCTCATGCGCCAACGCGGCCCAGCGCAGCCACTCCCGGCTGAAATCTCCCAGATCCCAATCCTTGCGAACCTGACCAAATGCCTTCAGCACGGTCTGCAACACCCGCTCCGCCTGTGCGGTGTCCACGCTGTAGCGGTTCATCATGGCCACGATCGACCGCTCACGGACATCCTCATGGGCGTGTCGGCCCAGCAGATCGTAGAGGATGCCCTCGCGCATGGCGCCTTCGGAGTAGTGCGCCGACTTGATGCCCAGCTGTTCGAAAATAGCAATGAGGATGGCAAGGCCACTGGGCAGACTGAAACGGCGGTCAGGCTTGATGCCGGGAATGTCGATGGCGTCCAGCGTGGCAAAACCCAGCACTTTGTCGCGCAGCTTGTACAGCCCCTGCAGGTCCACGCCTTCGCGGCTCCAGCCGTTCTCGATCAATGCGCCCTGAATGGCTTTCACCGTGCCGGACGCGCCCACCACATTGTCCCAGCCCTTCTTGCGGAAAGCAGTTTCAATCGCCGCCAGCTCCGTGCGCGCGGTCATCACCGCTTTTCTGAAACCCTGTTCCGTGATCCGGCCGTTGGCAAAATAGCGCTTACGGTAGGACACGCAGCCCATGTGCAGTGACTCGGTGAGGATGGGCTCGAAACGCTTGCCAATGATGCACTCGGTGGAGCCGCCACCAATATCGAACACCAGCCGCCGACCACCATCATCTGCCAGCGTGTGCGCCACTCCCAGATAGATCAGCCGCGCCTCTTCACGCCCGGCCACCACTTCCACCGGACAGCGCAGGATCTGGCGCGCCTGACGCAGAAAGGCCTCGCCGTTGCGGGCCTCGCGCAGTGAGTTGGTGCCCACGCAGCGCACCCAGCGCGGATCGATATTGGGAATGCACTGGGCAAACCGGCGCAGACAGTCCAGCCCGCGCGCAAAGGCGTCTGCATCCAGCACATTGTTTTCATCCAGCCCGGCCGCCAGCATCACTTTCTCCGCCAGCTTCTGCACCGGCCGTACCTCGCCGTTCTCCAGCCGGGCAATGACCATGTGAAAGCTGTTGGAGCCCATATCGATGGCGGCCATCATGTGGTCAGCCGGTTGTGGAAGCCGTTGCGTGTCGTTCAAGGTGTCAGCCCCATCCCAGTTACAGTTGCAGGCAGGAAAATAATGATCGATTACGTAAGCCAAAGTTGGCTATATTGATAAGGCGCCGGGGCCAACCTGATTGATGATAGCACCATGGATGTGTCAAAACATGACGCAAAACATGGACAACCCACGTTGAAGCGCCGGCTGGCCTGAATGTACAATCGAGCAACATTTCTGCACTGGACCGGTCATCATTCGCCGCGTACGCACCCCTGATTGGAGAAGATCATGAGCAAAATCGTAAACGTAACTGACGGCACATTCGAGTCAGAAGTCCTGCGCTCCGACTGCCCTGTGCTGGTGGATTACTGGGCGGAATGGTGCGGCCCCTGCAAGATGATTGCCCCGATCCTGGACGAGATTTCAGGTGAATATGCCGGCAAGCTCAAAATCGCCAAGCTCAACATCGACGAGAACAGCGACACCCCGCCCAAGTACGGCATCCGCGGCATTCCCACCCTGATGCTGTTCAAGAACGGCAACGTGGAAGCCACCAAGGTAGGCGCCCTCTCCAAATCGCAATTGACAGCGTTCCTTGACAGTAATATATAATTGCCCGCGCCCCGACCTCCAGGCCGGGGCGTTTTCAAATGCTTCACCTGCCTCAAAACCCTTCACCTTCTTTTCCGTATTCCGTTTTCAACACCCCGTGACGGGTCAGGTTCGGCAGCTGGACGCATTTCAGGTCGGGTGCTAGATTGAAATCAGGCTTCTCTAGAGCTCCATTCAGGGAAACCCGCTCAATCGTTTGCAACATTCCAGTGCCGCTCATTTCTGGCAAAGATCCATAAGGGCAGGCACAGCAGGGTTCGCAGTTCGCCGTATGAATTCACCCTGCACCTGAAACAGGTTCCCGACACTTTTCCTTTTCCAGACCGGTAATTCAAAACCAGTGTTGAACCGTGCCACCAACCATCGCTGAGTTGAAGCGCTCCCTACCCTAAACCTCACACATGACTTCCGCAGAAATGAATCTCACCGAACTCAAATTAAAACCGATCGCAGAACTGGTACAAATGGCTGAAGAAATGGGCCTGGAGAACATGGCCCGGACACGCAAGCAGGACGTGATCTTCAGCATCCTGAAAAAGCACGCCAAGAGCGGCGAAGACATCTTCGGCGACGGCGTACTGGAAATCCTGCAGGACGGCTTCGGCTTTCTGCGCTCGGCTGAGGGTTCCTACCTGGCCGGCCCCGACGACATTTACGTCTCCCCCAGCCAGATCCGCCGCTTCAACCTGCGCACCGGTGACAGCATTTCCGGCAAGATCCGCCCGCCGAAAGAAGGCGAACGCTATTTTGCCCTGCTGAAAGTCAACGACATCAATTTCGACAAGCCTGAAAACGCCAAGAACAAGATCCTGTTTGAAAACCTGACGCCGCTGTTCCCTCAGGAACGGCTGGTGATGGAAATCGGCAACGGCTCCACTGAAGACATCACGGCCCGCACCATCGATCTGGTGGCGCCCATCGGCAAGGGCCAGCGCGGCCTGATCGTATCGCCGCCCAAGGCCGGTAAAACCCTGATGCTGCAGAACATCGCGCAGTCCATCGTCCGCAACAGCCCCGAATGCCGCCTGATCGTCCTGCTGATCGACGAACGTCCCGAGGAAGTCACCGAAATGCGCCGCACGGTGCGCGGTGAAGTGGTGGCGTCCACCTTCGACGAACCGCCGGCCCGTCACGTGCAGGTAGCCGAGATGGTGCTGGAGAAAGCCAAGCGTCTGGTGGAACACAAGCAGGACGTGGTGATCCTGCTGGACTCCATCACCCGTCTGGCCCGCGCCTACAACACCGTGATCCCCTCCTCCGGCAAGGTACTGACCGGCGGTGTGGACGCCCACGCCCTGGAGCGTCCCAAGCGCTTCTTCGGTGCGGCGCGCAACATCGAGGAAGGCGGCAGCCTGACCATCCTCGCCACTGCGCTGGTGGACACCGGCTCGAAAATGGACGAGGTTATCTACGAGGAATTCAAGGGCACCGGCAACCAGGAAATCCATCTGGACCGCCGCATTGCGGAAAAACGCGTGTTCCCGGCCATCAACATCAATCGCTCCGGCACCCGTCGCGAAGACCTGCTGACCAGCGAAGATGAGCTGAAGAAAATGTGGATTCTGCGCAAGATCCTGCATCCGATGGATGAGATCGCCGCGATGGAATTCCTGATCGACAAGATGCGCGACACGAAGACGAACGAAGAATTCTTCGAGTCGATGAAGCGGAAGTAAGCTGCGCGCAGGGCAGCTTACGTGGCGGGAGCGAAGTGGATTTCGCGCCAAGCCACTTGGCCTTCGGCTTCCCGGCGCTTCTCGACAGGACCGGCGGTGGCGCCACACGCGCTACGCGCTCAAACACTCGCCACCTTGTTTCCGGTCCAGCCTGCGATGCTCGGCTGCGTGAAATGGCGCGAAATCCACTTCGCTCCCTTCACTCTCACTTTTGTTGCTCATGCCCCACACCATCACCTTCCGCCCCTCCGGTCTGCAGTTACAGGTTCCCGACGGCGACACCATCCTGCAGGCGGCGCTAAAACAGGGCTTTCACTTCCCCTGGGGTTGCGATGCCGGCAGTTGCGGCGTGTGCGAAGGCAGGCTGCTGCGCGGCCGGGTGCGACTGAAACAGCACAGCGCCATCATCACCCCCGACTCCACCGGCGCCGAGGCGCTTTACTGCTGTCTGGCCTATCCTCTGGAAAACTGCGACATCGAGGTCAATCGCGTGCTCGGACCCGGACAAACTCCCGTACAGATCCTGACGGCGAAAATCATCCGCGTCGAACAGGTCAACGCCGACGTACAGATCGTGCAGCTCCTGCTGCCCGCCGGAAAAAAAACCCGGTTCAGTGCCGGCCAGTATCTGGAGCTGCTGATCGACGCCGATACCCAGGCCTCCTTCTCCATCGGCAGCGCGCCACGCCCTGACCGCACGCTGGAACTGCACATCCGCGCCAACCCCGCCAGTGACAGCTATCCCAAACTGGCGCCCCGCCTGCGCGAAGGTGAACTCATCAGGATGCGCCTGCCGCTGGGCGAGATTACCCTGCACTCGCTCAAGGATGCCGACAGGATCCTGCTGCTGGCGGGCAGCACCGGTTTCTCCCAGATCAAGGCCCTGCTGGAAGCGCTGCTGGAAAAAGGCGACACCCGCCCGGTTCACCTGTACTGGGGCGGCCGCCTGTTTGCGGATCTGTACCTGCACGACTGGGTGGAACAGCTCGCAGCGCAACATGCGCACCTGCATTACGTGCCGGTGGTATCCGATCAGCCGGACTGGAGTGGTCGTACCGGCTTCGTGCACCAGGCGGCGCTGGCGGACATCCAGGATTTCAGCGGCTGGAAAGTGGTGGGCGGCGGCTCGCCGGGCATGGTGTATGCCGCGCTGGATGATTTTGTGGCTGCAGGCATGCAGCCGCAGCAAATGGTGTCCGACGTGTTCGCCTACGCACCGCGCTAGCCAGGCTGTCGCCAGCTCCCAACCGCTTTCGCCGGCACACCGAATATTGACCCGGATGCTGGCACACCCCCACTGCTTCGTTATAGTTAGACGACACCCCCGGCAGAAGGCATTTCCCATGAGCGCAGGTCACGGCTTCACCGTCAAACTCCAGCTTCTCGAAGACTACATGTTCAAGATCGATTTCGGCGATTTCGGCGACATAATCAGCGACGAAGCGCCGCCGCTGGGCAAGGGCGAAGGCCCCAATCCGGCGCGACTGGTGGGCGCGGCGGTAGCGAACTGTCTTTGCGCCAGCCTGCTGTTTGCACTGCGCAAGGCCAAGGACCAGCCCGGCGACATCAGCGCCGTGGTCAACGGCGAACTGGAGCGGCAGGACGGCCGCTGGCGCATTGGAAAAATGGACGTAAAAATGCAGATCAACAATTCACAGGCACTGGAACATCTGCCGCAGGCACTGGCCAGCTTCGAGGATTTCTGCATTGTCACGCAAAGCATTCGCCAGGGTATTCCGGTGAATGTGGAAGTGGTGGACCAGAACGGCAAGGTGCTGAAAGGCTGACGCTCCGCGCGCAAACTGCAGGCAATAAAAAACCGCTCCACTGCTCTGGCAATGGAGCGGTTTTTTTACGCCGCCGGTTTCAGTTGATCAGGCGGAAAATGTACGGGTAGCGGTAGTACTCACCCTTGCTGCTCTTGACGATCGCGATGATCGAGAACACCAGGCAGGCAATGCCGACGATTGCCACCAGCAGAAAACCGATCACCACCGACATCAGCGCAAAGCTGATCAGGAATGCAATCAGGTAGGTGATCTGGAAGTTGAGCGCTTCCTTGCCGTTGTAATCGACGAAGGGCATTTCCTCGCGCTTGATCAGCCAGATCACCAGCGGTGCGATGATGCTGCCAAAGGGAATGATGAGACCGGCGAACATGGACAGGTGGCAGAGCATGCCCCAGTTGCGTTCGTCCGCCGACAGTTGACGTTGCTGGTCCGGTGCTGGATTGATGTCGTTCATAGAGTCCCCTTTGACTGAATTTCCGTGAGTGAAACCGCACTAGATTCAGCAAATCTGGCGCCAAAAGCAAGCCAGTGGCGACTGGTAATATGACCGCTTATTCCTGTGCGGGAAGCGGCTGTTGCCGTTCCGGCATCGGCAAGTCCGGCAGGCGCTGGGACATCATGGCAAGCCCCTGCTGGAAGTTGTCGTTGCTGGCCTGGTGTTCACCCAGGTGACTGAGCAGACGGCCCAGTTCGCCGTGGGCTTCCGCCGACTTGCGCGCACGCAGGCTGGCCTCGAAATAGTTGCGG
>CAZBII010000081.1:0-19733 GCA_964491665.1 uncultured Moraxellaceae bacterium
GCGAATTCAACAAGGTGGTGTGCGGCTCCATCGAACACAAGATGGGGATTCGTGCTTCCGCCACCTGCGTGATCAATTTCGAAGGCGCTGAAGGTTATCTGATCGGTCCGCCCAACAAGGGTCTGGAGTGCATGTTCACCTTCATGAACTCGGCGCGCGTGGGCACGTCGCTGCAGGGTCTGGGGGCGGCGGAACTGGCGTATCAGGGCGCGCTGCCGTATGCGAAAGAGCGGCTGTCGATGCGCGCACTGAGCGGCAAAAAAGCGCCGGACAAAGTCGCCGATCCGCTGATCGTGCACGGTGATGTGCGCCGCATGCTGCTGACCCAGAAAGCCTTCGCCGAAGGCGGTCGCGCGATGGTGTACTACGCCGCGAAATATGCCGACTTCATGCTGGCCGGCAAGACCCAGGAAGAACGCGACGCCGCCGACGACCAGCTCGGTTTCCTCACCCCGATCCTGAAAGCCTTCCTCACCGAAACCGGTCTGGAAGCGGCCAACCTGGGCATGCAGATTTACGGCGGCCACGGCTACATCAAGGAATGGGGCATGGAGCAGATCGTGCGCGATACCCGCATCGCCACGCTGTACGAAGGCACCACCGGCATTCAGGCGCTGGACCTGCTCGGCCGCAAGGTGCTGCTGGGCAAGATGAAAACCCTGAAAGCCTTCACTTTTGAAGTGCTGAAGTTCTGCAAGGACAAGGGCCTGATCTCGGCCAATCCGCACAAGAAGGAAATGAACAAGTTCATCTGGCCGCTGCTGAAATACACCACCAACTGGCAGCAGTACAGCGTGCGTCTGGCGCTGCGGGCGCGCAAGGACATGGATTCGGTGAGCTGCGCGTCGTTCGATTACCTGATGTATTCCGGCTACGTCAGCATGGCGTATTTCTGGGCCATGATGGCGCAGGTGGCGTATGAAAAACTCGCCGCCGGCACCGATCAGCCAGAATTCTACCAGGCGAAAATCCAGACAGCGGAATTCTACTTTGATCGTCTGCTGCCGCGCGCCAAGGCGCATGCCGAGTGCATGATGGCGTCGCCAAAATCGCTGATGAACATGAAGCAGGAAAACTTTTCCTTCCTGTAAGCAGGATCTGCCGACTTCGTATTACCCACTTCGCACTGGGTATCGTTTCAGCCCTCCACCCCGGAGGGCTTTTTTTTGCCTGTCGCAGGCGCCGCCAACGACAGCGCGGCCGCACCCGCCCTGCACGGGAATTCGCGCCAGTTTCGTCACTTTTCCCGGAGGTTCAGTGTTACCAAATGCCTACAAAGGGAAATTGACATCACGCATTGTCAAATATAGATTGCCTCTGACGGCGTCCTATAAACACCGTGTTGCCTGCCGGGGCAGGGAGCGTCAGGCCGGGCAGCGAAAACATCCGATAAAACAAAAACCTAACGGACAAAAAATATGAAATGGACGAGCTTCATGCGCCTGCGCGCAGCCCTGGGGGCAACCGACAACCGCCGCGCACACCCGGCCCGCACACTGATCAGCCACAGCGCCCTTGCCGTTCTGGCATCCTGTCTGCTGATGGCCTGCTCCGGCGGTGACTCCTCCCACATCTCCCCTTACAGCGACCGCAACGCCGGCAACAACGTTGCAACCGACACCCCCACCGCCGACGACAGCACCGGCGACACCGAAATTCCCGACCTGGATGACGAAAGCGACGACGCCATCGACGCCATCAGCGGCAGCCATTACTACCGCCCCGTCGACTACCCCTACACCGTGAACCTGCCGCTGCAGTTTGTGGAAATGTCCACCGGCAAGAAGCTGAGCGTGCGCGTCACCCTGCCGGCCAATGAGCGGGGCAAACCGGCGGAAGGCCCCTTCCCGGTGATCCTCACCCAGTCCGGCTACAACACCAACCTGCTCAGCTACCTGTTCATGGGCTCGCCCGGCAACCTGATGCTGGGCTCACCCGATCCGTTCATGGTGAAGCGCGGCTACGCCCAAGTAGCGGTGGACGCGCTGGGTACCGGCGCCTCGGAAGGCGGCTGGGAACTGCTGGGTGAAGAAGAGCAGATCGGCTTTGCCGACATGGTGGACTGGGCACATGAACAGCCCTGGAGCAACGGCAAGGTCGGCGTGGCCGGCGTGTCCTACATGGCCATCAGCTCCCTGTTCGCTGCCCAGCGCCGTCCCGACGCCATAGACGCCGTCTTCGCCAGCCTGCCCATGGGCGACGCCATGCGTGGCATCGTCGGCACCGGCGGCCTGATCAATGCGCTGTTCATGAGCACCTGGATGCGCATCACCCAGATTCTGTCCACCCAGAACGTGCAGACCGCGCTGGCCAATCCGCAGCACATGGCGCACCTGATGGACGTAACCCGGCAGCACGTGGACCAGATCGACAGCTACTACCTGCCGCTGATCGACGACGCGCTGTGGAACGTGCCCTATGTCACCTACGACAGCGATTTCTGGCGCACCCGCTCGCCCATCGAGCACGCCGACCGCATCAAGGCGCCCACCTTCATCTTCGGCGCCCTGCATGATCTCTTCCAGCGCGACGAACCGCTGCTGTACGAAATCCTGAAGAACAAGGGCGTCGACACGCGTCTGGTGATCTACAACGGCTCCCACTTCCCCAACTTCGTCACGTCCCACGTCGGCAACAACGGCGTGCAGCCGATCGATTTCCTGCTGCTGCAGTGGTTCGACAAATACCTGAAGGGCATGGATACCGGCACCGAAAATATTCCCAGGGTAGTGCAGTACGTGAAGAACTATCCCACCCCCAGCACGCCGGAAGAATTGCGCAAGGACAGTTACGCCACCGCCACCGACTGGCCGCATCCGCTGGCCGCACCGGAGCGCTGGTACCTGCACGGCGATGGCAGCCTCAGCCGCACCGCACCGGAAACCGACGAACCCGGCAACATCATGACCAATCCGGAAAACCCGGTGGGCCGCGCGTTCCGCAGCGACGGTCTGCTGGGGTTCGACGTGCACATCAACGACGGCACCGAATGCAGCCGCAGCTACGAGCAGTGGACGCTGGGCCTGGTGCTGCCCAATTCCTGCTACAGCAACGCCGACAAAACCACCCAGCAGCGCGTGGTGTATGAGTCCGAACCGATGGCAGAGGATTACTACATCAACGGCCCGATCCAGGCCGATATCTGGATCGACAGCACGGTCACCGAAGCGGTGGTGGCGGTGTGGGTGGAAGAAGTGTCGGAGCGGCAGTCCATGCCGATCACCAACGGCCAGCTGCTGGCGTCAGTGCGCGCGGTGGATGAATCCCGCTCGCGCTTTATGAATGGCGAGATGATCCAGCCCTATCACTATTTCACCGAGGAAAAAGCGCAACTGCTGGTGCCGGGAGAAGTGGTGAAAATGCCGGTGGAAATCTTCCCCACCAGCGCGATCATCCGCAAGGGCAACCGCCTGCGCATCGCCATCAGCCCCAGCAACCAGGCGCAGGGCATGCTGAACTATCCGCGCCAGGCGCTGGCGGAAGGCGGCGTCACCACTATCCACAACAGTCCGCAGTATCCGTCCAGCGTGGTGGTGCCGGTGGTACCCACCAGCGCGCTGAACTGAACCCTGCCGGGTGCGTATCTGGCCGGCCGCCGCCGTTCAGCACGCGCCCGAATCACGGTCGCCAGTACAGACGGATCAGAGGGTGGATTTGCGTGGCAGGGTACGCAGCTCATGGACAGCGCCGCGCACGATCAGCGCACAGCCCTGCACCATGACGTGCTGCGGAATGCGATAACCGCCCAGCATCCACTGCACCGCCATCGACGTGCAGGCGCCGTTCACCGCCAGCGACAGCGCGGTGGCAAAATCAGGCGACATATCCACATCAGGGTTGTCACTGCGAATCAGCAGCGCGGTGATGTCCACATAGATTTGGGTGCTGGTCTGATGCAGGGCGGTAACGCGCTCGCTGCCCAGCATGCTTTCCACATGCAGCACACGCACCATGCGTTCGTTGCGCATGAACGTGAAGAAAAGGTCGATCGCCGCCGGAATTTTTTCATCCATGTCCGCCGGCAGACGCGGCAGTTCCGCCACAAAAAAATCACGCAGGGCACCGGACAGTTTTTCATACACGGCGCAGAACAGCGCCTCGGTATCGGCGAAGGATTCGTAGAAATAGCGCTCGGTCAGACCGGCGGTCTTGCACAGCATGCGCACGGTGGCGCCACGCAGACCCACAGTGCCAAACACTTCGAGCCCGGCTTCCAGAAAACGCTCGCGCCGCTCGTGAATGCGCTCGTCTTCGCGGAGTCCGCCATAGGTGCGCGTGGATGTTTTTCTGTCGGATGAAGTCATCGGGCCATTTCACTACAAATGCCGGACACCGTAAAGCGGCCTGCCTAGCCCTAATGGCAAGACCTTTCGGTGTGGCCTGTTTTTACTATTGGGCAGGTCTGGATTACCCTTTGATCTGTTCCCATCGGGTTTCACACAAGAATGACGTCACCAGTATCCAGACCGCTTCTGCTGCTTTGCGCGGCCAGCCCACTGCTGCTGGCGCCGTTCTGCACCGCTGCGCACGCAGGGGAGCCCGCCAGCGTGGCCGCATCCGACCTGTGGGATCTGCCGCTGGAACAGCTCATGCAGATCCCGGTGACGAGTGTCGCCAGCGGCACCACAACACCGATTGCACTGGCCGCCTCCACCGTCACCGTCATTTCCCGCAGCGACATCCGCGCAATCGGCGCCACCGATCTGGACCAGATTCTGGAAACGGTGCCGGGCCTGCACGTGACGCGCTCCGATCAGTCCTATTACGGCAAATACATCTTCCGCGGCATTGCCTCCAGCTCCAACGCCGAAGCGCTGCTGCTGATCAACGGCATTCCGGTGAAAAGCCTGTTCACCGGCAGCCGCAGCAACGTCTGGGCCGGCATGCCGGTGAAAGCCATCGAGCGCATCGAAGTGATTCGCGGCCCCGGTTCTGCCCTCTACGGTGCCGATGCCTTCGCCGGCGTCATCAACATTCACACCCGCAGCGCCCGGGACATCGACAGCGACAGCGCCGGTGTGCGCGCCGGCAGCAACGACACCTGGGGCGGCTGGAGCGAGCAGAAAGGCGAATTCGGCGGCCTTCACAGCGCCTTCAGCGTGGAATACCAGCACACCAACGGCCCCGATGCCCACGTGCGTGCCGACTCGCAAACCTATCTGGACGGCCTGCTGGGCAGCGACGCGTCCCTGGCGCCCGGCCCGCTCAACGGCGGCTACCGCTCCACCGAAATGCGGCTGGATCTGGCCGGACAATACTGGCAATACCGGCTGGGCTATCAGGGGCGCGACGACGTGGGCACAACGGTAGGCGTGGCCGATGCGCTGGACCCGTCGGGCCTGTACAAGAGCGACCGCATCAACACCGATCTGACCTACGATCATTCCGACTGGCGGCCGGACTGGGATCTGCGGGCGCAGGTGAGTTTTTACCACAACACCCAGGAAGTCATCCGCCACAGCCTGCTGTTCCCGCGCGGCGCCTTTGGCGGTGCCTTCCCCGACGGTGTGATCGGCAACCCGTCCTATTTCGAGAATCAGGCCCGCGCCGAAAGCAGCCTGGCCTTTCACGGCATCGACGCCCACATCATCCGGCTGGGTGCCGGCACGTCCTGGGGTGATGTTTACAAGGTGCACGAAACCAAGAACTTCCAGCTGGCGCCGTTCGGTGTGCTGGTGCCCACCGGCAGCGTCATGGATTTCAGCGACACCGCCGACGCCTTCCTGCGGGAAGCGCAGCGCACCGCCCTGTTCACCTACGTGCAGGACGAATGGCGCGCCAGCGACACCACTGCCCTCACCACCGGCGTGCGCTACGACCACTATTCCGATTTCGGCGACACCACCAATCCCCGCATCGCGCTGGTGAATGCCTGGCGGCCGGATTTTTCCACGCGCTTCAGTTACGGCCGCGCCTTTCACGCGCCCAGCTTTGTCGATCTGTACTCCAGCAACAATCCGGTGCTGCTCGGCAACCCTGATGTCGACCCGGAAACCATCGACACCTGGGAGCTGTCGTTCACCCACCAACCCACCCCGCGCTTCAGCTACAGCGTCACCGGCTTCACCTACCGCATCGACGACGCGATCGTGGCGGTGGGGCTCGGCGGCGGCACTGGCCAGATCCAGAACGGCGGCCAGCGCAAGGGGCGTGGCGGCGAGATTGAAACCCGCTGGCAGGCCAGTGACCAGCTGTGCCTGGTTGCCAATGCCAGTTACCAGAACGCCACCGACGCCGACACCGGGCTGCGGGTGGGCGAAGCGCCGGCCGCAGAAGCCTATGCCCGCATCGAGTGGTCGCCTCTGCCGCTGTGGCGCTGGACCACCGAGCTGCAATGGACCGGCCACCAGCCCCGCGCCGCCGGCGATCGGCGTCCCGACCTGGATGACACCGCCGTGCTGAACCTGAGCCTGGCGCGCGAACACCTGTGGCAACACCTGGACCTGCAACTGGGCGTGCGCAACCTGGGGGACGTGGATGTGCGCGAACCCAGCGCCGCGCCGGGCCTGTTCATTCCAGACGACTACCCCATGGGTGGACGCACCTGGCTGGCGGAAGCCAGCTGGAACTGGTGATCTGATTACAACCTGTAAAAATTACTGACACTTTCACAACAATCCGATGCCGGGATTTCCACCGTTTGACCGACTTATACAAGTCTTGAAAGGGTTTATCCCCAATAATGCCAGCCAGCTAATTGCTCAACCCGCCAACAATAAAAACAAAGGGCTATCCACCCATGACATCGCTCAAGCCCCCGGCCGCCTTTGCCGACCTGAGTCCGGAACAGCGGCAGGCTCTCTTCGACAAGCTGCGGCAACGCAAGCTGAGCCAGGCGCGCCGCCCGCTGGAGGAACCCCAGGCAGCACCGGATACCCGCGTGCTGTCGCCGGCGCAGCAGGCCTGTCTGGCGGTTCTCACGCCGGACACCCCCAACCGTCTGCTGGAACTGGTGCTGACCGGCCTGCTGCCAGCGTCCGACCTGCGCACCGCCTGGGCACAGCTGGTGGAACGGCACAGCGGCCTGCACATCCGGTTCACTGCCGACCCACCGGGCTTCGATACCAGTACCGCCGCGCCCCTGCACCTGGAAACCGTCGCCGGCGATCCGGAGGCAAGCCTGCAGACCCTGCGCGCACAACTGCAGCGGCCGGACGCACCCGCCCTGCAACTGGCCTGCCTCCACCACCGCGACGCCCGCCACGACAGCGCCACCACCCATCTGCTGCTGGCCGCGCATCCGCTGCTGCTGGACGCGCACTCCCTGCTGCAACTGGCCGCCCAGCTGCTGACCCTGGTGAGCGATCAAGCCGCCATCGAAACCATCCAGCCCGCGACGCCCGAAGCACTCAACCGCTTCGCCGGCTGGTCCCGCCAGCTGCTGGAACAGAAACTGCTGGACCAGGAATGGTCGCGCCTGCAACCGAAAAGCCTGGCCGAAGCGGCCCGCACCAGGCCGGCCGCCGGCGCCCGCATGCAGCATCACTCAGTGTTGCTGGACAGCGACACCTTCAGCGGCCGCCCAGCAGACTGCAGTGTGAAGAACTGGCTCGGTGCCGCCCTGCACCGCTGCCTGGGCGCCTGGCTGTCACACCAGGACGTGCTGTACTGGTTCAGCGCCCCGGAACTGCGCGACGAAACCTTCGAAGCCCTGCCCGGCTTTTTTCCCTATTTCGTGCCCGTGCTCAGCAGCGACGGCGAACGCGACACCCTGACTTTCAGCCAGCGCCAGAGCCGTCTGCATACCCGCTTTGCCTCCGTCTCGGAGCAGCTCAGCGAAGCCCTCTGCCGCCACGGCAGCGCCACGCCGCTGATTCACTACCACTGGTTTGATCCCGGCAGCGACACCCGCGTCACCCGCGTGGTGCAGCACCAGCCGGGCCTGCTGCTGGCGCCGCTGGAAATCCATCTCACCGAACTGCTCGACGGGGTCTGCCTGGACGTGCATTTCGACACCGCCCAGATCGGTCTGGATCAGGTGCAGTTTCTGCTGCGCGATCTGCTGGGCTATCTGCGCGAACAGCCGGACAGCAACTCCACCAGCCGGCCGGACCTGCACGAGCAGCTGCGGCGGATCTGGCAGGAGCTGCTGCAGAAAAGCCCCATCGGCAACGACCAGAGTTTCTTCGAACTGGGCGGCCACAGCCTGCAGGTCACCGAACTGAAATTCCGCATCCGCCAGCAGCTGAAACTGGATCTGCCGATTTCCGTGCTGTACGAACTCACCACCATCAACAAGCTGGCGAGTTTCATCCTGGCCACCCAGGGCGGCAGCCTGGGCTGGCAGCGCAGCGACACGGACGCCAGCGCAGAGGAAGAAGAGGAAGGCGTGCTGTAACGGCGCATGTCGCGGCACAAGCCTTGCCCGCGCCGGCGGCACCCCGTATAAATGGCGGTTTCCTGTCCCACGGAAGCCGCCATGAGCCCCACCCTGACCACCATCCTGCTGCTGATCTGCAGTAACGTTTTCATGACGTTCGCCTGGTATGCCCACCTGAAAAACCTGGCGGACAAGCCCTGGATCATCGCCGCCCTGATCAGCTGGGGCATCGCGCTGTTCGAGTATCTGCTGCAGGTGCCAGCCAACCGCATCGGCCATGAAGTGATGAATGTGGGACAGCTGAAAATTTTGCAGGAAGTGATCACCCTCAGCGTGTTCGTGCCGTTCGCGATCTTTTACATGAAGGAAAAGCTGACGCTGGATTTTCTGTGGGCGGGGCTGTGTCTGCTGGGCGCGGTGTTTTTCCTGTTCCGGCAGAAACTGTTTGCCTGAGCCGGCTCAGGCCGGCGTCATGCCGGACAGCAGGTACTCGGCGTAACGGCCCCAGAATTCCATGTCCAGCTGGACGCCGGCAGACTGGTCGTGCAGGCCGTGCGACACATACTGCACATAGGCCAGCAGCATCTCGCCTTCGTTGTGGAAACGGATGTCGCCCAGCGGCGTGTTGCCCAGCAGGTCGATGGTGGCCATGCCGGAAATCGTGGCCATCAGACAGTGGATCAGCTGGAAGCGCAGCTGCGCTTCGGGCTTGGCCGGCAGCAGACGGTGCAGCAGTTCATACAGGCCGGCCGCCGGCTCCTGGATGTAGCTGTTGTACAGTTCCTGCATTTCCTGGCCGCCTTCCTGGATCAGCCGGGCCAGCAGTTTCACCGCATGCTTGCCGTGGCCGGGCGTGTTGTACAGTACCCAGAACGGCAGCTGCACCGCCATCACCACGTCTTCCACCCTCAGTTTGTCCTGCTCCAGACGCTCGCCCAGATCCGCAATCAGGCGGTCGAACAGGGGACGCATCTGCGCTTCCAGCTTGTCGAAAATCGCCTTGATGATGCCGGACTTGTTGCCGAAGTGATAATGCACCGCCGAGGAATTGCGGGTGCCGGCGGCGCTGTTCACGGTCCGCATCGAGACGCCGGCAAAACCCTGCTCGGCAAACAGGCGGATAGCCACCAGAATGAGTTTCTCGCGGGTGTCGGCCTTGTCATCAAACACGTAACTTTCCTCAACGACGCTGTTCATGGCGGTGCCTGTTGTTTTGCTGTTCTGCGTGGATGGTGGGTAAAAACTGCGACGCCGCTTCAGGCTGTATTATAACCAGCGCACCCGAAAACAGTTTGAACTCTTTGGCGTTATTCAAACGAATTATCGCCGGGCTGTTGAGCCTGCCTGTCCTGCTCCCTGCCGGATGCGCGCCGCCACAGCCGGTCGATCAGGTGGTGGGCAAAGCCGATATCACGGGTGCTGAACAGGGCCAGCCGCTCCAGCAGCCACTGGTACAGGGTCTCGCCCGGATGGTAGCCGCTGGCCTGCAGCAGGGTCTCGCACTTGTGCTTCAGCGCCGCGTACTGGTCGGCCGCCTGGACGGGCGGTGTATGCGGCAGGCCGCAGTCCTGCAGGGCGTAGGCATACAGCATGACGGCCTGCCCCAGATTCAGCGACGGATAGCTGACCGCCAGCGGAATCGACGTCAGAACGTCGCAGAGGGCAATTTCCTCACCGTGCAGGCCGGATTCCTCACGCCCGAACACCAGCGCGCAGTCACCCACGCTGTCCTGCTTGGACTGCAGCAGATCGCGCACGGAGGCGGGAGGCAGCAGCAGATCGCGGCGATGGCGCGGCTTGGCGGAGGTTCCGATCAGCAGGTCCACCCGCTGCCGCACGGCGGCCAGATCGGGGAAGGTCTGCACGGCATCGAGAATGTCACCGGAGCCATGCGCCAGAATGCGCGCCGGCTTTTCCTCGTGGACCCGGGAATTGACGATCCAAAGGCTGGACCAGCCCATGGTCTTGAGGGCCCTGGCGGCGGCACCGACGTTTTCCGGCACCGCCGGTTCCACCAGCACGAAATGCAGCATGGGCAGCCTCAGGTGTGGCGCGATTCCTCATTGCCATCGTCCCAGCCGGCTTCCCAGCTGGCCGCCAGCACTTCCAGTTCAAAATCGGTCTGCCGCGGCTTGCCGGCCAGCGCCGCCTGATAGCCCAGTTCATAGGCCTCATCCAGCCCCACATGCCATTCGGTGCGGCTGCCATCCTGCTGCGGCGCCGGCGCGGCGGCCACCACCGGAGCGGCCAGCACAGCGCTGCTTTCCACACCCGCCACGGCCAGGGCCGGTTCCAGCACCGGCTGGGGCTGCAGCGCCGGCTGCTCCTTGCCGCCACCCAGGCTGAACACCGCACCCAGCCATTCGCTGATGTCGGCGGAGATGCGGTACATGGACGGCACCAGAATCAGGCTGATGGTGGACGAGAACAGCGTACCGAAGCCCAGCGACACCGCCATCGGAATCATGAACTGCGCCTGCAGGCTCTTTTCCATGATCATCGGAATCACACCGACCAGGGTGGTCAGCGAAATCAGGATAACGGCGCGGGCCCGCTGCACACCGGCACTGCGGATCGCCTGCATCAGTGGCATGCCGTTGCGCCGGCAATCGTTGATGTAGTCGATAAGCACCAGGTTGTCGTTCACCACCACTCCGCTCACGGCCACGATGCCGATCAGCGACCAGATGGTGACATCGATGCCCACGATCAGGTGACCCGCCAGCGCGCCGATGATGCCGAACGGAATGGCGATCATCACCATCAGCGGCTGGCCGTAGGAGCGGAACTGGAACGCCATCAGCATGTACATCGCCAGCAGCGCCATCATGTAGGCCTTGCTGAGGAAATCGATGAATTCGGCACGATCCTTCTGGGCACCGGCCACGCTCCAGCGCATGTCGGGGAAATCGCGGTCCAGATTATCGAGGAAGTCCGCCTTCAGTACCTGCATGACCTTGCCCACCGACGTGGCAGCGTCATCCACCTTGGCACTGACCCGCACCACGCGATGGCGCTGGTGATGCTTGATCTCGGAAGCGCCCTCGCCGTAATCAATGTCGGCCACGCTGGACAGTGGCGCGGTCTTGCCGGTGGGCAGCACCAGGTTCATGTTCTCCAGGCTCCACAGGGAATTGCGGTCAGCCTCGGAATAGCGCAGCACCACGGCGACATCACCGTCGGGGCGGTTGATGTTCTGCAGGCTGATGCCGTGATAGGCCTGCCGCACCTGCGCGGCCACCTGCTCCAGCGACAACCCGAGATTGCGGCCGGTAGGCTTGAGGTTGATCACCAGCTCCTGCTTGGCGGTCTGCAACGAATCCTTGATCGCATACAGGCCGTCGAATTCCGCCAGTCGCGCCTTCAGGGCCTTGGCTGCCCGCTGCAGATCCTCGTTGTTGTTCGAGGTCAGCTCGATATCGATCATGGTGCCCGACGCCAGCAGCGTCGACTTGAAATCCAGGTCGGACATTTCCGGAATGTCGCCGGCGCGCTTGCGCCATTCGTTCACCACATCCTGACCGGAAAAATGCCGGTTCTCGCTGGCCTGGAATTCCATGATCACGGTACCGCTGCCATCCGGCGCGTACGATGTGAACACATTGAGAATCTGCTGCTGGCCATCCTCGTCGCGGAAATCCTGCATGATCGCCAGCGCACCTTTTTCCAGCTGGCGGATGCCGGCGTCGCTCACCGCGCGCGGCGTGTTTTCCGAGAAGCGGATGGTGGCGCTGGCGGTGTCACCCTCGATCTGCGAGAACATCACCACTTTCAGCCAGCCGAACGCCACAATGCCAATTGTCACCAGCAGCACGCTGACAAACGCCACCACCACGGAATAGCGCCAGTTCAGGCAGACTTCCAGGAACGGGCGGTAGCGGTTTTCCAGAAACCAGTCGAGGTGTTCCGAAATCCACTTCTGGCCCTTGCCGATGAAGGGAATGGCGGTGTCATAGGGATCGGGATTGGAGCTGGACAGGTGCGCCGGCAGACACAGCGCCGCCTCGATCACCGAGATCAGCAGCGTGCAGATGATCACCAGCGGAATCACCATCATCAGCTTGCCTTCCGGCCCCGGCAGCAGCAGCAGCGGAATGAAGGCGCAGGACGTGGTCAGTACCGACGCCAGCATCGGGAAGAACAGTTCCTGCGCGCCCTTGATGGCCGCCTCGACGCCGTTCATGCCCTTGCGCCGGTAGGAGAAGATGTTTTCTCCGATCACGATCGCCTCGTCCACCACGATGCCCAGCACCAGGATGTAGGCGAACAGCGAAATCATGTTCAGTGTCACGCCGAAGAACGGCAGGATAATCATCGAGCCCAGATAACTGACCGGCACCGACATGCTGATCCAGAACGCCACTTCCGAACGCAGGAACATCAGCAGGATCAGGAACACCATCAGACCACCCTGCCAGCCGTCGGTGATGAGCAGCGACATGCGGCTGTTGTAGTAGACGGTGGTGTCCTGCCAGACATCCAGCTTGATGCCTTCCGGCACGAAGGTGGTGGGGTTCGCCACGTAATCACGCAGCGCCTTGGAGATGTCGACGATGTCCTGCTTGCCGACCCGGTACACCGCCAGCACCACGGCCGGTTTGCCGTTGAATTCGCTGCGCACGCCATCGCGGAAACCGTCGCTGACCCTGGCCACGTCCGAGAGCATGATGCGACCACCGTCCGGCGTGGCGCGCACCACGATGTCTTCCAGCTGTTCGGGATCGTAGATCTGTCCCTGCAGGCGCAGCGACACCGAACCCTGCGCGGTTTTCAGTTCGCCACCGGGCGCATCCAGCGTGTTGGCACGGATGGCGTTGGCAATTTCGGCAAAGCTCAGGTTGTAGCGCTGCAGCAGGGTTTCCTGCACGTCGATGGACACCTGGTAATCGCGGGTGCCGGTGAGATCGACCTGGGAAATGGTGTCCAGCCGCAGCAGGTCGGAGCGGATGTTGCTGGCCAGTGCGCGCAGGGAACGTTCATCGGCATCGCCCGAGACAATCAGGTACGACACCAGGTTGCGTACCGACAGTTCGCTGATGACCGGCTTCTGCGCATCCTTGGGGAACGATCCGATGCCGTCCACCCGCGCCTTGATCTCGTTGAGGATGTCCTTGCTGTCGTAACCCCAGTCCAGTTCCGCCGTCACCACGCCCAGGTGTTCCACCGACCGCGACGAGATCGACTTGATGCCCTCGACATCGTAGATCGCCGCTTCCACCGGGTTGATGATGGCCTGCTCCACCGCCTCGGGTGAGGCGCCGGGATAGGGCACCGACACGGAGATCACGTCGAGCGACACGCTGGGGATGATTTCGCTGCGCACGTCCATCAGGGACATGGCGCCCGCCGCCAGGAACAGGAACATGAGCAGGTTGGCGGCGATGTGGTTGCGAACAAACCATTCGATAATTGTATTCATGGCCGCTCCTCAGGGCTGGGTGTTGTCGGCGTGCGCCACGGAATCCTGGGCGGGATCGGGATCAGCAGCGACGGTCTGCTCCGCCACCGGCTGGGGCCGGACCTCCAGACCATCCACCGCCGTGTCCAGGTGACTGAGCACAATGCGGTCGCCTTCGTTCAGCCCGTTTTTCACATAGATCAGGTCACGGCCCTTGTAGAGCACTTCCACATCCTTGCGCTGCAGGCGGTTGCTGGCGGACACCGTCCAGACCTGGGAACCATTGCGGAAGGCCCGACGCGGAATCACGTAAATGTTGTCGAACGTGCGGCCTTCGATTTCGGCCTCGACGAAGGTGCCCAGGGTCAGGGCGGGGCGGCCGGGCTGGGCCGGGTCCGCGGTAAAGGGTTCGGGGATGCGGGCATACACATGCAGCTGGCGGTTGAATTCATCCATGCTGCCTTCCGCACCCTGCACGAATCCGGTCCACTGGTAGCGCTTGCCGCTGTATTCGATCGAGAACAGGGCCTTCGGACCATCTGCGTTCATGATGGAACGGCGTGTCGGCAGCTCCACCAGCGCCGCCTGCTGGTTCGACAGCGGCATGCGCACTTCGGCGACGTTCACCGCGTAGATCTTGCCCAGCGCCAAACCCGGCTTCAGGTACATGCCCACGTTGATGGTTTCGCTTTCCACCCGACCATCGAACGGCGCCACCAGCGTGGTGTTGTTCTGCTGCATGCGCAGGGACGCCAGTTCGGCCTTGGCTGCCTCGTACTGGGAGCGGGCCTGCTGGTCATAGTTGCGGATCAGGGCCACGTCATTGCCACCGGTGCGGCGGGCGCGGGCCTCGGCCTCGGCCTGCTGCAGGGCCTGACTGGCCTGGGCCACCATGGCTTCGGTCTTGCGGATTTTGACTTCGTTCTCGATGTCATCGACCTTCATCAGGACTTCGCCCTTCTTGAAGAAGCCGCCGCTGACAAAGTTGGGGGAAACATAGGTGACCGGACCGCTGACTTCCGCCACCACGGGGATGTCGTTGCCCGGCAGGACCAGGCCGCGGGTGAGTACAGGTATCTTGAGGGTCTGGGGAGCGGCGATGGTGACCGCCACGGTGGGAATGCGCTCTTCCGCCGGGTGCCGCTCGGCCTGGGGGCGGGTCAGGTAAAGAAGCACCAGAATGGCACCGGCAGCGGCAAGGAAAGCAACAGGTAACAGGATTCGGAAGTATTTCTGCATATTTTATTGTTTTCTACTGCTGCGGCCGCATGCAGCGGGACACGGGGCCGACAGGATTGTGAAACCGGAAGAAAGCGCCAGTACGGGCCGCAAGCCCTGGCCCTGAGCCTGTGGATAATACACCGAACTGAAAAAACAGCGGGAGCCTTATTGCCAAACAAATTTGTAAAGGCTGTGTAGCGGTCTGTCACGGCCGGTACCCGGCGGGAATTCGGCTACAGTTAAACTAATCCGCGACTTGCGATCTCCTTCATGAAGCCACTGCATCCGTCCTTACTGCGCACGGCCGGCTGGCGCCAGCCCGGGCTGTGGCTGGGCCTGCTGCTGTGCTGGCTGCTGCCGCTGGCGAGTATCGCCACCCCCCTGCATCTGGACGACCGGACCCGCACCCTGGCGCTGGCCGATCCCCTCCCCACCGCCCGCGAGGATGCCGAACGGCCACCGCAGGCCTGGCTGGCGCAGACGTTCGATCCGGCCCTGTTTGCCGCCTCGGTCAAACCCGGTCCGGACGCCTACTGGCACCGGCTGGAATTCCGTGGCCACTTCCCCGACAACGCCCCGCGCCGCTTCCATCTGGTGGTGGACAGCCATCTGCTGCGCCATCTGGAATTCTTCCTGTTCGATGGCGACCGGCTGCTCCAGCAACAGGCCGCCGGTCTGCTGGACCCGATACCCCGTGACGGCGACTACACCGGCATCCATCTGGACTTTTCCATTCACGACGGGCAGACACTCACCCTGCTGATCCGCAAGCAGAACGACGGCCCCGCCATTCTGCCGCTGACGCTGTACGGCGACGACGACTTTGCCCACCAGCAGAAACAGCAGCACCTGTTCTGGGGCGGCGTGATTGCCATGCTGCTGGCGCTGGCGGTCTACAACGCCCTGATCTATGCCCGCCATCCGGGGCCGGCCTACCTGTGGTACCTGGCGTTCCACGCCAACACCTTTTTCTACTTCTCCGGCATCCACGGCTACGGCTTCCTGCTCTGGCCGGCCACGCTGCAGCTGTATCTGGCCCAGCACATCATGACGCTGAACTTCCTGGTGATCTGGCTGGTGACGCGTTTCGCCAGCGTGTTCCTGAATGCCGAAAGCAATGCGCCCTGGCATCACCGCCAGGTGCGCTGGTTCGACGCTGTCTGCTGGACCGGCATCGTGGTGTCGCATCTGGTGCCTGAGTACATCATGATTCCGTTTTTTTCCGTGGTGCAGGTGGCGGGCTCGATCTTCGGCATCAGCATGGCCTGGACCACCCTGCGCAGAGGCTATCGTCCTGCCATCTATTTTCTGGTGTCATGGGCGTTCACGGTGGCGGGTGGCGCGGTGGGCATGGCCACCTTCACCAGCCTGCTGCCGGCCAACTTCTTCACCCTGCACGGCTTCCTGTTCGGCGCGGCGGCGGAACTCATGCTGCTGTCACTGGCACTGGCAGACCGCATCAAGTTCATGGAAGACCAGATGCTGGCCAAGGCGTTTCTCGACCCGCTCACCAACGCGCCGAACTTTTCCTTCTTCCGCAACAAATTTCCCGAACAGCTGGAGGCGATCCAGCAACGGCATCCCAACCTGTTTCTGCTGGTGCTGGACCTGCAGGGCTTTCGGGAACTGGTGGGACTGCTGGGGCCGGAAGTGCTGGGCCAGGCCTACTACCGCCACGTCAACCGCATGACGGATTTCATTCGCCAGCGACCCTGGTCTGTGGGCATTTCCACCCTGCAGGGCGACACCGTCTATTTCATCAGCCTGCCCGGCGGCCAAGAGATGATGCTGGCGAACGCGCGCGGCCCCGGCGAGGACTACATCCAGCAAATCATGCAGGAGCTGGTGGCGGTGTCAGAGCAGACGATTGCGGTGAACGACATCAACAGCAAGATCACGTTCCGCATCGGCGCTGCGGCGTATCTGCCATCGCAGCAAACCATCTTTGAATGTTTTCGCCAGGCGCAGGTGGCACTGCTGACCGCGCACCGCAACCGCCAGACCACGGCGGTGTATTCCAGCGAGCAGGACATTTTCATCAAGCATCGCCTGTCGGTGCTGTCGGAACTGCAGGTTGCCATCACACGGCAGCAGCTATGCATCTACATCCAGCCGCAACTGGACATGCGCACGCAACTGCTGGTGGGCGGCGAAGTGCTGGTGCGCTGGATTCACGCCCGCGACGGCTTCATCAGCCCCGGCGTGTTCATTCCACTGGCGGAACAGAGCCAGTTGATTTTCGACATTACCCAGCAGGTGCTGGTGCAGACCTGCCGCTGGCTGCAGCAGCAGAAAAACCTGCCGGCGGATTTTCATCTGTCGGTCAACCTGTCGGCGCTGGACATCAGCGACAAACGCCTGCTGCCTTTCATCAAGCAATGCATGGCCGACTACGGCATCAACACCCGACACATCCTGTTTGAAGTGACGGAATCGGCGGTGATGGATGACCCGGAGCGCTTTCTCGGCGTAATCCGCCAGCTGCACGAACTGGGTTTCAGCATTGCCATCGATGACTTCGGCACCGGTTATTCGTCTATGTCCTACCTGCAGCAGATCAACGCCGACGAGATCAAGATCGACATCCGTTTCGTGCGCAACATCCAGCACTCCACCACCAACCAGAATATCGTGAAGGCGATCGTGCAGCTGGCCCGCGCGACGCACGCATACACGGTGGCGGAGGGCATCGAAACCGAGGCGGAACTGAACATGCTGCGCGCGCTGGAATGCGACATTGCCCAGGGCTTCTACTGGTCCGCCGCAATTCCGGCGCAGACATTTGCCGAGCGTTATCTGGCTTCAACGTCAAACTGAAACGACCTGTTTTTTTGCCTGCTCACTGCCCTGATCCCGTTTTCATGCCCAACAAAAAACCCCTGCCATCTTGCGATGACAGGGGTTTTCGTTTTCAGCCTTGATCAGAAGCCGCTGCGGCGTTCGTACACATACTCGTAGCCGCCACCATGTCCACGACCGCGGCCACGATGATGGCCATGATGACCGTGACCACCGCGGTAACTGCGACGTTCATACTCGTACTCACGGTACACGGGGGGCTGGTGCACGACATAGTGTTCCACCCGCACCGGGCGCTCACGCTCGTAGTAATGGTATTCACGGTAGCCACCACGCTCGCGATCCCAGCGGTCATGATCCAGATGGTGCTTGGTGGCAATCGCCGCCAGACCACCGGTAGCCACACCCACCAGAATGGCGGTTTCATCGTCGTTCAGGGCATAAGCCTGGGAGCTGGTAAACAGACCGGCGCTGGCCACGATGGCAGCAACACTCACAATCGATTTCTTCATCTTGGTCCACATAAGGAGATCCTCCTTGTTGTCACTGTTACGCCAAGATTAAGCCCCGCAAACTGAATTGATCCTGAACGCAAAAATCCTTTCAGTTCAGGTTCGATTCAGTGCCCCGCCCCTGTAATGGAGCCACTTGAAAAGGAGGTTCCACCATGAAAAAGCCCGTTCTGATCCTGCTGTTCCTGCTGCCCGCCCTGGCCGCCAGCCAGGGATTGCGCGCGGAGGAAAACGCCCAGCAGAAATTTGCCGGCAAAGTGATTGCCAACCCCGATCGCCCGGCGCCCGACGCCAGCGACAACCCTCCCGCCACCACGCTGAACAGCGCCGCCGCCACCTTCACCACTGCGGCCCTCAGCGCTGCCGACATCAGCCTGTACAATGCCTGGCTGGACTTCACCCGCGACGATGACGGCGATGGCTACTACCACCAGTTCAACGTCAATTTCGACCTGGACACCCGCCTCTCCAGCGCCAGCGTCTATGTCACCGGTCAGCTCAACAACGGCGCCAGCACGCCCCTGTTCCGCACCGATCCCTTCACCCTGCGCGGCGCCACCGGCAGTGACAGTTACCAGGCCACCGTGCTGCTCACCGACGGCTATCCCAGCACCCAGTACGCCCTGACCTTGCGCGTCTACGACGCCCAGACCAACGCCCTGCTCGCCACCTACGGCCCCGGCTATGACAGCGACCTGGCCCAGCTGTATCTGGAAGACGTGAACCGCGAGGCGGCCTACAGCAACGACCTGCAACTGTTCCAGCTGGACTTCACCCTGAGCAGCGACAGCGACGGCGACGGTTACTACACCCAGGCCGACATCCGCTTCGACGCCGACGCACCCGGTCGCATCCAGAGCCTGTACGGCAAACTGTACCTGATTGACCGCCACGGCCAGTGGCTCTACCTGAAGGACACCGGCAGCTTCACCGTGAGCAACTATTCCCACAGCGACGCGATCTACACCGGCTTTGGCCTGAACAGCGGATTTGATCCACAGCGCTACCGGCTCGGCATCGAATTGTATGACGCCTACACCCACAACCTGCTGCTGACGTCCACAACGCCAGACAGCGCGCCAGTGCGCATGGAAAGCGCGGACTATGACAACGGCTACTACGTGGAAGAGTATTACGGGGATGACGATCATCACTCCGGCGGTTCCGTCCAGTGGCTTCTGCTCGGCGGTCTGGCTTTGCTGGTCCTGCGCCGCACCCGCAGAAAATAATCACGCCACAACGAAAAAGCCACAGCTCAAACGAGCTGTGGCTCCATACCCCGGTGCAACCGACTGCCTGCTGATTGCCGCTCTTTCACCACTCTGGTCTTACAGGTCGGCACTGCTGACAAGACGTTTTAAAATCAAACCCGCGCGATTGTTCAACCTCACTCGCTGTATATATTCACGGTAAATTCAGTCTGGTTTTCCGCCCTGACCACGCCCGGCAAAAACAGAAACAGCAGGGACAGTACAGCGATGGT
>CAZBII010000082.1:0-19720 GCA_964491665.1 uncultured Moraxellaceae bacterium
GTGCCGCGTTTCTCGAACCCGTCAGGCATCGTTTACAGCAAAGACACCGTCGAGCGCATCGCCAAACTCGGCAAGATCGCCGGCGAGAATTTCCGCGTCATGTGGGACAACGCCTACGCAATCCACGCGCTGCACGACAATGCGCCCGCGCTTTCTAACATCATGGAACTGGCGCGCGCCAACGGCACGCAGGATTCGATTCTGCTGTTCGGTTCCACCTCGAAAATCACCCACGCCGGCGCCGGCGTTGCCTTCATGGGTGCAAGCGAAGAAAACCTCAAGCACTTCAAGAAACATCTCGGCATCGCAACGATTGGCCCCGACAAGATCAATCAGCTGCGCCACACCAAATTCTTCGGCGACTACGCTGGCCTCACCAGCCACATGCGCAAGCACGCCGAATTGCTGAAACCACGTTTCGATGCCGTGATCGAGCATTTGAACAACGGTTTCGCCAACAGCGATTTCGGCAGCTGGACGGTGCCCGAAGGCGGTTACTTCGTGTCGTTCGACACGCGCAACGGTCTCGCCAAAGCCGTGGTGAAAATGGCGGATGATGCCGGTGTAAAACTGACGCCTGCCGGCGCCACCTTCCCTTACGGCAAAGACCCGCAAGATCGCAATATCCGCATCGCGCCGAGCTTTCCGACGCTGGCCGACATCAACAAGGCGATGGAAGTGTTCGTGGTGTGCGTGAAGCTGGCATCGGTGCGTCAGAAGCTGGCGGCCTGATTTATGGCCAGGCTGACCTTCTGGGGCGCGGCGCAGGAAGTCACCGGTTCCTGTCATCTGGTGGAAACCGAGGGCGTGCGCATCCTGCTGGATTGCGGCATGCACCAGGGCGGCAAGCAGGCGGAAAAGCGTAACGGCGAGCCGTTCCCGTTTGATCCGCGCACGCTGGATGCCGTGGTGTTGTCCCACGGCCATCTGGACCACAGCGGTCTGCTGCCGCGCCTGTTCAAGGAAGGTTACAAGGGTCCTGTGTTCTGCACCGAGGCCACCCGCAATCTGCTGGCGATCATGCTGGACGACGCGGTGAACCTGCATCTGCGCGATGTGGAGTGGGAAAACCAGCGGCGCAAGCGCGCCGGCAAGCCGCCCATCGAACCGCTCTACACCGAAGAAGATGTGCTTCACGTTCTGGAGCACTGCGCCGGCGTTCCCTATCACCACTCCCGCGCGGTCAACGGCCATGTGTCGCTGTACTTCCGCGACGCCGGCCACATCATCGGTTCCGCCATCGTGGAACTGAAAATCCGCGAGCAGGGCGTCGACAAGACGCTGGTTTTCTCCGGCGATCTGGGCAATACGGATGTGGTGCTGATGAATGATCCGGAAACGGTGAGCGAGGCCGATCTGGTGCTGATGGAAGGCACTTATGGCGACCGCGATCACCGCAGCATGGATCATACGCTGGACGAGCTGGAAGCCATTCTGCAGCAGGCGCATCAGGATCGCGGCAATGTGCTGATTCCGGCGTTTGCCGTAGGTCGCACGCAGGAAATGCTGTTCCATCTGAGCGCGCTGCATCTGAAAGGCAAGCTGCCCCAGCAGAAGGTGTTTCTCGACAGCCCGATGGCGATCGAGGTGACCCGTCTGTACAGCGAATACGTCGAGCTGCTGGACGCCAATGACCTGAAACGGCTGTCCATGCGGTTCGGCGATGATCCGCGCAAGCTGCTGCCGTCGCTGACGTTCACCCAGAACACCGAAGATTCCATGGCGATCAACCGGGTGAAGGGCGGGGCGGTGATCATTGCCGGTAGCGGCATGTGCAACGGCGGCCGCATCCGTCATCACCTGAAGCACAACCTGTGGCGCGAGGAATGCCATATCGTGTTCCCCGGCTTTCAGGCCAGAGGCACGCTGGGCCGGCAGCTGGTGGACGGCGAGAAGAAGGTGAAGATGCTGGGCGCCACCTTTGCCGTGAAAGCGAAGATCCACACGCTGGGCGGTTTCTCGGCCCATGCCGGTCAGAGCGAGCTGCTGGAGTGGGCCGGCAGGTTTACCGGCAAGTCGCGGTTCTATCTGGTGCACGGCGAAGCCGAAGCGCTGCAGGCTTTGCAGCAGAAGCTGTTCCGCGACAAGGGCATCAGCGCCGAGGTGCCGGCCGAGGGCAGCAGCATCGTCTTTTGAGGGTAATGGCCATGCAGGTGACCCGTCTGTTCATCCACCCGGTTAAGTCGCTGGGTGGTATTTCCGTTCCGCAATTCTCCATTGACCGTTTTGGTCCGTTGTACGACCGCCGCTGGCTGGTGGTGGATTCGCAGGGCCAGTTCCTGACCCAGCGCCAGCATGCGCGCATGGCACTGGTGCGCACTCTGCTGGAAGGCGGGCGTGTCACTCTGTCGGCGCCTGACTGCGAACCCGTGCAGTTCAGTGCGGCGGATTTTGCCGGCGGTGCGACCCGGCGGGTGCAGGTGTGGCGGGATCAATGCGATGCCTTAAGTGGACCGCCCCGCCTGGACGCCTGGCTGAGCCGCTTTCTGGGAGTTGAATGCCAGCTGGTGTTCATGCCGGAAACGTCCCGGCGCGCGGTCAATACGGATTACGCGCAGGATGGGGAAACGGTGGGCTTTGCCGACGGCTTTCCCCTGCTGCTGGCGAGCGAGGAATCGCTGCAGGATCTGAACAGCCGCATGAGTCTGCCGATTGGCATGGAGCGCTTCCGGCCCAATCTGGTGGTGCAGGGCGGTGCCGCGTTTGCCGAGGATGGCTGGACGCGCATCCGGGTTGGCAGCATGGAGTTCCGGGTGGTGAAGCCCTGTTCCCGCTGCGCTATTCCCACCATCGATCCGCAGACCGCGCAGAAGCAGCCCGAAGTGTTCAAGACCCTGAAGAGCTATCGCCAGCGGGAGGGCGAAGTGTTTTTCGGCCAGAACCTGCTGCCGGTGGGCACCGGCGCTATCCGGGTGGGGGACGTGGTGGAGATTCTGGCGTAAGGGCGTTCAGAACAGCTCGATATCATCGTCACTGTTGTCGTTGCGCACGGATTCGGTCTGCTCGAACTGATGCCGGTAGAGCGCCAGCGCTTCGGTAATATTCGCCCCCTTCATGATCAGGTCGAACATCAGACGTTCCGATTCCATGGTGTAGTGGGAGCGGATTTCGTCCTGGATGCGGCGCCATTCGGACGGGTTGTACAGGCGGCTGGCGTCGCTGATCAGTTCGCCCAGATGGGTCAGGCTCAGGTTGACGTGACCCAGCTGCTGGCTCAGGCGGTCGTAGAACTGGAACGCGACGATGGCGCGGTACATCTGCTGGCTGATCTGGCTGGCGGTCTGGCGCAGTTCCGCGCGGCGTGCCTGCCATTGTTCGGCGCTGTCGATTTCATCACACAGGGCGACCACGGTTTGGGCGTCCTGCGCCATGCCGGAAAAACTGGTGGTCAACTCGCCCACCGAGCGCGAGCTGTCGGTCAGGGTGCTCTCGATCTGCGCCATGGCCAGACACAGCATGGAAATCGTTTCCTTGACCTGACTCCAGTCCAGATCGGGCTTTTCCGCGCTGGAACCGGGGTTCACCAGTTGCGAATTCTTGACCACCCGCGACACTCCTGACAGACGGGAAAGGGATGCCCCTTCAGCATAGTTCACAATTCCGCAAGCGGCTAAGGCCGCTGCCCTACCGTTATCGGGACGCCTGCTACACTGGTATTAACGCCAAGAACCCGGGGCAAGGGCCTGACTCCCATGAAAATTCAGTACACCTTCACGCTGGAAGATCGTTCCCTGAATTACGAGGTGGATATCGATCGCGAATTCGATCTGAAGCAGGCGCGCCCCGAGGCTCCCCGCTGGGCGGCCCTGGGCCACAACCAGTGTCCCAACTGTCCGCTGACGGTGAAGGATTGTGCCTATTGCCCGGCGGCGGTGGATCTGGTGCAGGTGGTGACCGATTTCCAGCGTCTGCCGGCCATCAAGAGTGCCAAGGTGCGGGTGGTGACGCCGGAGCGTGAATATTTCAAGGAAACCGCCCTGGAAGAGGGGCTGCGTTCGCTGATGGGGCTGATCATGGCCACCAGCGCCTGCCCGATCCTGCACAAGCTCAAGCCCAATGCCCGCAATCACCTGCCGTTCGCGTCGCAGGACGAATTTATCATCCGCTCGGCCGCGCTGTATCTGCTGCGGCAGTATTTCAATTACCGGGAAGGCATGCGGCCGGACTGGGATCTGCAGGGGCTGATCAGCATCAACGAGGAATTGCAGACCCTGAACCAGGCGTTCTGGCAGCGGGTGCATGAAGCGTGCGAGAGTGATTCCAACCTGAAGGCGCTGCTGAGCTTCTTCAACCTGTCGTCGAGCGTGAGTTACTCGATGGAGGCGCAGCTGCAGCGTGTCCGCCCGGTGATGACGGACGAGGCGGTGTCGCCCGCGATCCAGGACAGGCAGGACCGCGAGCGTTCGTTCTACTGAGGCTTATTTCGATTTTTTCACCCGCACCGCCAGCACGTCGATCTCGGCGTGGTGCAGCACGGCATTGGCGGTCGATCCCAGCAGCAGCGCCAGACCATGCCGGCCGTGGCTGCCCATCACGATCAGATCCACCGCGTTGGCTTTCGCGATGCGCAGGATTTCCTTCTCGGTAATGCCCACTTCCAGATAGCGGTTTTCCTTGGGGACGCCCAGCTTGTCGCCCAGCGCGGTGAGTTGTGTTTGCGCCTGCTTTTCCAGTTCCTTGTGCAGATCGCCCAGATCCACCGGGAATTCGCCGCCATAGGCAATCGAGATCGGCTCCAGCACATGCACGATACTGAGTTTGGCGTTGAACGTACCGGCCAGTGCCTTGGCGCGCTGCACAACCATGTCTGATTCCTGGGTGAAATCCGCTGCCAGCAGAATGTGCGTGTATTGGCCCATAAAAAAAGTCCTTCTGGAATGGAAAGAGTGGTGTCGGTCGGATTCTATTAGATAATGCGCGCTTTCAATAATGCAAGGCCGGCGCCGGACCCATGTTGTTATGGGTCAAGTCGATGACAATTGAAGGAAAGGGGAGTTGCACATGGCCATCTGGATCATCATTGCGGTGTCGATGCTGTTCATCGTCGGCCCGATCCTGATGCTGCGGCCGTCGCCCCGGGAGCGGCGTCTGGCCCGCATCCGGCAGCTGGCGCAGCAGCAGCGGGTGAATATCCAGCCGATTTTCCTGCGCCGCGATCCGGTGTTCAGTGCCACCCTGGAGCGCAATCCCCATCTGGCCGAGCACAGCTGGGCGCGTTACCAGCTGGTGGCGGAGGAAAACCAGACCGGCCCGTCCATCAAGGGTAAGTGGGTGCAGCGGCGGACGCCGGAGGGCCAACTGGTGTGGGAAGCACAGGATATTCGCCAGACTTCGGCGCCCGCGATCGATGCCGTGCTTGCCCGTTGGCAGCAGGAGCAGAAACCGGATTTTCTGGCGCTGGAGCTGGGGCCGCGCAGTGTGACGCTGGTGTGGAATGAAAAGGGCGACGTGGCGGAAGTGGAGGCGGTCTGCCAGCAGCTGCGGGAACTGCTGGCAGTGTGACGCGCCGGCTCAGTCGCGGTCGATGCTGGCGGCCATTTCCTGCAGTCCGGTGATGATGGCCGGGCCGAATTTCAGCACCAGATAGGGCACCGAATTCTCGTTGTAGTTCAGGAAGGACTTTTCCAGAAACTTCCATTTGGAGCGCACGTCCGCCAGACGTTTTACGTTGTCGCCGCTGACCTGCAGCTGGTCCAGGCCGCGACTGAAGCGGGTCGCCATCTGGTCCAGGGTTTCCTCATCGCCCTGGTCGCGGCGGTAGGTGTAGGCGTATTGCGAGTTGCTCTGCTCCATGTACAGGGTCGACATGGTCTGCATCAGCAGGGTCTGGTCGCGCAGGGCCTGCAGGCCGGGCGCCAGCTTGAAACCGGTGTTCTTGGGAACGGCCGCATAGGCGTTTTCCAGATCCCGGGCGGCCTTGTGATTGTTCAGCAGGTAATCATTGATGATCTGGCCTTCCGCGAAACCGCCGCCACTGATGGCGCTGGCCGCGGTATTCAGGTTGCGGGCCGCATCCGACCAGTGGGCTTTCAGCTGGCCCAGCTCAGCGGTCATTCCCATGTCGTTCAGATCCTGAAACGTGGTAGACAGGGTGTTCTTCAGCACCAGCAGATCTGCGTTCAGGATCGCCAGCTGCTTGCTGTCGCCTTCGGAGCCCTGGTAGCGGTGGAAGCTGGAGGCCACCACCTGAAGAATCAGCTGGGATGCGTGAATGTCCCGCAACACCACCGCCGGATTGTTGGCCGCGAATGCCGGGGCCTGCAGCAGCAGAGCCAGCGCAATCCAGGGTAAACGGAACAGATGTCGAATCAGCATGCAGAAGCCTCGCGGTCGTTGTTTTTGTGGTTTTGGCCATTAATTATTTGACCGAATGGCGAAAACGCAAATCCGGACTGACAGGCAGGAAACTTGTCGATTTCGGGGTTTGCATCTAACTTGTTGAAATTACGGCGATAGAAAACAGGAAACAGGAGAGTGTCGCAGTTGTCGAAAACGGCAGGGCACAGAATGCTTGCTTGACCGGGAGCCTGCCACCTTTTATATATGTCGCCCTTTTGACGCACAAATCAACGGCCACCACACAGGACAGTTGGTAAAGACGCTATGGGAAAATCACTGGTCATCGTGGAGTCGCCCGCCAAGGCGAAAACCATCAACAAATATCTAGGCAAGGATTTCATCGTGAAATCCAGCGTCGGCCATGTGCGTGACCTGCCCACCAGTGGTAGTGGCAAGAATGCGGTGGACGCCAAGGAGCGTGCCCAGAAAGCCGCCCAGACCCGCAAGCTGGGCGAGAAGGAAAAGGCCCAGTACAAGAGCAAACAGGCCCGCGAGGCCCTCATCACCCGCATGGGCGTCGACCCGGAAGGCGGCTGGAAAGCCAACTACCAGATCCTGCCGGACAAGGAAAAGGTCGTCGCCGAACTGAAGAAGCTCGCCAAGGATGCCGACACCGTCTATCTCGCAACGGACTTGGACCGCGAAGGGGAAGCCATTGCGTGGCACCTGCGGGAAGTCATCGGCGGCGACGAATCCCGCTACAAGCGCGTGGTGTTCAACGAAATCACCAAGACCGCCATTCAGGAAGCCTTCTCCAGGCCCGGCGTGGTCAATGAAAACCGCGTCAACGCCCAGCAGGCCCGTCGTTTCCTCGACCGGGTGGTGGGTTACATGGTGTCGCCGCTGCTGTGGGCCAAGATCGCCCGTGGGCTGTCGGCCGGCCGGGTGCAGTCGGTGGCGGTGAAACTGATCGTGGAGCGCGAGCGCGAAATCCGCGCCTTCATTCCGGAAGAATACTGGGAAATCTTTGCCGACACGCTGACCGGCAAAAAAGATGAACTGCGCCTGCAGGTGCTGAAACAGGCCGGCAACGAGTTCCGCCCCACCAACCAGACCGATGCCGAAAAGGCACTGGCGCAGCTGCAGAAACAGACTTACAAGGTTACTGGCCGCGAGGACAAGCCCACCAAATCCCGTCCGGCTGCCCCGTTCACCACCTCCACCCTGCAGCAGGCCGCCAGTACGCGGCTGGGTTTCAGCGTGAAGAAAACCATGATGATGGCGCAGCGCCTGTACGAGGCCGGCTACATCACCTACATGCGTACCGACTCCACCAACCTGAGCCAGGACGCCCTGAACAGCTGCCGCGACTACATCGAGAAGAAGTACGGCAAGCGCTATCTGCCGGAGCAGCCGCAGGTTTACTCCAGCAAGGAAGGCGCGCAGGAAGCCCACGAAGCGATCCGTCCCACCGATGTTGCCCTGCTGGCCAAAGACGTGAGCGGGCTGGAACAGGACGCCCAGCGTCTGTATGAACTGATCTGGAAGCGTTTCGTGGCCTGCCAGATGCCGGCAGCGGAATACATGAGCACCAATCTGTCGGTGACCGCTGGCGAATTCGAACTGCGCACCAAGGGCCGTATCCTGCAGTTCGACGGTCACCTGATCGTGAACATGCCCGGCAGCAAGAAATCCGACGAGGACATTGAACTGCCCGACGTGAAAGTGGGTGAGTCGCTGCAATTGAAGCAGCTCGATCACAGCCAGCACTTCACCAAGCCGCCGGCCCGCTACTCCGAAGCCAGCCTGGTAAAAGAACTGGAAAAACGCGGCATCGGCCGGCCGTCCACCTACGCCTCCATCATCTCCACCGTGCAGGACCGCGGCTATGTCCGTCTGGAAAACCGCCGTTTCTACGCGGAAAAAATGGGCGACATCGTCACCGACCGCCTGAACGAGAATTTCAACAACCTGATGGATTACGGCTTCACCGCCAACATGGAAGAGCGCCTCGACGAGATCGCCGAAGGCAAGCTCAACTGGAAGCAGGTGCTGGACGAGTTCTACGGGGATTTTCGCCAGAAGCTGGAAAATGCCGAGTCGGACAAGCAGGGCATGCGCGCCAATCCGCCGGTGGAAACCACCATCAAGTGCCCCGAATGCGGCCGCAACATGATGATCCGCACCGGCAGCACCGGTGTGTTCCTGGGCTGCTCGGGCTATGCGTTGCCGCCGAAAGAGCGCTGCAAGGCCACCATCAACCTGATTCCCGGCCATGAGTCCATCAACGCCGACGATGAGGAAAGCGAAGCCCGCGCGCTGCGGGAAAAACATCGCTGCCCCAAATGCGGCACGGCGATGGAACACTACCTGATCGACGAGAAGCGCAAGCTGCATGTGTGCGGCAACAGTCCGGATTGCGACGGCTACGAAATCGAGCAGGGCAATTTCAAGATCAAGGGCTACGACGGCCCCATCGTGGAGTGCGACAAGTGCGGCTCTGACATGCAGCTGAAAACCGGTCGCTTCGGCAAGTACTTCGGCTGCACCAACGCCGAGTGCGGTAACACCCGCAAGCTGCTGCGCAACGGTGAAGTGGCGCCGCCGAAAGCCGATCCGATTCCCATGCCGCATCTGAGCTGCGAGAAGTCCGACGACTTCTTCCTGCTGCGCGACGGCGCGTCCGGCCTGTTCCTGGCCGCCAGCCAGTTCCCCAGGCATCGCGAGACCCGCGCGCCGTTTGTGGACGAACTGAAATCCGTGGGTGAAAAGCTCGACGAGAAATATCACTTCCTGCTGGATGCGCCGGCAACCGATCCGGCCGGCAACCGCGCCATGGTCCGCTTCAGTCGCAAGAGCAAATCGCAGTATGTGATGACGGAAGTGGACGGCAAGCCGACGGGCTGGGTCGCGACCTACAACGGCATGAAGTGGATAGCCAAGAGCGACGCTGCCACGGACAAGCCAGCGGGCAAGGCGGGTGGCGCAGCAAAAACAGGGGCTGCGAAAAAACCGGCAGCGAAAAAGGCCGCGCCCAAAGCCGCAGCGAAGGCGAAAAAATAGCGTCGGCGATTTGTGCCTGTGAAATGAAAACGGAGCCTTCGGGCTCCGTTTTCAGTTGCGGGAATCGACGCGGGAATCCAGGTGCGGGCGTTCAGACCTTGAAGCGTTTCAACTGATCGGTCAGATTCTCCACCGACAGTCGCATTTCGCGGATGGACCCCAGTGTATTGGACGCGGCATCGCTGGCTTCGCCGCCACGCGCATCGATTTCCTGCACGCTCAGGCGCACGTGATTGACGGACTCGGTCTGCTCCAGTGCAGCGGCGGAGATCGAGCGGGTGCGATCGTTGATGCTGGTGATGCCCTGCAGGATTTCATCCAGCTTGCTGCTGAGGGCGCGGGTGGTGCCGACGGAAGCGCCGGTGACATTCACGCTCACTTTCATGGCATTCACCGCTTCATCCACGCCGCTCTGGATCTTGCCCAGCACGCCGTCGATTTCCACGGTGGCCTCATGGCTGCGCTGGGCCAGCGTGCGCACTTCATCCGCCACCACCGCAAAACCGCGCCCCTGTTCGCCGGCGCGGGCGGCTTCAATGGCGGCATTCAGAGCCAGCAGATTGGTCTGCTGGGCAATGCTCTTGATGACAGCCAGAATCGTGGTGACGCCGCGGCTCAGCTCCGCCAGACGTTCCACCACATGCATGGAGGTGTTGATGCGGCTGGTGAGATCTTCAAAGCTGGTCAGGGCGGAATTGATGAGCGACTGTCCCTCGCGCGCGTGATCATCCGCTTCCTGCGCCGCGTTGGCGGCAAATTCCGCTTCGCGTGCCACTTCCGACGAGGCTGAGGTCATTTCTTCCATGGCGCGGGTGATCTTGCGGGTCTCGTCCTTCTGATGGCTGACCAGCTCGCTGTTGTGCTGGGCCAGCTGCTGCACCCTCTCCGCATGCTCTTCTGTCAGATCGCTGCTGCTGCGTGCGGAGGTGATCAGCGTCCGCATCTGTTCCACCATCGAATTGAAATTGCTGGTGAGAATGGCCAGTTCATCCTGGCTCAGATTCGGCACCCGCACCGTCATGTCGCCGTTGGCAACGCGGGAGGCGCTGTCCACCATGCTGGTTATGTTCTGCCGCAACGTGATGTACAGGCCCAGATACAGATAGGTGATGATGCCCAGCAGTACCAGCAGGCTGACCACCAGCATGACGCGGCGGCTTTCCTTCAGCTGCAGACGTTTTTCCACGATGTCATGCGCGTGCTGCAGGATGTTCTTGTCCAGCGCGAAAATGCCTTCCAGATTGGTGCTGGCGGTGGCGTGGAATTCCTGCCACGTCATTTTTTCCTCGAAGGCTTCAATCAGTTGCTCGTTCACGATCTGCAGGATTTTTTCCACCTGTTCCTGGGTGGGCTTCATCATCGGGCCGACGCTGCTGTCCGGATGGTCGCGGCTGATGGCTGTGGCGTTTTCGCTGGCCTGGTTCAGGGCGGTTGTGGTGTCGGCGTAGATGGATTCGATGACGGAAACGGTGGCGCTATCGACGAAGGCGGTGTTCAGAACATTGTTGGCGTAACCGCGCAGCAGGCTGGCATTCATCGCCACAACGCGCAGTTTTTCCAGGTAGAGCGTCAACGTGGCATTCAGTTCGAGGTCGTTTTCGGCCGTCAGACCGCTGGACTTGGCGATCTCGGCAATCATCTTGTCGGCTTCCACGCCAACCGCGCCGTAAGAACCCAGGTACTCGGGCAGTGTCAGGGCAGCACCGAGGTTTTCGTTGATGGCGCGTTGCCACGCCGACTCCAGACGTTCCTGGTGTGCGGGCAAAAACAGGTGGCTACCGGCGAACTCCTTCTCGAGGGCGTCCAGCTGTCCGCGCATGGCTGAGCGTGCCTGCCGGATCTTTTGCGCGGTCTCCTCGGTGCGGTCGTAATTGCTGGCCATCATCATGTCGCGGTAAGTATTCGCGCTGAACGACAGCTGGTTGAGCTGTGCGATGATATGGATGCCTTCCACTTCGCTGGAAGTGACCTGGATATCGCGTTCAAGCTGGTCCCACAACTGGTAGCCCAGCAGCAGGATGGGGCACAGGAACAACACACTGATCAGCGTAAATTTGTAGGTATATTGCAGCCGGTTCATCACGAACATGGCCGGCCCGAACAGCTTCAGCATCATTTCACCTGCGTGCGGATTTTGAAAACAACAGCAAAAACAACTGTCTGGAAGTTTTCATCCCTGTTGGGGAAAGTATAGTAAATGCACCGAAATTCGCCGCTAGGCGTGCTTCGGCGGGGTGCGTAAAATGGGCGGTCTCATTGATCAGGTGAACTCCGCATGGCCCGACACAGACTCAGCAAAGCCAACCAGAAACGTTATTTCGCCGCTTTCTATCTGGAAGCCATTGAAAAGGCAGACAAAGACGAACGTCTGGTGAACCGCAAGGCCGTGCTGGCCGCGCATCGCGAATCCTGCCTGTTCCACCTCATGGGCACCTATGAGGCCCTGATCTGGGAGGTTGCGCAGACCTACTCGGTACCATTTCGTGCCGGGATGCCCCTGCAGCAGTTGCTGTCAGCAGCAGACGCCGAAGGCAAATCCATTCCTGAGCTCGAACAGATCCTGCAATTGCAGACGCAGGCCGGCAGCTGGCTCAATCGCATGCTGATCGCTTGGCAGCGGGTTCAGGATGTTGATCCTGCCACCACCACGGTAGCGAAAGCACCGGTGAATCTGAACGCGATTGAAGTGCGGGTGATGGCAGACGAAGACGAGTTGCTGCAACTTTCTGATTGGCATGACAATCTTCGTGAGTTGATAGAGGAAGTCAGGCAAACGCTGGGTGAGTGGTAGAAAAATTATATCGATTGGATGACCTATTTGTGTGTGATGGCACGGGCTGGCGTGATAGTATCTGCGGCCATTGCGTAGTATCCAGAAACGTCTGTTTTTAGCGTTTTTCCCCTGAAAAATCGCATTTCTGCTGCTACCTCAAGCACTTCCGTCAAAAAGGTCGCGAATGTCCTCTCTCTTGGAAATTGTTGAACTGCCCACTGGCGAAATCGTGTTGCGTCGCGCTGACGGAAAGGGGGAACCACTGGTAAACATTCGCTTCTCGGAAGAGGTGCGTGTGCTGCTTGCAGAGTTCTCGCTGGACATTGGCAAGGCGATGGTGAGTGCCGGTGTGCAGGCGGTGGGCGAGGTGTATGGCCATGTGCTCGAACCGCACGAGGAGCGTCATGACCTGTCGATGGATGAATACGAGGACGTGTCGGGGATGCTGCACTGATCGGCACAGTGTCCGATCGATTCATGCAGCATGTATGTTGGTCCCCGACCGCGGAAGTTCCCTTTCACTCACGGGCCGCAGTTACAGCCCGCTGCGAATGACGCCCACTCCCAACCCCTCAATGACGAACTCGTCGCTGTTCTGATCAACTTCAATGGGTTCGAAATCAGGATTTTCCGGCAATAGCAGGATCTTGTTGCGCTTGCGGTCGAAGCGCTTGACGGTGACTTCATCGCCAATGCGTGCCACCACGATCTGTCCCCGCTGGGCGTCACGGGTTTTGTGCACCGCCAGCAGGTCACCTTCCAGAATGCCGGCATCCTTCATGCTCAGACCTTTCACCTTGAGAAAGTAGTCCGCCTTTGGCTTGAAGAAGCGCGGCTCCACTTCGCAGTAACCCAGAATGTTTTCCTGGGCCAGCACCGGGTGTCCGGCGGCGACCTGGCCAATGATGGGCAGGCCGGGTTGTTCGTCTTCAGTGCCCAGCAGGCGGATGCCGCGGGATGCGCCGGGAACCATTTCGATCATTCCCTTGCGCTCCAGTGCGCGCAGGTGTTCTTCGGCGGCGTTGGGGGATTTGAAACCGAAGGTGGCGGCGATATCCATGCGGGTGGGAGGCATGCCTGATTCGTCGATGTGCTGCTTGATCAGTGCCAGGATTTCCGCCTGCCGTTTGGTGAGCTTTTCCATGAGCGAGGTTCCTGTTTTTATATACAGGCTGGAAGTATATACAGGGCGGCATTAAAAAAAAAGGCGGGACCACATGGATCCCGCACGCTTGCTATGCGCTATTGCGAAATGGAAAGGCAGAAACCAGGCGTCAGAAGTCGTCCACAACATGCAGATCGCCGGAGTCATCCAGCATCATCAGTTCGGCATTTTCATCCGTTAATCCGTCAAAATCGCTTTCGAAGCGGTCTTCCCGGTCCACTTCGTAGGGGCCGCTCCAGTCTTCCGGCTGCTCCACACTGCGCAGCGGCAACTGTGCGAACACGTCCAGTTCCATTTCCTCGATCTCGCCCTCGTAATACTGGATGGCCACTGTGTTTTCGTCTTCGTCCAGTGACACGATTTCAAACAGGGTGCCCTGTTCGGCATTTTCATACCAGCAACCGACTTCGGGAACTGCGCGTCTGAGCATGAGCGGTGTCTCCCTCTGTATTGTGTGTGCGTGTTGGATATGCAGGTGTTCGCGGCGATGGCGATCCGCCTGCGTGCAAGTATGAGAGCACAGCGGATTTTCATCACGATTCAGATTAGGTGCGAATGTGCGCTGTCGTTGCGGGGCGGTTGCGTGCGGTTTTGAAAGCTGTGTGCTTTCAATCTGTTGGCGGACTGTGGCGCGGGACGGGGCAGCTGCTTTAGAAAGTGGGGCGCTAAACCGGACTGGAGTAGTGGCAACAAAGTCTAACGAACCGGGTCTGTGCCATGATGCAGTGCAATGGGCGCCGGTTCGCAGCATTTGGGTGCACCTTGTTCTTGACAGGCCCGACTGGCAAACGTAAGTTTCAAACGAGCGTTTAGCAGGAAGTTTTTTCATGGCACAGAAAGAAACGGTCGAGCGGATTCTGGATGCGGCGGAGGTGCTGTTCGCCGAGCGCGGTTTTGCGGAAACGTCGCTCCGTACCATTACCAGTGCGGCGGGGGTTAACCTTGCGGCTGTCAACTACCATTTCGGGTCGAAGAAATCGCTGATTCAGGCCGTGTTTGTCCGCTTCCTCGACCCACTGGTGGAGGAGATCGAAGGGCGTCTGAACCGGCTGGAACAGGAAAAGCCGCATCTGACGGTGGACGACCTGCTGCAGCTGCTGACCGGTGCTGTTTATGACGTGCACGGGAAGGGGTCCAATCGTGCGACGGCCTTCATGCGCCTGCTGGGTCTGGCGTATACCCAGTCCCAGGGCCACCTGCGCAATTATCTGAGTGAGCGCTACGGCGCCGCCTTCCAGCACTATCTGGCACGTCTGAAGCCGGCGCTGCCTGGCGCCACCGCTGCGGACCTGTTCTGGCATACGCATTTCGCGCTGGGTACGGCGATCTTCACCATGTCCAACTTCGATGCCCTGCGTGCCATGAGCCAGAACGATACCGGCGAGCGTACGCCGGTTGATTTTATTGTGAGCCGCCTTACTGCATTCATGGCCGCTGGCCTGCATAATGCAGCCCATGAATAAGCCGGAAATTTTCGTTTCGATTGATCAGCAGCTTCTGGAACTGCGGGAGCAGGGGCGCACGCTGGTGCGCTGGCCGGTATCCACGGCACTGAAGGGTGTTGGCTGTGCTGCAGGCTCTTACCAGACCCCGCTGGGACGTCATCGCATCCGCGCCCGCATTGGCAATGGCCAGCCGCTCAATGCCGTTTTTCGGGGCCGCCGGCCCACTGGTGAAATCTATTCGGCGGAGCTCGGACGCGAATTTCCCGACCGTGACTGGATTCTCACCCGCATCCTTTGGCTGTGCGGTGAAGAAAAAGGTTTCAATCGCGGGGGCAGCGTGGATTCGCAACGCCGCTATATTTATATTCATGGCACGCCGGATTCCGAGCCCATGGGCGAACCCCGTTCCCACGGCTGCATCCGCATGCGCAACCAGGATGTGCTGGAGCTGTTCGACCGGGTGCCGGTCGGCACGCCTGTCATCATTACCCAAGCCTGATCGTCCATTTCACTGTTGATTCGCAGGAGCAGTTTGCACCATGCCTTTGGGCCCCCTGATGCTGGATCTGGAAGGAACTTCGCTGCTGGAGTACGAGCGGCAGCGTCTGCAACATCCCGCCGTGGGCGGTGTGATCCTGTTCGCACGCAATATCGTGTCGCCGGAGCAGGTGCGAGAGCTGATTGCGTCGGTGCGCGCAGTGCGGCCGGAGCTGATTCTGGCGGTGGACCAGGAAGGTGGCCGGGTGCAGCGGGTGAAGCAGGGCGTGACGAAGTTGCCGCCGCTGGCGCTGCTGGGTGAGCGTTTTGATGCCGATCCGAAAGCGGCCATTGCCAGCGCCCGCGAGTGGGGCTGGCTGATGGCGTCGGAAATGCTGGCGCTGGGTTTCGACATTTCCTTCGCGCCGGTACTGGATCTGAATGTGGGGCGCAGCAGTGTGATTGGCACCCGCGCGTTTCACGGTGATCCGGCGATTGTGGTGACTTTGGCGGAAGTCTACATCGCCGGCATGCATGAGGCTGGAATGGCCGCCACCGGCAAGCATTTCCCCGGCCACGGCTGGGTGGAGGCGGATTCCCATCATGCGATTCCGGTGGACGAGCGTGCCTGGTCCGACATTGAAGCCTGCGATCTGCAAACCTTTGCCCAACTGGCCGGTCAACTGGATGCGGTAATGCCAGCCCATGTGATCTATCCGCAGGTGGACGCGAATCCTGCCGGTTTCTCCCGTCACTGGCTGCAGACGGTGCTGCGCGCACAACTGCAATTTGACGGCGTTATCTTCAGTGATGATCTGACAATGGAAGGCGCCAGCGTGGCCGGTGGTTATGGTCAGCGTGCGCAAGCGGCGCTGGGTGCCGGCTGCGATATGGTGCTGGTGTGCAACAATCCGGACGGGGCGCAGGACGTAATCGACTATCTGGAACAACATCCGGCCGTGGTGAATCAGACGCGACTGCAGCGCATGCGCGCGCGGCGGCGAGTGGACTGGAACACGTTGCAGGCCGATGCGCGTTATGGCGCCGCGCGGTCCGACATGGCAGGCTGAAACAATTTTTCCGGTGCGGCAAGTTGGCGCAAAGCCCAATGCCGGCCGTCATTCTCCAAGAGGAAACAACATGAGTGTATCTGTCAGCGAAGTGCAGACCGTGTGGAAAGAAGCGGACTGTCTGTGGACTGAACAGCAGGTGGAAGAAGCCATTACCCGTGTGGCGCAGGCGATTTCCAAAGATCTGGGCGACAAGAATCCCCTGGTGCTGGTGGTGATGCGCGGTGGCATGGTGTTCGGCGCGAAACTGATGATGCAGATGCAGTTTGTGCTGGAGCTGGATTACATCCACGTGACCCGTTATGGCATCGGCCTGTCCGGCTCGGAACTGCAGTGGCGTGTCGCCCCGCACAAGAGTGTGGAGAATCGTCATGTGCTGATTCTTGACGACATTCTGGATGAAGGCCTGACGCTGGCGGCCATCATGCGCGCGTGCGAGTCCCAGGGCGCGGCGTCGGTGCAGGCGGCGGTACTGGTGGACAAGCAGCATGATCGCAAGTCGTATCCCGGTTTCCGCGCCGATTACACCGGTCTGGAAATTCCCGATCGTTACATTTTCGGTTATGGCATGGATTACAAGGGCTACCTGCGCAATGCAACCGGCATTTTCGCCGTGAAGGGAAAGTGAGATGAGTCTGATTGCAATTGTCGGTGGCACTGGCCTGACCGAGCTGGAAGGTTTGCAGATTACCGAATCGCGCGCAGTGGAAACCCGTTACGGTGCACCGTCGGCGCCGCTGGAGTTCGGACGTTTCGGCGAACAGGACGTGGTGTTTCTGGCGCGTCATGGCAAGGGCCACCGTCTGCCGCCGCATCAGGTAAATTACCGCGCCAACATTGCCGCCCTGCGTGACGCCGGCGTGAGCGACATCATCGCCGTGAACGCAGTGGGCGGCATCAATCCGCACATGGGCGCCGAGTCGCTGGTGGTGCCGCACCAGATCGTCGATTACACCTGGGGTCGTGAGTTTACGTTTGCGGAAGAGGGCAACGTCCTGCATGTGGACTTCTCCTTTCCGTATACCGAATCGATCCGGCAAGGCCTGCTGGCGGCGGCGAAAAAGGCCGGCATCAGCGTGCATAACGGCGGCGTGTATGGCGCCACGCAGGGGCCGCGGCTGGAAACGGCGGCGGAAATCGATCGGCTCGACAAGGATGGCTGCGACATCGTGGGCATGACCGGCATGCCGGAAGCCTCGCTGGCCCGCGAAGCCAATCTGAATTACGCCTGTCTGGCGCTGGTGGTGAACATGGGCGCGGGTCGCAGTGCCGGCATCATTACCATGGAAGAGATTGATCTGGCGCTGAAGAATGGTATGGGGCGCGTGCGCACCCTGTTGTCTACCTATCTGTCCCGCTGAAATTTCCCTTATCTGATCCACGGTTCAAGCCTGCCGCCGCGCAGGCTTGAATCCTCCCCTGCGCGCCTCCATATCGGGGTAGTCCGTTGCCCAGATCGAGGATCACGCATGAGTTCCGTCCAGATTGTTTGTCCCCATTGCCAGCGTACCAACCGGGTGCCGTCCACGCGGCTGGGCGAGCGTCCCACCTGTGGTGCCTGCAAGCTGGAGCTGTTCGGTGTCGGCCCGGTGGACGTGAGTGGCGAGGCGATGCTGAAACAGGTGCAGAACAGTGACATTCCGGTCGTGGTGGACTGCTGGGCGGCGTGGTGCGGTCCCTGCCGGATGATGGCGCCGGAGTTTCACAAGGCCGCCGATGCGCTGGATACGAAAGTGCGGTTTCTGAAACTGGATACGGAAGCCAATCAGTCGCTGTCGGCACAATTGAATATTCGCAGCATTCCCTGTCTGATTCTGTATCGCGGTGGCAAGGAAGTGGCACGGCAGGCCGGTGCCATGAGTGCGGCGCAGATTCAGGGCTGGCTGGCGCAGGTGTTGCGCTGACGGGTATTGCGCTGGGCCGGCGGCTGCAACTTCACAACTGTCGTGCCGTTTTTCAGCCGTCCGCTGCAAGATAAGTGACGAGGGAAGCGGGGTGACTACTCCACCGCTTCCGGATTGGTGATTTTCTTTTTCGTCGTCGCGGACTTTTTCGCTGCCGTGGTTTTGGCCGGTTTCAGTTCCACCACTTTCACCAGCACACCCAGTTTCGGGTGATCCAGATAATGCAGCTTGCCGGTTTCCATGTGGCGCACGTTGCGGATGCGCAGCAGGTGCGTGGGCACATGTTCGATGTCGGCGGAAGCGGCAGCGGACTGTTCGTCGTAATCCATATCAGCCACCGGTGCGTTGGGTGTCGCCACTGGCGCTCCGGTTTTGGGCGCGTATTCCCCCAACCATAAATCCGATTCCAGTGTCAGCACGCCGGTGGTGATGAAGGCCACCGCGCCGTCCAGCCGGTGGTAAATGCCAAACTGGTCGCCGCCGGTGATGTGCACGGGGGTGACTTCGTCCGGACCCTGTGCCGGCTGGGTCCAGCTGGTGGTCACCAGCACGCGGTACTCGCTGCTGCTGCGCAGATTACTGACCACCTTGGCAAAATCCTTGTCGCTGATGGGCAGACCGGTGAAATCGCCACTGGCGGCGGAACCGTCTTCGGTGGCCGGAGTTTCCAGTTCCACCAGATTGTTCGGGTATTCGATGCCCTGTTTTTCATTCGCCAGGGTTTCGGTTTCCGGATTACCCAGGTTTTCGAACACCGCCAGATTCACCTGATAGCGCACGCCGTCGGCAAAGGTGGAGGACGCCAGCAACAGCAGCAGGCCTGGGAGCAGTTTTTTTCCGCGTCTGAACAATACCGTCATGATTTCGCCACAGCCAGTTGGAGAAGAAGTTTTTCCACTACCTCCAGGCGCTGTTCGGCAGTCTGGCTTTCCAGATTGAATTTCAGTTTGTCCGCACCATCCAGCCGGTAAAACTGCGGCTGTTTCTGGATCATCTTGACGATGGTGAGCGGGTGCACTGTGGTATCCGCACCGAATTCCAGCCGTCCGCCTTTGGGGCCCGCGTCGATTTTTGCGATGCCCATCTTCTGCGCCTGCAACTTCAGTGTAGTCAACCGGAACAGGTTTTTGGTGGAATCTGGCAGGGGACCGAAACGGTCGATCATTTCCACTTTCAGTTCGCTGAGCTGATCCTCGTCTTTCGCGTTGGCCATGCGCTTGTAGGTGATCAGGCGTGTGTGCACGTCGGGCAGATAGTCATCGGTGATCAGGGCGGGAATGCGCAGGTTGATGTCGGCGCCGTGCTGGAATGGCTTGTCGAGATTGGGTGTCTTGCCGGCCTTGATCGACTTCACCGCTTCTTCCAGCATCTCCATATAAAGGGAGAAGCCGATGCTGTGCATGTCGCCGCTCTGTTCCTCGCCCAGCAGTTCGCCGGCGCCGCGAATTTCCAGATCGTGACTGGCCAGGGTGAAACCGGCACCCAGGTCATGCGCCTCGGCAATCGCTTCCAGCCGCTTGTGCGCATCGGGCGTCATGGCCTTG
>CAZBII010000083.1:0-19483 GCA_964491665.1 uncultured Moraxellaceae bacterium
ACATCGATAACCAGGCCGGCCCCTGCGACGCCGAAATCAAGGACGTGGTGTCCTGGGACGTGCGCCCGGCCAACGTCTATGTCATGACCCGCGCCGGCAGCTGGTTCGACCACGTCACCATGGGCAAGATCGCGCCGGTCAGCAATACCGCACAGCTGTTCAACGGCTGGCCGTCCAACCTGGCGCGCGGCATGACCAACTCGGTGATTCATGAAATCACCAACGGCGGCCTGTTCTACGGTTTCACCAAGCAGAGTGGCGTAACGCTGATTGACCGCACGGTTGACCGTTACGGCGTCGACTATGTGAACATCACCAGCACACCCGGCACCCTCAACGTCAACGGTTCCACCATCGGCACCACTTTCAATTCCAGCCCGCTCTACAGCAGCAGCAACACCACCGGCGGCCTGCGCTACCTGACCCGCATCGAGCCCAACTCGAACCTGAGCGGCAAGGCAAAGGATGGCGGCGACCTGGGTGCAACCGTGATGACCTTCAAGGGCAAATCAGGCACCTTCTACGGCGAAACCGGCTATAACACCGAAACCAACCAGCCCATGTGGCCGTTCCCGTTCGAAGATGTGATCAAGGCCAAGATGGCGGCCTACACCTACACCGGCACCACCTACAGTGGCGATGAATACAGCCGCGTCACTGCTGGCACCGGCACCATCAACGGCGCCCGCGGTTTTGCCGCAGCCAACCAGAGCCTGACCCACTATGTGTGGAACTACCTGGGCAATACAGTGCCGCCGTTCAACGTTACCGCAGTGGCCGGCACCGGTCAGGTCACCCTGAAGTGGGACCCGCCTGCTACCAAGGCACTGGCTACCCAGAACGGTTTCAAGGTGTATGACTACAATGCCTCCACCAAGGCACTGTCCAATCCCCGTACCGTGGCCAAGGGCACTTACCAGTACACCGTTACCGGCCTGGCCAATGCGGCGTCCTCCAGCTTTGCCGTCACCGCCATCGACTCGGTTACTGGCGAAAGCAGCTACTCCTATGTGGTCTCGGCCACGCCCGTTGAGGTGTCCCCTCCGATGCCCCCCACTGTCCAGGGTGTCGAAGTGGTCAACTGAAATGGTAATAATGAACGATGCGGGCTTCAGGCCCGCATCTTCGTTTCTGGCCCCTGCCCGCTCAATTGCATGTTCACCGCTTAATCTCTAATATCTGCCGCGTTGCAATCCGCCACCCGATCCTTCCGGTACGACAACGCCATGTCCACTCCCGTTTACAGACCCGACATCGACGGTCTCCGCTCCATTGCTGTCATGCTGGTGGTGGTCTTCCATTCCGGGCTCACCGTCGTGTCCGGCGGCTTTGTCGGGGTGGACGTGTTCTTCGTCATTTCCGGTTTCCTGATCACCAACATCATTTACCGGGAAACCCGCGAGCGCAGCTTCACCTACGCCAACTTCTACAAGCGCCGCATCCTGCGTCTGATGCCGGCCCTGTTCGCCGTGATGCTGGCCACGACCATTGGCGCCGGCTTCCTGCTTCTGCCCAATGACTTCATCTCATTCGGCAAGAGCCTGCTGGCCACCGCGCTGTCGTTCTCGAATATCTATTTCTGGCGGGAAAACGGCGGCTATTTCGGTGGCAACGCCCACGAGGTGCCGCTGCTGCACACCTGGTCGCTGGCGGTGGAGGAACAGTATTACTTCATCTGGCCCCTGTACCTGATCATCTGCCACCGCTTCCTGAACCAGCGCTGGCTGCTGGTGGCGACTGCCGTCCTGTTCCTGGCGTCGCTGTTCCTGTCGGAATGGGTGGCCCACGTTACCTTTGGCGCCTCCTACTACCTGCTGCCGACCCGCATGTTCGAACTGATGGTGGGCTCGCTGCTGGCGATCGGCTGGAGCGATCTGCCCAACCTGCGCCGGCGCACCAATGACCTGCTGTCGCTGACGGGACTGGCACTGATCGGCTGGTCGGCCTTCTGGCTGAGCGAGGCCGACACCTTCCCCGGCTTCAACGCGCTGTATTCTGCCGTCGGCACCGGTCTGCTGATCCTGACCGGACGTGGCGAGCAGGGTATCGTCAACCGGCTGCTGTCGCTGCGCCCGTTCGTGTTCATCGGCCTGATTTCCTATTCGATGTACCTGTGGCACTGGCCCATCATCGTGTTCGTGCGGCACCTGGGCATTGCCCTGACGCTGCCGGTGTCGCTGGCGCTGATTGCCGCCTCGATCCTGAGCGGCTGGCTGAGCTGGAAATACGTGGAGCAGCGTTTCCGCCATCCCAAATCCACCACCTTCAGGAAGACTTTCCTGCGCCTGTATCTGGCACCGCTGCTGGTGACCGCCGCCGTGACGGCGGTGATCCTGCTGACCGGCGGACTGCCAGCGCGTTTTGCTGACCGATATGTGGCGATGGAAGCGGCCATTGCGACCAGGCCCGCCGACCTGCGCGCCGGCTGCCACTCCGCCAGCCGCAACAGCGACACCCCGCCCAATGCCGACTGCAAGCTGGGGGAACTGAACGCTCCCAAGGCACGTGCACTGATGCTGGGCGATTCCCACGCCAACCATTTCACCGGCTTTATTGATGTGCTGGCAAAGGACGCCGGCATCCAGGTGCAGGATTACACGCTGGACGCCTGCATTCCGGTGTTCAACCTGTCCTGGGGCCACAACAGTCATTACGCCGACATCTGCCGCCAGCGCAACGACATCAGTCAGAACTACCTGCGTCAGCAGCAGTTCGATTACGTGATCCTGGCGGCGCACTGGCCGTCGACAGAATATTTCATTTACCTGTTCGAGAATGGCACGCAGGCGCGCGACGGCGGGCAGCTGCGGGAAATCCTGACGGCGCGGCTGCGGGAGACACTGGCCGGCATTATTGCCAGTGGCGCAACCCCGGTTCTGGTGAAGGATGGCGTGCCGGTGGCGGGCAGTCCGAAATGTCCGCTGACCCAGGGCCTGTTCAATTCAGCTTTGGACTGCACCATGCCGCGTGCGCAAGCCACGCAACGCCATCAATTTCTGGACGAAATACTCGCCACGCTGCAACCGGAGTTTCCGCAGCTGGTCGTGATCGATCCCAAGAATGTGATGTGTGATGCGGAACGCTGTTATGCGGAAGTGGACGGCGTGCCCCTGTATCTGGATGACAACCATCTCAACGATACCGGTTCGCGCACACTGGGCCGGGCCTATCTGGAGAAAAACGGCAATCCGTTCAAGGCCGCCGGCCACTGACCCTGGCAGGTTCAGCGGCCGGCGTGAAAGCAGGACCGGTTACTGACCCTGCACGATCCTGAAAATATCCTCGACGCGCTGATCCCACGAGTGCCGGCGCATGGTGTCCGACAGGCGGGTTTTCAGCTCCGGCGATACCTCGGCCACTGCCTGGTCCAGCGCCGCCAGAAATTCCTCGTTGGTCTTGCCGATGCGCACCAGCTCGCCGAAATGACGCACCTCGGGAATGTCGGTAGACACCACCGGCAGGCCGGCCGACAGGTATTCCGGCAGTTTGAGCGGATTGCAGTTATCGGTGAGGGATGAATACACGAACGGAATCGTGCCCACATCGGCGCCCTTGCAGTAACGCGGCAGATCCTCGAAATTGCGTTCGCCCAGAATGTGGATGTTGGGAATGCCGGCGAATTCGTCCGCGCCCATGGAATAACGCCCCACATACACGAACGACCATCGCGGCCGCTGCTGTGCCAAATACCGCACCAGATCGCTGTCGACCCAGTCGTGGGAAATGTGGCCGAAGAACAGGATCACCGGACGCGGCAGATTCTGCAGTTCCGGCGCCACCGTGACCTTGTCGCTCAGTGTGGAGGCAAACAGTTCGTAATTCACGCCGTGGGGCATGTGATAGGTGTTCGGATTGGTCTTGCGGTTTTTCTCGCACAGGGTTTTCGACGAGCAGAAAATCACGTCCGCCATTGCGTTCATCTTGCGGTCCAGCTCATGGAACATCTGCTCGTCGATGCCGGCAAAACCGGAGTGCTCATCCACGCAGTAATACACCATTTTCCTGCGCTTCATGTTACAGATGTAGTCGTACCAGTTCTGCGAGAATGCGAAGATGTAGGGCGTGGTCATGCCGAGCCGCCACTTGGCCACCGCCACCTGGGTCTGCAGAATCCACTTGTTGAAGGTGGAGCGGAAAGGGAACCAGGAAAACGGCACGATCAGCGGGGTGAGCACGTACAGGTTGTCCTGCACCTTCACCAGCCCCTTGAAAAACGATTTGAGCTTGCGCACGATGCGGCCCATGTCCTCACTGGAGGCCTTGGGGGCGCGGAAACCGATGGATGAAACGAACAACACCTTGTTCTGACGGGCGAAGCGGATCGACAACTGGTATTTACTGGTTTTCCAGCCCCAGTCATCGGAAGAAAAGAGGACGATGTTTTCGTTCTTCATGATGGATTCCAGACAATCTTTTGGGGACCGGATGCCGGCAGCCAATGGCACATCCGGAGCATGCCGGTTTATGATGGCCGGCGATCACAACGGTACGTGAAAAACCGGGCAGAACGCCCTGAACAGGACGGATACCTTAGCACAAATGACCCAGTCGCCCCAGACAAAATCCACACTGACAACGTTGCTTGTTGCACTGGCCATCAGCGCTGCCGTACTGGCTGTTTCCTGGCACGGACTGCGCAGTCCCGAGCTGGAAGGACTCGATGGCGCCCACCATGTGATGGACGGTATTTTCTTCCACGACCTGCTGACTGACCTGCCGTTTTCCCGCATCGCATCCTATCCCTTCGATTATTACAAACAGTATCCCGCGCTGGGTTTCATTTTCTGGCCACCGCTGTTCCCGTTTGTGGAAGGTGTGGTGTTCAAGGTGGCCGGCATCAGCCTGTTCACGGCGCAGATCAGTGTGCTGCTTTTTTCCGTGTTGCTGGCCTTTTGTGTTTACCGGGCCGGGCGTCATTTTCTGCCGCCACTGCCGGCGCTGGCCACCACGCTGCTGGTGCTGGTGGCGCCAGGCCTTTACCCGTATTTCAATGTGGTGATGCGGGAAATCCCCATGCTGGCGATGATGGCGCTGACCACATTGCTGTACCTGAACGCGGTCAGGCGACCGCAACCGGCCGGTCTGTGGCCGTGGCTGTCTGTGGCGCTGGCGGCGGCCCTTGCGCTCTATGCCAAGCAGACCGCGTTCATCCTGTTTCCCGCGATTGTGGCCGATCTGCTGCTGAATCACCGCACGCTGCTGCGCACCCGCCAGCCCTGGCTGGCCGCTGCGGCTGCGGTGGTTCTGCTGCTGCCGCTGGCACTGTTCACGCTGAAATTCGGCAAGGCCAATATCGAGCAGTCAGTGGGGCAGAACACCCAGCTGATCATGAGCGGGTATCAGGGACTGGCGCGCTGGTCGCTGGAGAACTGGCTTTATTACGCCAGATCCCTGCCGCTGCAACTGCACTGGAGCATCCTGCTGCTGGCGCTGGCGGAAGTGGTGTGCAGCCTGTTCCGTCCCGCACGCCTGAAAAGCAATTGCCTGTGGCTGGTATGGCTGCTGTCGTTCTATCTGGTGTTTTCCTATTTCGACAACAAGTCCGACCGCTTTACCGTGCTGGCGGTGATTCCGCTGTGTGCGCTGGCCATGCAGTTCGTCTGGCAGAGCCTGCTGCAATTCATGCCTTCCGTGACGAAAGGCGCATCGGCGACCGGCGTGCTGGCGGTTCCCGCGCTGTGCGCCCTGCTGCTGCCGCAGCCGCTGCAAACCCTGCACGGCACCCACGCCATCATGCAGCAGTTCGACGTCGCCAGCATGGACGGCAACATCGCCTACTGGGGCAAATACCGGCAGGCCTTCGTCTACAACTTTCGCGTGCAGGACCGCGAGCGCAGCCACTTCATGCTGCAGGGCGGTGACCTGCTGACCGACACCCGCACCCTCGCCGAACAGCTGCGGGACTACCGCATTCGCTACCTCTTCGTGGAACCGCACAACCTGAGTGCGGAAGACCAGGCCATCATTGCGGCGCTGACGGCACTGCCCGGCATATCCCAGGTGTTTGCCGGCGAATTCCGCGACCGCCAGACCACCCATTCACTACTGGTTTTCCGCAACGACAATCCGCTTGCCACCAGCATGAAACCCATCACACTTTCCAGCCGCCTCATCCAGTAAGCGCACGCCTCTCACCCAGGGGCAGCACCGCCGCAATGGCGCTGTCCCTGCCAAAAAACAGCCAGAAAAAAACCGCGCAACAGTGCGCGCCCTCACTCAGTCACCTTCCCCGAGTGAACCCCGTCGCAGCTTTTCACCCTCCAGATCGCAAACCACCGGAATGAGAACTGGCCCGCACGCACGCGGAAACCCGGTTTCTATATTCATTGCCAAGAGTTCGCTCTTCCCGGCAATCAACTTTTTATTCAGGTGTATTTGTGATGTCTCTTATCTCTGTCTGCAAAAATCTGTTCAAGGCGCAAGGAATGACGCTGGTTCTGGCTACTTCTGGTGTGCTGCTGACTGGATGCGGCGCAGGCACAGCGGATGGCACTTACACGGTCGACGTGGCGACCAACAGCGACGGCACTACCGGCATTACCGTAACGCCGCCGACCACCACGCCCACCACACCGACTACTCCGACCACGCCGACCGAACCGGCCCACAGCCTGAGCCTGACCTCGCAGCCTTCGGCCGCCAGCATCTATGAAGGCCAGAGCCAGACTTTCGCGCTGGCCTACAGCAACAGCCATCCGGTCACCGTGTCCTGGTACAAGGACGGCGCCCTGATCAGCGGCGCCACCGGTACCAGCTACACCGTGGCCAATGCCACCACTGCGGCTGCCGGCACTTACTCCTGCGCGGTCACTGACGGCACCCTGACTGCCAACTGCTCATCTTTTGCCCTGACCGTGAACCAGATCGTGCGCATCACCGCTCAGCCTTCCAACCAGATGCTGAATGAAGGCCTCAATGCCACCTTCAGTGTGACCGCCACCGGCACCGGCCCGCTGAGCTACCAGTGGTACTTCAACAACCAGGCAATGTCCGGCAAGACCGCTGCGCAGCTGAGTCTGACCAACATCCTCAAGGCGAATGAAGGCCAGTACAAAGTGGTGGTGTCGAATGCCGGCTCAACAGTGACCAGTTCGGTAGCCAGCCTGTCCGTCATCGCCAACCCGACCGGCAAGGCCAAGATCACCTGGGCAGCGCCGACCAAGCGCGCCAACGGCACCACACTGGCCAGCAACGACATCTCCGGCTACGAGGTGTACTACTCCACCAGCGCGTCCGGCGCGATGACCAAGCTGGCCACTGCCACTGCCGCCGAAGCCAGCCTGATTGTCACCGAACTGGCCTCTGGCACCCACTACTTCGCCATGACCACCGTGGACAAGAGCGGCGTCACCAGCGCCCAGTCCAGCCGCTTCCCGGTGGCCATTCCGTAACCAGTCCCGAGAAAGCGAAAAGGCGGGCACTGTCCCGCCTTTTTTCGTTTATTTCCCAACCAGATCAAACCCCGGTTACGGTCGCAATGTGACGCCTCCCACAGCCTGAAACACCTATCAGGGAAATCCGCCGGGTTGTGACTCCGCCCACAAGAACAGGCTCATCCGGAAACTATATTTTTCCGCGAGACGCAACTTCTCCAGTTTGATTTCTGAAAGGTACATTTACGTGAAAACATTTCCCGGCATGCTGAAAAACCTGGCGATCGCGAATGGAATGTCGCTGGTCCTGCTTTCCTCTGGCGTTCTGCTCACCGGCTGTGGCGGCGCAGGCTCGGGCGACGGCACCTACACCGTTGAAGTCCAGACCAATGGCGACGGCACCACCGGCATCACGGTCACGCCGCCGACCACCCCAACCACGCCGACCGAACCGGCCCCGGAGCAGCACACGCTGTCCCTGACATCGCAGCCCAACAGCGCCACCATTTACGAAGGCGGCAGCCAGACATTCACCCTGGCCTACAGCAACAGCCATCCGGTGACCGTGACCTGGCTGAAAAACGGCAGCCCCATCAGCGGCGCGACCGGCAACAGCCTGACCATCAATAACGCTACCACCGCAGCAGCCGGCACCTATTCCTGCAGCGTGACCGACGGCTCCATCAGCGCCAGCTGCAATCCGTTCACCCTGACCGTGAACAGCATCGTGCGCATCACCACCCAGCCGTCGGCGCTGACCCTGAACGCCGGCAGCAGCGGCAGCCTGAGCGTGGCCGCCAGCGGCACCGGCCCCATCAGCTACCAGTGGTACCTGAACGGCGCAGCCATCACTGGCGCCACGTCCGCCCAGCTGAACCTGAGCAATGTCAGCAGCACCAATCAGGGCCAATACTACTGCGTGGTGGCGAATGCCGGCTCGCAGGCCACCACTTCCGCCGTGCAGGTCACCGTGAATGCCGTGGCAACCGGCCCCAGCGTCACCGGTGAAGTGGTCAGCCTGAGCCTGAAGGAACCGGCCGGCGTGGCCCGCACCAGCGAACCCGTCCGCACCGGCGTGCCCATGCCGCAAGGCGCCCTGTATCCGAACGAAGCGGTCGCCCTGTATTCCGGCAGCACCGCCCTGCCCACGCAGAGCAAGCCCCTGTCCCTGTGGGACGACGGCTCGGTACGCTGGCTGCTGCTGGATACCCAGACCAGCCTGGCCGCCAACGCCACCCAGACCCTGAAGCTGAACAAGCTGAGCGCCGCGCCCAGCACCAGCGGCATCCAGGTCCAGACCAGCAGCAACTATTACACCGTCGACACCGGCGCCCTGAAAATGGAAATCCCGCGCACCAACGGCAGCGTGGTCAGCCGGGCCTGGATCAACGGCACCCTGGTGATCGACTCCACCGGCACCGCCCTGCGCGGCCCCTGGCTGAAGTACAACAACAAGACCTACACCGGCGGCAACCTGCAGTCCGGTGAAACCCCGCTGAGCACCGATCCGGTGGCCAGCTACCTGAGCTATGTGAACAACTTCGGCCAGGACGGTGGTTTCAACCAGTACAACCCGTACACCCTGAACGTCAGCCTGGAAACCAGCGGCCCGCTGCACACCGTGGTGCGCGTCTCCGGCGCCTTCCAGGACACGTCCAACAACAGCTTCTCCAGCTTCATCGTGCGCCTGCATTTCTACAAGGGCAGCAGCCAGGTGGATGTGGACCAGACCCTGGTCTACACCGGCAGCGAAACCCAGCAGATCCAGGGTTACGGCTTTGCCCTGCCGTTCGCCGGCACCCAGACCTCGATTGAAGGCACCAGCCTGGCCACCGGCAGCCTCAACCAGCTGGCGTACAACAGCTACAGCGTCGGCAGCAGCAGCCAGAGCGGCCAGGCGCTGGGCTACATCGCCCGCAGCAACGGCACCAGCAATGTCGGCGTGATCCTGCGCGACATGGCGGAGAACTTCCCCAAGGGTCTGGAAGCCACCGCTGACGGCCTGAAAGTGAACCTGTATCCGGAAGTGGCCGGCGCCTGGAACCTGGCCCGCTACAGCGACACCCTCGATACTGCCAACGGCGAAGTCGGCGGCACCATGGACCGTGGCGCGCAGGGTCTGGCCAAGACCGACCGCTATCGCGTGACCTTCGGGGCCGGCGCCATCAACAATACCGCCCTGGCCAACAGCGCCAAGGCCATGGACAAGGGTCAACTGCTGATGCTGGCGTCGCCGGACTGGTACTCCAACGCCCGCGTCATGGGTGTGGGCGGCTTCACCTTCCCCACCCAGCTGGCGCAGTCCGAAGGCCACTACCGCATTGACCGCCTGCTGCACGTGGTCGCCGACTTCATGCGCTACAACCAGCGCAAGCAGTTCAACTGGTTCGGCATTGAAAACTACGGCGACATCCGCGGCGACTTCCGTGGCGGTGGCAGCGAATCCCACGACTGGCGCGGCCTGGGCCGTTACGGCTGGTCCGGCAACTCCGGCGAGCCCAACAACCAGCTGTGGGTGCAGTTCCTGCGCGAACCCTCACAGGACGTGTTCCTGGATGCCGAAGCCCTGGCCAAGCACACCCTGGATGTCCAGATGGTGCACTACGGTGACGCCACCAGCATCGACCCGACCCCGTTCAACGGTCGCAACCGTGAGTTCGCCGTCGGCTCCCTGCACCGTCACGGACGTCAGGCCTTCTCCGGCTATGCCGGCCTGCCCGACTACAGCCATGTGGCCGGTGTGGAAACCTACTACTACCTGACTGGCGACGAGCGTGCCCGTGAAACCCTGTACGAAGCCGCCCAGTTCATCTCGCGCTACGGCGAAACCACACCGGAATACACCGCGCTGAACACCGGCCTGGATGTACTCGACCGTGCCGCCGCCGTCTTCTACGACCAGCCCGCCGTGGCCAGCCGCTACGAAGACCGTCGCGACTACCTGCTGACCTACCTGAACAGCGGCGGCAGCACCAACCGGCTGGAAGCGGCCATCCTGGCGGAAGCCCAGAACCTGGAAGGCCAGTTCAACAACCTGATCCGCATCATGCCCGGCCTGCTGTATGTGCAGGAACGCACTGGCCGCAGTGATGTCGCCAACCTGGTCTTCGACGTGGCCAACATCATGACCGCCGGCGACGGCGACGCCTGGGACGTGGCCACCAACGGCGCCACCGGCTCGGTGTTCTACCACATGAACCTGCTGGCGTACGCGTCGAGCATTGCCACCGACTACGGTCGCAGCCCCACCGCGTACTACAACCTGGTGAAGAAGGCCGTTGAATGGAACACCCATGCCTACGCGTCCACCGACACCGATGCGATCTCGCTGACCTCGCTGGCCCGCATCCCGACCGACTGGCGCAACTGGACCTTCACCTGGGACGACGACACGCTGACCAGCGGCACACCCGGTATCCTGTGGATCGATCGCCAGATCACCTTCCGCAACAACTTCCTTCAGGACTACCACAGCTACCGCTCTTTCATCCACCTGGCCACCGCAGCCGCAGTGGTCCCGGCAGGCGAGATGCAACTGCGCTGATCAGACAATAAGCAAACCTTGAAAGGCACCTGAACCCAGGGCGGGAGGCACCACTCCCCGCCCTGTTTTTTCCGGACCCTGCACACACCCGAAAGGTCTCCCGGCTCACCCCCGGCCTGTGACCTTTTGCACATTTTTTTCATGAAATCTGATTGATCCATCAAGGTGTGAACCAGCCCACACGCGCCCCCGGAACCCCCTTCTAAGCTTCCCCTCAGAGAGCTCGCACTTTTTGCTTAATTTCTGAAAGGATTGAACGTGATGGCAACTTCAGCGCTGGTCAAAGGACTCCTGAAAGCCCAGGCAATGGCCCTGCTCGTGGCCAGCTCCGGCCTGATGCTGAGCGGATGCGGCGGCGGCAGCGCCGATGTGGCCAATGCCAGCACGGTCACTGCGCCGGACAGCCCCAGCGAAGACAGCGGCAGCACCGGCGGCAGCGACACCCCGGCGGCCCACAACCTGACCCTCACCAGCCAGCCAGCGGGCGCCACCCTTTACGAAGGCCAGAGCCGCACCTTCACCCTGGCCTACAGCAGCAATTACCCGGTCACCATCAGCTGGTTCAAGAACGGCTCCCAGATCAACGGCGCCACCGGCACCAGCTACACCGTTTCCAACGCCACCAGTGGCAGCGCCGGCACCTACTCGTGCGCCGTAACGGATGGCACCGTGACCGTGAACTGCAACAGTTTCAGCCTGGCGGTGAACCAGATCGTGCGCATCACCACCCAGCCTTCCAACCAGGCGGTGAACGAAGGCGTCAACGTGACACTGAACGTCGCCGCCAGCGGCACCGGCCCCCTGAGCTACCAGTGGTACTTCAACAGCCAGACCCTGACCGGCAAGACCAGCGCGCAACTGAGCCTGAACAACATCACCACCGCCAGCGCCGGCAACTACTACTGCGTGGTGAGCAACGCCGGATCGAGCGCGACATCCAGCACCGCCACCGTGTCGGTCGCTGCCAACGCTTCCAGCAGTGCGCGCATCAGCTGGGCCGCGCCCACCACCCGCGCCAATGGCACGACACTGGGCGCGAACGAAATTTCCGGCTACGAACTTTTCTATTCTGAAACTGCGGGCGGCACCATGACGCAACTGATGTCCCTCAGCGCCAGTGAACTGAGCGTGGTGGTCAGCGAACTGGGCAGCGGCACCCACTACTTTGCACTGGCCACCGTCGACAGCAACGGCGTCTCCAGCGCCCGCTCCTCCACCTTCAGCGTCACCATCAACTGACTTCCTGTTTACGCCGACATTGCAAGCGGGCTGCGGCCCGCTTTTTGTTTTTGCAACAGCGCATTATGTCAACCGCAAAATTCACTCTGCCGGCGTTACACGCTGCACTTCACTTCACAAATGCGACCTTCGCCACATCTGCAGCAACTTGAATTTAGCGATGCATAAATTCGTGAACCGCTGCGCAACGGCCAGCAAAACCAAACACCTACAATTCACACGTCGAATAACAATTCCCAGTATTTTTCAAAGGTGCCAATCCAGATGTTTGCCTCCACCAATGTCAGCGGGATGAAGAGCGCAAAAGGATTTCTGTTTGTCTTCGCACTGGCCGCCACGCTGCTGGCCAGCGTCAATGCCGAAGCCGCACGCAAGTACCGCACCAGCAGCACGGCGCTGAAACTGTCCTCGCAACCGGCCAGTGCCACCCTGTATGAAGGCGGCTCCACCACTTTCAGCATGACCGCCACCAGCAGCAAGACGATCACCTACACCTGGTACAAGAATGGCGTCGTCACCGGCAGCAACAGCAAGTCACTGTCCATCAGCAATGCAACTCTGGGCAGCGCCGGCACCTACTCCTGCAAGGTCACCGATGGTTCCACCACCATCAACTGCAATCCGTTCACGCTGACGGTCAACCAGATCGTGCGCATCACCAGCCAGCCGGCCAGCCAGACACTGAATGAAGGCAGCACCGCGTCGATGTCGGTTGCCGCCACCGGCACTGCGCCAATCAGCTACCAGTGGTACTACAACGGCAGCGCCATCAGCGGCGCCACCGCCAGCACACTGAGCCTGTCTGCACTTACCTCCGCCAAAGCCGGCAGCTATTACGCCATCGTGAAAAATGGCGGCTCCAGCGCAACCTCTAGCACTGCCACACTGTCAGTGACAGCCACTGCGCCACTGAGCCTGACCACCCAGCCTTCCAGCGCTGCGATTTATGAAGGCGGCTCCACCACCTTCAGCATGGCGGCCACCAGCGGCAAGGCCATCACCTACACCTGGTACAAGAACGGGGTCGTCACCGGCAGCAACAGCAACAGCCTGACCATCAGCAATGCTACCCTGGCCAGCGCCGGCACCTATTCCTGCCAGGCCAGCGATGGCTCCACCACCATCAGCTGCAATCCGTTCACCCTGACCGTCAACGAAATCGTGCGCATCACCGCGCAGCCGTCAAACCTGGCACTGAACGCCGGCAATGCCGCCGCGCTGACCGTTGCCGCCACCGGCACAGCTCCGCTGACTTACCAGTGGTACTACAACGGCAGCGCCATCAGCGGCGCCACTGCCAGCACCCTGAGCCTGTCCAGCGTGTCCACCGCCAATGCCGGCAGCTACTACTGCATCGTGAAGAATCCCGGTTCCAGCGCCACCTCGGGTTCGGCACTGCTGTCGGTGCTGGCCAACGTGAGCGGCAAGGCCCAGATCAGCTGGACCCGCCCCACCACCCGCGCTGACGGCACCGCCCTGAACGCCACCGAAATCGCCGGCTACGACCTCTACTACTCGGCCGGCAGCAGCACCGCGCTGACCAAACTGACCTCGGTCACCAGCGCGGAACTCAGCGTGATCATCGATGAACTGGCCGCTGGCACCCACTACTTCGCCGTGGCCACCACTGACACCAGCGGCGTGCAAAGCTCACTGTCGCCGACCTTCAGCGTGACCATCAACTGATCAGCCAACCCTGCATCTGGAGGGGGGAACGCCAGCCGGCTCCCCCTCCAAATGCCAAGGCCGTCGCAATCCCGTGCAAAAACGCACATTCCTGCCACAACAAAATTCCCACCTGAACCTACTTACATTAGAATCCCGCGACTTGGGGGAAAACGTTTCGGACTGGAAATAAGCAGAACAGAAAACGATCAAGTCCGCCGTTTTTGAGCCGGCCAGCGTGCCGCTTCATCAAATTTTCATGTTTCCCGTCGTTACTACCCCCCGCACTTGTGATCGCTTTCACCGTGCGCCCCGGCCTGTTTCGTCACGCGCAGGCGCACCGAAGGGACTTAACCGGCCGACCAGGCCCCAGCTTCGAGCCCATGCTCATGAAACGGACGACCAATAGTAGAATTCTGCAGATTCTGGCCGTGTTGCTGGCGCTATCCGTATTGCCGTCATGCAAACACTCCGACAGCGCCAATACCCAGAATCCTTCCCCCGGCAGCAGCACCGACGGCGGCTCCACCGGCGGCACCAACCCCGATCCCGTCTTCGAACCCATCCAGATCAACAGCGCCCCGCAGGACCAGTCCGGATTTCCCGGCCAGTCGGTCCAGTTCAGCGTCACCGCCACCAGCAACACCGCGCTGAAATACCAGTGGTTCCACGATGACCAGGCCATCAGCGGCGCCACCGCCAGAAGCCTGGGTGTCACCATTACCGGTGTCGCATCCGCCGGCACCTACCGCGTCGATGTCAGCAACAGCTCCACCACCGAATCCGCCAGCGCGGAACTGGTGGTAGGCGAACTGCCCGTCATTAGCAACCAGCCGGCCAATGTCGAGGTGTATCCCGGCGATTCCGCCACTTTCAGCGTGACTGCAGCCGGCTCGAGCCTGGCCTACCAGTGGGAGCAGAAGGTCAATGGCAGCTGGAAAGCCGTCACGGGCGCAACCGGCAAAACATTGCTGGTGAACAATGCCAGCCAGACCCAGGCCGGCGACTACCGCGTGAAAATCAGCAATGCCGGCGGCAGCGTGACGTCCTCAGTCGCCACACTGATCCTGAAAGAACCCGTCGTCATCACCCTGCAGCCGGTAGCCAGGCAGGCCGCCACTGGCCAGGACGTCACCTTCACCGTGCGCGCTACCGGCCACGGCACCCTTTACTACCGCTGGTACAAGGGCAAGTACGCCATCTACAACAGCAGCAAATATGACGGCACTCCGCTGCCCACCCTGACCATCCACAATGTGGAAGCCGGTGACGCCAGCCTGTACCAGGTCAAGGTCTTCAACGACGACAAGAAATACGCCTTCTCCAGCACGGCGCAGCTGTCCGTTGCCGGCCCGGCCCAGGTTACCGTGCAGCCGGAAAACAGCAGCTTTTACACCGGCAAGCCCGGCTCGATCTTCATTGCTGCCAGCGGCGACCAGCCCATGACCTACCAGTGGCAGAAGTGGAACGGCGGCGCCTGGCAGAACGTCGGTGGCGCCACGTCTGCAACCCTGAATTTTGCCTCGGTCACCGCCGCGGCGGTCGGTCGCTATCGCTGCCAGGTAAGCAACGCCGTGGCGCAGGACACCAGCGCTGAAGCAACGGTGACTGTGCTGCAGAGCGCCGCCATCACCGCCTCGCCCGCCAGCAAGACCGCCAATTCCGGTGACAGCGTGCAATTCGCCGTGACCGCCACCGGCGACAATCTGGCGTATGAATGGACCAAGAATGGCCAGGTGCTGTCGAACACCACCAGCACCCTGAGCTTCGCGTCGGTGAAGGAAGTGGACGAAGCCACTTACGGCTGCCGCGTCTACAACAGTGGCAGCAGCGTGTCCTGCTCCAGCTTTGCCCTGACCGTGAACAGCCCGCTGGCCATCACCCGCCAGCCCGTCACCCAGAACACCTATGAAGGCGGCAGCGCCACCCTGTCGGTGGAAGCCAGCGGCGATCCCACGCCCACCGTGGAATGGTATTTCGGCGGCAAGCTGGTGGGCACCGGCTACAGCCTGACCCTCAGCAACGTCACCACCAGCCAGGCCGGCGACTACCAGTGCGTGGTGAAAAACACCAGTGGCTCACTCAACTGCAGCATCGCCAGCATTGTCGTCAGCAACTCGGTCAAGATTACCGGCCAGCCCGCCAATACCACGGCCAACGAAGGCGCGGCCCTGACGCTGAGCATGTCCGCCACAGGCGAAAACCTGAATTACGACTGGAGCAAGAACGGCAGCAGCCTGGGCGTGAACAGCAGCACGCTGTCCTTCTCCAGCCTGAAAGCCAGCGATGAAGGCACCTATTCCTGCCGCATCTGGAACAGCAACAGCAGCGCCAGCTGCAACAGCTTCACTGTGTCGGTGAACCAGGGCGTTGTCATCACCAAGCAGCCCGCAGCCGCCAGCGCCTTTGAAGATGGCACGGTCACCCTGAGCGTCACTGCCACCGGCAAGCCCACGCCGACCGTGAACTGGTATTTCAATGGCGCGGTTGTGAAAAGCAATTCCAGCACCCTGACCCTGAGCAAGCTCACCATGGCGCAGGCCGGCAACTACCAGTGCGTGGTGACCAACAGCGTTGGCACGGTGAACTGTGCAGCTGCGGCGGTAACCGTGCGCGAGAAAGTCCGCATCACCAAGCAGCTGTCCAATCTGGTGCTGGATGAAGGTGACTCCATCGCACTGAATCTGGCAGCCACCGGCGAAGCACCGATCAGCTACAAGTGCTACCAGGGTTCCACCCTGATCGTGTCCGGCAGCAATGTGGCGGATCTGGTGATTCCGAATGCCAGCGCGTCCGACAGTGGCAGCTACTACTGTGTGGCCAGCAATGCCGGCTCCAGCGCCACTACGTCAACCGTCACCGTATCGGTCACCGCCAGCACCCTCACCCGCTCGGCCATGGTCAGCTGGGCCCAGCCCACCAAGCGCGCCAACGGTGACAGCCTGAAGGCGAGCGAAATTGCCGGCTATGAAATCTACATCGCCACCAGCACGAGCGGCCCGTTCACCACCGTCATGACAGCCGGCCCCACCGAAACCCAGGCCGTCATTACCGACCTGGCACCGGGCGTTTACTACTTCGGCATCACCACACTGGATACCCACGGCCTGGAAAGCGACATGTCATCCGTCACCAAGGTCGTCATTGAGTAATACCCACAGGGAAGCCTCGCGCGGGGCTTCCCTGTTTTCCCTGCCGCATTCCCCTTTCGCCAAAAGCAGCACCGGCGGATACAATTGACAGCACTCACGTCACCTGAATCCAGACCCGATGTCCAAGCCCAGACTGTTGCTCGTCACCAACCTGTTCCCCAGTTCCGCCGAACCCACCCGCGGCATTTTCACCCGCCAGCAGATGCAGGACCTGCGCGAGTGGTACGACATCACCGTGGTTGCTCCCTATCCCTGGGCACCGGCCTGGGCGCGCAAACTGCTCAAGGGCGCCGTCGACGTGCCCGCGTTCGAGCAGATCGGCGATTTCGATGTCTATCATCCGCGCTATCTGGTCACGCCGAAGATCGGCCGCTCCCTCTACGGCATCTTCTTTTTCTTCGGCATCTTTCTCACCCTTGCCCGCCTGAAGAAACAGCTCAACCCCGTCATGATCAGTGCGCACTGGATGTACCCGGACGGCATGGGTGCCTGGCTGGCGGCGAAACTGCTGGGGCTGCCGCTGGTGACCCATGCGCTGGGCTGCGACATCAATGACTACTCGCGCTATTTCTGGCGCCGCCTGTGGATTCGCCTGACCCTGCGCGGCAGCAACAATGTGATCACGGTGAGTTCGCAGCTGCGCGAGCGCTGCATCGAAATCGGCGGTGATCCGGCGCGGCTCAAGGTGGTGCTCAACGGCGTCGACGGCGACAAGTTCCAGCCGCGCGACAAGCAGGCGGCGCGACAGCAGCTGGGCCTGCCGGCCGACCGCAAGATCGTGCTGTTCGTGGGCAACTACAACGTGGAGAAGGGACTGGAGTATCTGGTGGAAGGGTTCAAGGCCGTGGCGGACGCGCGCCCGGATGCCCTGCTGTGCATTGCCGGTTCCGGTCCGCTGGAGCAGGCGATCCAGCAACAGATCGATCGCCTCGGCATTGGCGCACGGGTGAAGCGGGTCGGCCGCATCCCCCACGCCGACATTCCCGCCTATCTGAATGCCGCCGACCTGCTGTGCCTGCCCAGCCTGCGGGAAGGCTGTCCCAACATCATTCTGGAAGCCCTGTCATCGGGTACGCCGGTGGTGTCGTCCAACGTCGGCGCAGTGCCGGATATTCTGGCCACGCTGCCGTTCAAGGCCGGCATTCTGGTAGAGCCGCGCAATCCGGCGGCCATCAGCCAGGCGCTGCTGGAAGCCCTCGACAGCAACCTGAGCATGCCGCACCGGCTGGACTGGATGGACTGGCGGGAATCGGCGCGGCAGATTGCCGAGATTTACGCCGCGACCATCAGCGATGCAGCCCGCCGCTGAGCCGGGCTGCCTGAACGTCCCGCTTACACCTTCACTTTCGAAATCGTAAACAGGAATTTGCCCGACGCCGTGAGCGGAATGTCCTCCACCTCGCTCACGTCCACCCGCACGTTCGGACCCAGCGAATCGATGATCGCCTGACGGAATTTCTGCAACACCGCTTCCGGCAGCGGCTCGCCCAATACCAGTTTCAGCGTCACCAGATCCAGCGATTCCTGCACCAGCTGGAATTTGCGGATGGCCGGATAGCCGTAAAACAGGTGCGTGTAGTATTCGCCGTGCACCAGCTTGCCACTGGCGGCTACGAGAAAATCACTGCGCCGGCCCTCGATCTGCCCCATCAGCGGCAGGGTACGGCCACAGGTACAGGTGCCCGCCAGAAAATGCCCGCGATCTTCCATGCGATAGCGGATCAGCGGCATGCCGTAATTCCACAGATCCGTCACCACAATGTCACCGCTCTCGCCCGGCGCCACCGGATTGCCATCGGCGCCGAGAATTTCCACCACCACGTTATCCATGTTGATGTGCAGGCCCTTCTGGTGCGCACACTCGCTGGCCACCAGTCCCACCTCGCGTGAGCCATAGCGATTCAGCACCGGACACTTGAACACATCTTCCAGGGTGGCGCGTGCTTCCGCCGTCAGCGTCTCTGCCGAAGACACGATGCCTTTCGGCCGGATGCGATGATGGGGATGGCGCTGGCGCAGGAATTTCGCAAACTGGAACAGCGCGTTGGCGTATCCGAGAATCATCGGAGGATTGGCTTTTTCCAGCTGCACCACGAACTGCTCCATCACGCTTTCGTTCATGTCGAACGCGTCCAGCGGAATGACGCGGAACACCCACTTGTTGACGAACGCTTCACGCACGGAACGGAAGCCGGTGAGATCGCGCGACGCCCCCCAGATCAGCGCGAACGGATCACCCAGATCCCAGCCGGACCAGCGATCGTGACGGATCTGGTCTGCCGCACGCATGCGATGGCGATTCCAGTCCTTGAAGAACACGGTGGGCTTGCCGGTAGAGCCGCCGGACGCATCTTCCATCAGCTGGTCGGCGGAATAATTCGTGGATTTCATCTGCTCCAGATTCTGCTGCATCAGCGCCTTGGTCAGCACCGGCACGCGCACCAGATCGGCTACGCTGCGGATGTCGTCCGGCCGCAGCTTCTGCGTGGCAAACAGGTCGCGATAGTAGG
>CAZBII010000084.1:0-19479 GCA_964491665.1 uncultured Moraxellaceae bacterium
GGCGGCACCATCACCGGCATCACCCGCTATTTCAAGACCGTGCGCAACAGGCAGATTGTATCGGTGGCAGTGGAGCCGGTGGCCAGCCCGGTGCTCACCCAGACCCGCGCCGGCCAGCCCCTGCAACCCTCTCCGCACAAGATCCAGGGCATCGGCGCCGGCTTCGTCCCCGATGTGCTCGACCTGTCCATCGTCGACCAGATCGAAACCGTCTCCAACGAAGACGCCATCGAGTACGCCCGTCGGCTGGCGCGGGAAGAGGGCATCCTTGCCGGCATCTCCTGCGGTGCAGCCACGGCGGTGGCGGTGCGGCTGGCCAAGCGTCCGGAAAACAAGGGCAAAACCATCGTGGTGATCCTGCCGGATTCGGGCGAGCGTTATCTGAGTACCGCGCTGTTTGAAGGACTGTTCGACGCCAACGGCATTGCCATCTGACGCGTCAGCCTGCCATTGATCCGCCGCCGGACCGCGACAGGTCCGGCGCGCGGGCTTCCTCAACTGCAGTCCCACCTTGTCATTCCGGCCCCGCGCCCCCATATATCCGGCAAACGGCCCGAGTCTATCCATCCCCGGGCAGGGCGGGTATGATGTGCCACCTTTTTTCCCGCTCCCCATTTCAGCCTCAAGTCATTGGCGCAGTTCACCAAGAGGGTCGTTGCCATGAGTGATTCGGTTAATGAATTCGTCCGCGAATACCTGTTCGGCGCGCCTCATCCGGCCCTGAGCGAGCAGGAGCAGGCCGAATGCCGTGAACGCATCAAGCGGCTGCTGAAAGAACAGAATGCGGTGCTGGTGGCCCACTATTACACCGCGCCGGAAATCCAGGCGCTGGCGGAAGAAACCGGCGGTTGCGTGTCCGACTCGCTGGAAATGGCCCGCTTCGGCAAGGACCATCCTGCCACCACCCTGATCGTCGCCGGCGTGAAATTCATGGGCGAAACCGCCAAGATTCTCAGCCCGGAAAAGACCGTCCTCATGCCCACCCTGGAAGCCACCTGCTCGCTGGACATCGGCTGCCCGGTGAAGGAATTCTCCGCTTTCTGCGACCAGCATCCCGACCGGGAAGTGGTGGTGTATGCCAACACGTCCGCCGCCGTCAAAGCCCGCGCCGACTGGGTGGTGACGTCCAGCATCGCGCTGGATCTGGTGGCGCACCTGCACAGCCAGGGCAAGAAAATTCTCTGGGCGCCCGACAAGCACCTGGGGTCCTATGTCCAGCGCGAAACCGGCGCCGACGTTCTGCTGTGGGACGGCTCGTGCATCGTGCACGAGGAATTCAAGGCCAAGGCGCTGGAAGATCTGCGCCGGGTGTATCCGGAGGCCGCACTGCTGGTGCATCCGGAATCGCCGAAAGCGGTGGTGGACATGGCGGACGTGGTAGGTTCCACCTCGCAGCTGATCAACGCGGCGAAAACCCTGCCCAACCCGACCTTCATCGTCGCCACCGACCGTGGCATCTTCTACAAGATGCAGCAGCAGGCACCGGGCAAGCGGTTCATCGAAGCACCCACTGCCGGCAATGGCGCCACCTGCCGCTCCTGCGCCCACTGTCCCTGGATGGCCATGAACCAGCTGGACAATCTGGCGCTGGAACTGGAAACCCATCAGAACGAAGTGAAGGTGGACCCGGCCCTGATCGAAAAGGCCATGATCCCTCTGAACCGCATGCTGGATTTTGCCCGCTCCAATAAAAAGGCGGTCAAGGGCAACGCCTGACCGCCTGTTTTGACTGAGTCCTGCTTCAGTCTGACTCTCTGTTTTCACCGACTTGCCGGAGCCCCGTGCTCCAGCATCAGTCACATCTTCATATCCATTTCCGACGCCCGCATTTCCTCCATGCGGGTATTGATGCGCGCCGCCACCTGGAACTGGTGTTCTGCCAGGGGCAGGGCGTACTGGAGCTGTTCCAGTGCCGTCATGGTGCGGCCATGCAGGAAGTAGTATTCCGCCCGCGCCTGATAAACTCCCAGCCGGTCATTCGACTTGCCGTAGGCTTCCGCCAGCAGGCTCCACAACAACGGCCAGGACTCGTGCCGGGTCAGCTGGTCGCGCAGCACTTTCACCGCATCCGCCGGGCGCTTGCCCTTGATCAGTGCCGTGGCGTACTGCACCGACAGCACATAGTTGTCCGGGCTGTATTTCAGTGATTTCTCCATCAGCGCGATGGTGTCGCGGTAGCGACCGCTCTGGTTGAGAATCTCGGCCTTGGTGGCCAGGTAACTGATCCGTTCCGGCCGCTGCAGCAACAGGCGGTCAATGGTCTTGAGTGCCTCGTCCAGCTGGTTGGCTTTCAGGTAGGCGCACGCCAGGCCGTATTCGGTGATTTCCAGAAACTCGGGACTGGCCTTGCGCTGGATCATCAGGTCATTGATGGTGGCATTGGTGTCACGGGCGAATTGCACCGACATGCGGATCTTGGTGAGGCTGAATTCCAGCGAGTTGGAACTGGGCTGGGCCGGCAACTGCGCGGCACGGGTGCGGGCGTCGGTGATGCGGGATTCGGTAACCGGGTGGGTCAGCAGGAACTCAGGCGGCAGTTCGCCGGAATAGCGCATGCTGCGCTGCAGCGCTTCGAAAAAGTCTGCCATGGCGCCGGGATTCATGCCGGAGCGGGCCAGGGTCTGCATGCCCACCCGGTCGGCTTCCTGTTCATTGCCGCGACTGAAGCGCAGCTGGGACTCAATGGCGGCGGCCTGTGTCGTGGCCAGCGCTGCCATCCCCGCATCACCACCGGCTGTGGCGGCAATCACCACGCTGGCCAGCAGTGCCGCCAATCCTGCCCATGACGTGTTCTGCGAACGTTCCAGCGCGCGGGCAAAATGCCGCTGGCTCAGGTGCGCCAGTTCGTGCGCAATCACGCCGGCCAGTTCATCTTCTGATCTGGCATTCAGCAGCAAACCGCCATTCAGGCCGATCACGCCGCCGGGCACGGCAAACGCGTTGATCTCGGGGCTGTTGATCACCACGGTTTCCAGGTCTGGCTGCTGGATTTCGCTGTTCGCCGCCAGCCGGTACACCAGGTTGTATAGGTATTCGTGAATGATCGGGTCCTGCACCATCGGCGCCTGCGCCCGCAGCTGTCGCAGCCAGGCGCGTCCCAGCCGGTACTCCTGCTCCTGGCTCACCACGGCCGAGGTGGAATCCCCCAGCTTGGGCAACTCTTCGGCCTGGGCAGCAGCAACTGCCAGCCCCTGGCTTGCCAGCAGGACCAGCAGCCAGACAATCATGCGAAATGGCAACGGCAATATCATGAAATGAAAAGGGTGCCTGAACGTAACGGAGTGGGAAAATAAGAGCGGCCAGCGTGGCAGCCTTCAACACAGGTTAGCAGATCGATCAGGGGGCACAAAGCCAAAAAGATCATTTACTTATTTCTTGCACAAGTACCCAAAACCAGGCTGCTTCGCTATAGTGTGACTACCTTCCTGATCAAAAGTGCCTCGCTCAATTCCATGACTGACATCGTGCAACTGGATGCCCGCGGCTTGCAGTGTCCGCTTCCTCTGCTGAAACTTAAACAGCAGCTCAATCGCATGCAGAAGGGCGAGCAGGTGCGCGTCCAGACTACCGATGCCGGTTCGGTGCGAGACATCAATGCCTTTGTCCGGCAGGTCGGTCATGTTCTGCATGAGTCAGGCGAGGCCGGCGGCGAATTTCATTTCCTGATCGAAAAAGGGGCCTGAACAGGGCGCCACAGAATAGGGGCGGGCATGCTTCAGTTTTTCAGTCAGTGGTACCGACAGTATTTCTCCGATCAGGAAGCGGTTCTGTTGATGCTGCTGCTGACGGTGGGGCTCACCATTGTGGTGACGATGGGGTCGGTGCTGGCGCCGGTGCTGACGGCCATTGTCCTGGCCTATCTGCTGCAGGGGCTGATCAACGCGCTGACCCGGCGCCGGGTGCCACCGTTCGTGGCCTTTCTTTCCACTTATATAGTCTTTCTGGCGTCCCAGGCCGTGTTCCTGTTTGTGCTGGTGCCGCTGACCTGGGGCCAGCTGGAGCGTCTGGCCAATGAGCAGTTGCCGCGGCTGCTGGTGGAGGCCAACCTGTTTCTGGGCATGCTGCCGGAACGCTATCCAGAACTGGTGTCGCCGGATGCAGCGAAGGAGCTCAGCAGCTACACCACCAAGGCCGTGACCGACATGGTGCAGTCGGTGCTGAGCTTCTCGCTGTCCAGCTTTGAAAACCTGATGAGTATCCTGATCTTTCTGGTGCTGGTGCCGCTGCTGGTGTTTTTCTTCCTGAAGGACAAGGACCGCCTGATCCGCTGGGCGGTAAGTTTTCTGCCGGAAGATAGGCCCTTCATTTCCCGCGTCATGACGGAAATGGACATGCAGATTTCCAACTACGTGCGCGGCAAGGCCATTGAGATCCTGATCTGCGGCGGCGTGACCTACATCGCGCTGGTGGTGATGGGCGTGAACTATGCCGCCCTGCTGGGATTGCTGGTGGGGTTGAGTGTGGTGGTGCCCTATATCGGCGCCGTGGTGGTGACGATTCCGGTAGCGGTGGTGGCCTATTTCCAGTTCGGCTGGGGCTCCGAGTTCATGTGGGTCATGATCGTGTACGGCGTGATCCAGGGCCTGGACGGCAACGTGCTGGTGCCGCTGCTGTTCTCGGAAGCGGTCAACATGCATCCGGTGGCGATCATTACGGCGGTGCTGGTGTTTGGCGGCTTCTGGGGGTTGTGGGGTGTGTTCTTCGCCATCCCGCTGGCGACCCTGGTCAAGGCGGTATTCACCTCATGGCCCCGCAAGGAAGTGCCACCCAATTCGGCGGAATGGCTGGAGATCAGCGAGGAATAAACGCGCGGCCAGCAGATGACCTGTCCCGGCAGCCACTTTCCGGCTGGCAATAAAAAAGGGCGACTTCGTGGGTCGCCCTTTTTGCGAGTTGGTACCCTGTCCGGCGCCGTCGCGTTACTCGATGCCTTCAGCTGCTTCCAGCACTTCTTCCACATGTCCATTCACGCGGACCTTGCGCCATTCCTTGCGCAGGATGCCGTTGGAGTCGATCAGGAAGGTACTGCGTTCCACGCCCGGAATCTGCTTGCCCTGCAGGTTGATCAGCTGGATCACCTCGAACATCCGGCACAGATAGGCGTCGGTGTCGGAAATCAGTTCAAAGGGCAGGCCGTGCTGGGTCTTGAACTGCTCGTGGGATTTCAGGGTGTCCTTGGAGATCCCGAATACCAGGGTTTTGGCTTTCAGAAAGTCAGGGTAGAACTCACGGAAATCCAGACCCCCGGTGGTGCAACCGGGGGTATTGTCCTTCGGGTAGAAATAAAGCACGACTTTCCAGCCTTTCAGTTTTGAAAGCACGATGTCTTTCATGCTGGTGGCCTGTGCCGCGAAATCCGGAACCGGTTTGTTGAGTTCTACGGTTGCCATTGACTCCTCCTAAGCCTGTCTTGGTTCTTTTTGTGAGTGGAACACGAAACGCGCCGGCTTATCTGCGCGGTTCGATCGAAGCATCCAGGTTGCGCTCGTCGCAAAAGGTCACAAACGCGTCTTTCAGTCCGGCGATCGAGGTGGTTGCCGGAATATTGACTGTCATTTCCAGAGAGAACATGGGTGTTCCCGTATGGGCAGCAGCATAGGTGCCTGTTTCCATTTCTTCAATGTTGATTTGCCGATCACTGAAAAATCCGGCGATCTCACGCACGATGCCAGGGTGGTCCAGTGCCACCACATCCACCCGGTAGGGGCGGACGGCCTGATCCGCCTTGCGAGGCTGGGTGCGTTTCAGAATGGTGGTCAGGCAGTAGCGGGCGGCAACCGGTGTCAGGGCGCGTGTTACTTGGTCGATATTCTCGGCGCTGCCATTCAGCATCATCAGCAGGGCGAACTCACCGCCCAGCACCGTCATCCGCGTATCCAGTATGTTGCAGCCTGACTCTGTGGCTACTTGCGACAGCGCGTTGATGATGCCCGGCTTGTCCTCGCCGATGGCGGATACCACCAGAAATTCCTGCATGTTCAGACTCACCCTGATTCCATATTTAGCGGTCATCAGCCGTTATAAAACGGGTGCGCGCGGAACCAAATGGGGTGCACGCGTGACCAAGTGAATGCCTGCTGGGAGTGTAGCATCCGAAGTGGGGAACAACTAGCTGAAAATGCTGCAAATATTCAGGTGGATTCCGTGATTTGGCCGAATCCGGTGCGAATTTCGGAGCCTGGGGGCCGGGCGCTTGTTATTGCTCCGGTGCATCAGTACCATAGCCGCTTGCCGAGTGGGTGGAGATCACACAGAACATGATTACAGGAAGCATCGTCGCATTGGTCACGCCAATGCATGCGGATGACAGCATCGACTGGGATGCGCTGGCCCGTCTGATCGACTGGCATATCGAACAGGGCACCAGCTCCATCGTCGCAGTGGGCACCACCGGCGAATCCGCCACTCTGGATGTAGATGAACACACCGATGTGATCCGCTTTACCGTTGAACGGGCGGACAAGCGCATTCCCATCATTGCCGGCACCGGCGCCAACAGTACCAAAGAAGCCATCGAACTCACCCGCGCAGCCAAACAGGTTGGCGCAGATGCCTGTCTGCTGGTGGCCCCCTATTACAACAAGCCCACCCAGGAAGGCCTGTATCGTCACCACATGGCGATCGCCGACGCGGTGGACATTCCCCAGATGCTGTATAACGTGCCGGGCCGCACTGCCTGCGACATGCAGCCGGAAACCGTCGCCCGCATTGCCCGGCATGCCAACGTCGTTGCCATCAAGGAAGCCACTGGCGACCTGGAACGGGGCCGTAAAATACTCGACCTGTGCGGCGACGAAATCGTCCTGTATTCCGGCGATGACGCCACTGCGCTTGACCTGATCCTGCTGGGCGCCAAGGGCAACATTTCCGTAACAGCCAACGTCGCGCCCCGTGCCATGGCCGACATGTGTGCTGCCGCACTGGCCGGTGATCGCGCACGGGCTGAAGCCATCAACGCGCCACTGGTGGACCTGCATAAAAACCTGTTCCTGGAAGCCAATCCGATTCCGGTGAAATGGGCCCTGTACCGCATGGGACTGATCGGCGAAGGCATTCGTCTGCCGCTGACACCCCTGTCGGAAAAATTCCACCAGCCTGTCGCTGACGCCCTCAAGAAAGCGGGCCTTATCTGATCTAGCTCTCCGGAGAAACACATGCATTTATTGCGACACGCGCTGGTGTTACCCGTGCTGCTGGCGGTTTCCGGTTGCGCCTGGCTGTTTGGTGAGGAAGGGCATTTCCGCGACCGCACCATGGATTACCGGAAAGCGGACAGTATTCAGCCGCTCGCGGTTCCGGATGGAACCCAGGTCAAGGAGCGCAAGCAGCGCTATCCGATTCCGGCCGTGGGCGAGGGTCAGTTCTATGTTCCCAAGGACAGTGACGACCTGCCGCGTCCGCAGGCGCTGGTCAGTGTGGATGAAGACGCCGGCATCGAACTGCGGGCGGATGACGACCGTCACTGGCTGGTGGTGGATCAGCCGGCGGAGCGTCTCTGGCCGCAGCTGCGCGAATTCCTGATTACCAACGGCTTCACTATCGACAGCGAGGATGCTGGGCGCGGCATGCTGGAGACCGGCTGGCTGAAGCCGCGTCAGCGGGAGGAGGAGCAGGGCTTCTGGGCTTCGTTCTTCGATATCTTCAGCTGGGGCGACGACAATCTGCGCGAGCGGTTCCGTCTGTCGATGGCGCCAGGTTCCGGCGACGGCTCCACCGTGATCGATATCAATCATGTGCAGACCCGCAAGGGCAGCGACTCCCTGCCGGTGGCCAGCGAGATCGAATGGCCGGAGCAGCCGGAAGATCCCGAAATGGTGGAGATCCTGTACAACGAACTGATGGATTTCCTCGGTGAGGGTGGCCGTCAGGTGGGCGTGTCGGTGCTGTCGCAGGATCTGAAAGCGCTGCCGAAATTCGTGACCACCTATGATGGCAATGGTTACCCGGTGCTGGTGATCAACCAGGACTTCAACCATGCCTGGCAGGATGTGGGTGTGGCGCTGGAGCGGGCGCGCATCAAGGTGGAAGACATGAACCGCAGTCTGGGTATCTATTATCTGGGCAAGGAAGCGTCCGGCGATGGCGAGCAGGCGCTGCAGCTGCGGCTGTCCCGTTCGGAAACCGGCATTCAGGTGTCGGTGCAGCTGGATGACGATACGCTGGCACCGAAGGATGATTCGGCCCGTATCCTGAACCGTCTGCGGGAGAGCATGGAATAGTGCGCTTCGCCTCCATTGGCAGCGGCAGTGACGGCAACGGCACGCTGGTTTCGAATGGTGGCGAAGGATGCATCCTGCTGGACTGCGGTTTTTCCGCGAAGGATGCCGTGGCCCGGATGGCGGAGCGGGGGATCGCTGCGGCGGACCTGGCCGGCATTCTGGTCACCCACGAGCACACGGATCATGTAAAGGGTGTGGCCCGGCTGGCGAATCTGCACCGGGTGCCGGTGTTCACCACCTGGGGTACCTTCATCGGCAAGCTCAATGGCGAGCTGGATGAAGCCCTGCTGAACCTGATTGTGCCGGGCGAGATGTTCTCTCTGGCCGGCCTGCAGATTGATCCGGTGGCGGTGCCACACGATGCCCGCGAGCCCTGCCAGTTTGTGTTCGCCACGGCCCAGGCGCGTTTGGGCATCCTGACCGACGCCGGGTCGATTACGCGGCAGATGGTGGCCCGCTACCGGGATTGCGATGCGTTCATGCTGGAGTGCAACCACGACTTGCGGATGCTGGCGGAGGGGCCTTATCCTGCCTCGCTCAAGCGGCGGGTGGCTGGTGCGCTGGGGCATCTGAACAACCAGCAGGCGGCGGACATGCTGCGGCAGGTGGGGCATGACGCCATGCAGCATGTGATCGTCACCCACATCAGCCAGAAGAACAACACGCCGGAGCTGGCGGTGCAGGCCTTGCTGGACAGTCAGGGTTGCAGGCCCGATGTCATCCGGGTGGCAGAACAGAAAACCGGGCTGGAGTGGTGCACCATCCAGCCGCGCAGTATCAGGACCGGGTCTGTTGAGCGTCAGCCAGCCGGTCAGATCACCATGGAATTCGAATTTTAACCAACCGGGTCAATTTCAAAGGTAATTTACGATGGAAAAGCGTCAGGAGCTTTACAAGGGTAAAGCGAAATCCGTGTTCACCACCGACGATCCCAACGTCTACGTGATGCTGTATCGCAACGACACATCTGCTTTCGACGGCAAGAAGGTTGAGCAGCTGGACCGCAAGGGCATGGTCAACAACAAGTTCAATGCCTTCATCATGCAGAAGCTGGAAGCGGCGGGAATCGAAACCCACTTCATCAAACTGCTGAACGACACCGAGTCGCTGGTGAAAAAGCTGGAGATGATTCCGCTGGAATGCGTGGTGCGCAATATCTCCGCCGGCAGTATCTGCAAGCGTCTGGGTGTGCCGGAAGGCCAGGATCTCAATCCGCCCACGTTTGAATTCTTCCTGAAAAACGATGACCTCGGCGACCCGATGGTGAACGAGTACCACATCCGCAGCTTTGGTTGGGCAACCCCGGAGCAGGTGGAGAAAATGAAGGAACTCACCTTCAAGGTGAACGGCGTGCTGAAGCAGCTGTTCCTGGATGGCGGCATGCTGCTGGTGGATTACAAGCTGGAGTTCGGCGTGTATGAAGGCCGCGTGATTCTGGGCGACGAGTTCTCGCCCGATGGCTGCCGTCTGTGGGACAAGGACACCCGCAAGAAGCTGGACAAGGACCGTTTCCGCCAGGGCCTGGGTGGCGTGGTGGAATCCTACGAGGAAGTGGGCCATCGCCTGGGTGTGCAGTTCGACTGATTGCGCATCGTTCCCGTCTCGCAAAAGCCCTGACCCTTCGGTCGGGGCTTTTTGTTTTGGACGATCAGGAAGTTGCATGGGGAAACAGTGCTTTCATCGCTGTATTCCGTAGCGAAAGGCGAAAGACAGGGTGTTCGTGATTCGTTTCCCGGGAACATAAAGTGTCAATTCGGGAGCATGGCGCTGCCTTGAATTCCGCTGCATCCGGAATACAGTTAAAGCACCTAACTGAGGAGTAATCCCATGTCGTTGCCTGCTGTATTCGATCGTCTGCGTTTGCCCGTCATTGCGTCGCCACTGTTCATTATTTCCAATCCGGATCTGGTCATTGCGCAGTGCAAGGCTGGCATCGTGGGTTCCTTTCCTGCGTTGAATGCCCGTCCCGGGCCGGTGCTGGAAGAGTGGCTGCAACGCATTACGTCGGAGCTGGCAGCGTATGATGCAGCGCATCCGGATGCTCCCTCCGCACCGTTTGCGGTGAACCAGATCGTGCACAAATCCAATGACCGTCTGCAGCATGATGTGGAACTGTGCGTGAAGTACAAGGTGCCAATCATCATCACGTCGCTGGGTGCGCGCGCGGATGTGAACGACGCCATTCATTCTTATGGCGGCATCGTCCTGCACGATGTGATCGACCAGAAATTTGCGCGCAAGGCGGTCGAGAAGGGCGCCGATGGTTTGATTCTGGTGTGCGCCGGCGCTGGCGGACATGCGGGCACGCAGTCGCCGTTTGCGCTGGTGCAGGAAACCCGCGAGTGGTTTGACGGCCCGATTGCGCTGTCCGGCAGTATCGCGACCGGCGATGCCATTCTGGCGGCACAGGCGCTGGGTGCGGATCTGGCGTACATCGGTTCTGCATTCATTGCAACGAAGGAAGCCAACGCAGTGGAAGGGTACAAGCAGGCGATTGTGGACAGCAACGCCGGCGATATTGTGTATTCCAATCTGTTCACCGGCATTCACGGCAACTATCTGCGTTCGTCGATCGCGGCGGCAGGCATGGACCCGGACAATCTGGAAAAATCCGATCCCAGCGCGATGAATTTCGGTTCCGGTGGCAACACCAAGGCCAAGGCGTGGAAAGATATCTGGGGTTCAGGCCAGGGCATCGGCGCCATCAAGCAGATCAGCAGTACGGCGGAGTTCGTGCAGCGTCTGGGTGAGCAATATCGCGCGGCGAAGCGTCGCGTGTGTGGTGGCTGAAGTCCATTGCTGAACGCGGGAGCATCGGCCGGATGCTCCCTGCTTTTACTACCCACCAGGCGCCCAGTGCGGCGACCAGATGTTTCACCGTGTGTCCGCTGACTATTCCTCCCAGCGCAAAAATTCCTTCATCATTCATCTCGAAAAATTTGGCCGCCAGATAGGCCAGCGCAGTGGCAATCAGCCAGCGCTTTTGCAGTCCGCGACTTTCAAACAGCATCAGCATCATGATGACGAGCGTGAGCGGCAAAAACTGGAAGGCAGCGTAAAACCGCAAATCACCTTCGCCGCGCAGTTCGCTGATCTGCCAGTGCAGGGTGATGAGTGTGCCCAGCAGCATCATGGGCAGAAGAATGCGCCGGGCCAGCGGCAGTGACACATGCGAAGCCAGCACCAGACAGAAAAACAAAGTGAAGGTGATCGTCATGGGCAGGCGATCCCAGAACAGTGACGCGTTGTCAGGAGCTGCGTGATAGAACAGGGAGCCGCAGCCGGTGGCAATCAGGCTCAGGCAGAACAGGCGCAGCCAGCGCTGCTCTTGAATCGACAAGGTGAATACGCGCTGACGGGCAATGCGAATCCATCCGGCAATTCCTGCGACAACAAAGGCAAGATTCGACAGCACATCGGCGGCCAGGGGAATGCCCAGCCAGCTGCGCTGATCGGCGAATTGATGATATTCAATTTCCTGTGCGAAGGGGGCGGACAGCAGGGTGGCGGTGATGCCGCCAGCGAGTATGACCAGCAGAATAACGTGACGATAGTCGTGAGTTGTTGATTGGGGTGGCATGAAAAACTCCCGTGCTGGATGAATGCGGTTAAAAATCGGGGGCGTTTTTTACGCGCCCCCTCGTCCCGGTGAAAACGGCTGTTTTTCGCCGGTCCGTCAGGCTGCTCGCTGCTTTCTGAGCCGCTCCAACACTGCGTCGGCATCATGCTTGCCGCTGCGGATACCTGCCTGTTTCAAGCGCGCATCCAGTTGTTCTCCCGACATTTCGGCATTGATTTCGCTGAGTGCGGCGTCCATGTCCACGGCGCGGTTCTGCCGTTTCTGGATGCGTTCCAGCGATGTGGCCATGTCCTGCAGCGAAGTGTTCAGGCCGCTGGAATAGCCTTTCAGATTACCCAGCGCTTTCTGCGCGCTGTTGTTGGCTTTTGCCAGCGCCAGTTCGCGCTGGTATTTCTGGATCGACTGCGCGGCGATGCGCAGTTGTCGTTTCAGATGCGTCTCCTGCTGCTGCAGGTAATCGGCCTGTTTGCGCTGATCTGCCAGCAGGGTTTCGTCGTCAGCGATCAGTGCGGCGATGTCCTGCGCCAGTGCTTCTTCATTTTTTTCCAGCGCGGCCAGCGCCTGCTGCTCCTTGTTGACAATGTTTTCTTCCAGCGCCTGGTTGTGGCGCTGCAGCTGTTTCTTCTCGGCCATCACGGTGGCCAGTTGATATTTGGCCTGCACGATGGCGTTTTCGGCGTCGCGAATTTCCTGTTCGAAAATCCGGATGGCGTTGACGTCCACCAGTTGCTCTAGCGGTTCGGTGGCAGTGGCGCGAAACAGGGTGTGCAATTTATTCCAGAGACTCATGGCAATTACTCCGCAAATTCCTTGATCAGCTGTTTGGTTTTGGCTTCGGAAATCTTGTGAATCAGGCGCTGGCTTTCGTGCTCGTCGCGCATGGTTTTCGACAGGGTGATGGCGGTGCTCACCAGGAACAGGGCGCAGATGCCCATGTAGCCTTTCACCAGCAGGTCGATGGGGGCGAAGATAATGCCCAGGGTGGTGGCCAGCAGGGCGATTCCGAACGAGGCCTTGACGAAGAACAGCCAGCCGTTTGAGTTGCTTTGGATGTTGTCCAGCATGATGTTTGCTCCGGTTGAAGGGTTGTTGAAAGCAGCGGGGTCAGTATCGTGCGGGGTGTTGAATGGGGCTACTGTTTCCTTGAATGTAGCCAAATGCGGTGCTATAGGTATCGTATATTGATACCTTCTTGGAGTGAAACGGACATGGCTCAGACGGTTGCTCTGATCGATGCCCTGAAACGGGTGCTGCGGGAACAGGGCATTACCTACGGTGATGTGGCGAAGCGGCTGAAGCTGTCGCTGCCCAGTGTGAAACGGCTGTTCGCGGAGCGGCAGTTTTCGGTGCAGCGGCTGGATCAGGTGTGCGAGCTGGCGGGCATCGAAATCTCCGATCTGGTGCGGCGCATGCAGGCGGACAAGGAAATTCATCAGCTGGAATGGGAGCAGGAGCAGGAGCTGGTGTCGGATCACAAGCTGCTGATTGCGGCGGTGTCCGCGCTCAACCGCTGGAGTTTTCAGGATATTCTGTCGACCTACAAAATGAGGGAGCCGGAGCTGGTGCAGCGGTTGGCACGGCTGGATCGCATGCGTCTGATCGAGTTGATGCCCGGTAATCGCATCCGGCCGCTGGCCTCGACTGATTTCCAGTGGCACAAGGGCGGGCCGATCCAGCGTTTTTTCGAGGCGCAGGTGCAGAGCGATTTCTTCCGCAGCACCTTTGAACGGCCCGGTGAATTGCGGCTGTTCGTAACGGGCATGCTGTCGCGGGAAGCCAATGCGCAGATGCAGCAGAAACTGCAGCGGCTGGCGCAGGATTTTCGCAATTTGCATCAGGAAGATCAGGGCTTGCCGCTGGCAGACCGGTTTGGTACCAGTCTGGTGCTGGCGATCCGGCCGTGGGAACTGGAGGTGTTTCGCCAGTACCGGCGGGCGGAGAAGGAAAAAAAATTCTGACGCCGCGCGCCGTTGTGTTGATTGGTCACTGCGACCGCAAGAATGGCGTGTTACGTCATTTGCTTCTGCCAGCTTACTGGTTACGCTGCGTTTCCAGTTTCACTTTTCGTGCGCGCTTAAGATCGTAAACAAAGGGGATTTCAGTGAATACCGAGTGGATTTATCGCAACGCCCGCCAGTTGATGCAAGGGCTGCAGAAGGGGGAAATCAGCAGTCGTGCATTGCTGGAGACTTATATCGCCCGCATCGAGCAGTTCAATCCGGGGATCAATGCCGTTGTGGCGATGGATCTTGCAGCGGCGCGTCAGCGGGCGGACGAGGCGGATGCGGCTCTGGCAAAAGGCGAGTCCTGGGGGCCGCTGCACGGCTTGCCGATCACCATCAAGGATACTTATGAAGTGCCCGGCCTGCCGTGCACGGCAGGTGCGCCGTCGCTGCGCAATCATCTGCCAAAAAAGAACGCGGTCGCGGTGCAGTTGCTGGTGGATGCCGGCGCGATCATTGTCGGCAAAACCAATGTGCCGCTGTTTGCCTCTGACCTGCAGAGTTACAACAAGGTTTACGGCACCACACACAATCCCTGGAACAAGGCGCTGACGCCGGGCGGATCGTCCGGCGGTGCGGCAGCATCGCTGGCGGCGGGCTTTTCCGCGCTGGAACTGGGCAGCGACATCGGCGGGTCCATTCGCATTCCAGCACATTTCTGCGGTGTGTACGGGCACAAGGTAACGCACGGCATCATTTCCCTGCGCGGCCATATTCCGGGTCCACCGGGGGCATTGGGCGAACCGGATCTGGCGGTGGCCGGTCCAATGGCGCGCACGGCGGAAGACCTGCAGCTGCTGCTGGATGTCGTGGCCGGACCCTCGCCACTGATGCAGCCCGGCTGGCAGCTGAAACTGCCGGCGCCGAAACAGAAAAAACTCGAGGATTTTCGCGTGCTGCTGTGGATCGACGATCCGCTGTGCCCCATCGACCGGCGCATGACGGCGCTGTATCAGCAGCTGCAAACCACATTGCAGGACAACGGCGTGAACGTCACGCTGGGATCTCCGCTCGGGATGGGCCTTGACGATTTCTATCCGCTGTACATGAATCTGATGGGCAGCATCATGGGCGCATCCCGCAAGAAACTGGAACGCCGCGTGATGGGACTGGCGGCGCCGCTGCTGCAGAAAATCGGCGAACGGTTTGATTTGCCGAAACGCTTCGAACACTTCATGGTGGGTGCCGCGCAAAGTCATGTGGACTGGCTGCGGGAAGACGAAAAGCGGCGTCGGCTGCGGGAAAAATTCCTGCGGGTGTTTGAACAGTATGACGTGATCCTGATGCCGCCGGCGATGACCACGGCACTGCCGCACCAGCACCAGCCCGAGATGCCGATGCGCAAGATTACGGTGAACGGGCAGAAGCGCAATTACGCCGACATGCTGATGTGGATTTCGCCGGCAACCTTACTGGGGCTGCCGGCCACCAGTGCTCCGCTGGGTGTGACCGGTGACGGTGTGCCGGTGAACCTGCAGATCGTTGGCGCGCCGTTCCAGGACAGAACCACCATCAAATTTGCCGCACTGCTGGCGAAAGTGATGGGAGGCTTTGTGCCGCCGCCGGGATATTGAATCCGGCGCTCAGTGCAGAATAAAAAGCCCGCATGAAAGCGGGCTTTTTTTGTCAGGGCTGGCGGTGCCGTTTCACGGCTTCGGCTTCCACTTCGTGAACATTTTCTTCAGCAGAAACGGTGTCAGTTTCGCAGCACTGCTGATCAACTCTTTTGTGTCGCGCGGATAGACAAAACGCTGCGCGTTCAGCAGGCCGTTGTAGGTGTCTTCACCGAACGGATACCACCACAGATTGCGTTTGCCGGGCAGAATATCCCAGTTGATCGCCTTGGCGTGGGTCATTTCCAGCAGCCCCTCGTGTCCGTGTGTGCGGCCCAGTCCGGAATGTTTCCAGCCGCCCCACGGCATCTCTGACAGACCGTGCGTGTACAGATGATCGTTGATGGTGGTGACGCCGGATTCAAGTGCGGACGCTATGCGCTTGGCGCGCTCCAGATCCTTGGTCCAGATGGAAGAGGTAAGCGCCAGATGGGAATTGTTGGCGTGGCGGATGGCTTCGTCCTCGGTAGCGAATTTCATGACCGGCACCACCGGGCCAAACGTCTCGTCGCGAATCAGCAGCATGTCGTCGGTGGTGTCCACCATCAGTGTCGCGGGATAGAAATAGCCGTTCTGCGGCCCCACCGGTTTTGACTGCGCGACGATGCGCGCGCCTTTCTGCAGCGCATCTTCCACATGCTGCTGCACGGTGTTGAGCTGGCCGCGGGTGGTCATGCAGCCGATGTCGATATTGAAGTCCTGGCCCACGCCGTGCCGCAGTGCGCGGGTTTTTTCAATCATCAGCTGCAGGAAGCGGTCGTAGACGGATTCGTGCACATACACGCGTTCGACGCCGCCGCAGGACTGGCCTGCATTCTGGAAACCGGCCCAGGCCGCACCGTTGGCGGCACGTTCCAGATCGGCATCTTCAAACACCAGCATCGGATCGTTGCCGCCCAGTTCCAGCGACAGCGGTGTCAGCGTTTTGGCCGCCTGTTCCATCAGCTGCTTGCCCACATCCACCGAGCCGGTGAAGAAAATCTTGTCGATGCCGTTTTCAAAGAATGCAGTGGACACGGCACCACCGGAACCCACGACTTGCTGGAACAGGCCCTTCGGCAGACTCGCGGCGTCGACGATGCGGTTGATGACTTCGCCCACCAGCGGCGTGGCAGCAGCAACTTTCAGCAGAATCGCGTTGCCGGCCATCAGGCCCATCGCCACTTCGCCAAACGGAATCGACAGCGGATAGTTCCACGGACTGATGATGCCCACCACGCCCAGCGGTTTGCGTTGCATGATCGTGCGCTTGTTGAAGAACAGGATACTGTCGATCGGAAGCTTCTTGTCCTGCAGGATTTTTTCGGCGTGGCGGCCGTACCAGTCACAGGCCAGGCTGCAGGGCAGGACTTCGGTGCCGAGCGCATCGACGCGGGTCTTGCCGTTGCTTTTGCTGATGATTTCACTGAGTTCGTCGGCATGGGCGACGATGTAATCGCGCATTTTCTGCAGGGCGCGGGCACGCTCCTTGAAGGTGCGCTGGGCCCAGATTTTCTGCGCGCTGCGGGCGTGGGCAAACATCTCCGGCATCTTGCCCAGGTCGGTGTTGGGAACGTGGCCGATTTCCTCGCCGGTGGCAGGGTTGTAGGCGATGGTCAGGCCGGGTTCCCGGATGTCTTGGGGCGCAGTCATGGGTAAAAGCCTCTGGGCAAAATTTAAATCAAGTGATTTGTTGTTAGGATTTTCCCCATTCTACGCAAGCCTTGGGAAGGGGGCAAATGCTCTCCAGCGCCGGATTATCAGGAGTAGTTCAGTGAATCCCGTTGAGTTGCCAGACAATTTTCCCGGTGACTGGTTGGTCGCACGCGGCAGGCGTTTTTTGCGGTGCTTGCCACTGTTTGCAGGCGGTCTGGCCATGACCGGATTCGTCGCCTGAAGTGACCGCTGCTGTAATTGCAGTGTCCGCCGGCGTGGGCGACGATACCGGCATCGAAACCGGAGAGGATTGACGATGACAGTTCAGCGCATGGAAACAGACGTGCTGGTGATTGGTGGCGGCATCGCCGGCATCGTGGTTGCATTGGAATTGCTGGAACGTGGCCGGCGCGTGCTGATTCTCGACCGTGACGTGGAAGACCGTTTCGGCGGGCTGGCGAAGGATGCGTTTGGTGGCATGGCACTCTGTGGCACACAGCAGCAGAAACTCAATGGCATTCACGATGATCCCGCGTTGCTGCTGCGCGACTGGCTGTCGTTTGCGGACTTTTCCGCGCAGGATCACTGGCCGATGCGCTGGGCGCAGATGTACGCGCACCGCAATCACGACGATGTGTACCAATGGTTGAAAGACAATGGTGTCCGCTTTTTTCCGGCGGTGAACTGGGTGGAGCGGGGCGAGTTCGTGCCCGGCAATACAGTGCCGCGTTATCACATCGTCTGGGGTACGGGGTGGGAGCTGGTGCGGATTCTGGCAGGTCGGCTGCGTGCCCATGCCAATGCCAGCCGTTTGCAGCTGCGTTTCCAGCATCGTGTCGATGATTTGCAGGTGAGTGGTGGCAACATTACCGGCTGTAGCGGTGTCGATGAGCAGTCGGGCCAGCCGTTTGAAGTGAAAGCCGATGTGACTGTGATTGCTACCGGCGGCATCAACGGTTCGCTGGAAAAAGTGCGGCAGCACTGGCCGCCCACCTGGAGCAAGCCGCCCGCCGTGATCCTGAACGGATCGCATCCTTATGCTGACGGCAGGATTCACGATGTGGTGGAAAAGCTCGGTGGCAATGTGACCCATCTCGACTGGCAGTGGAATTATGCCGCCGGAATCCGCCATCCGAAACCGCGCATGCCGGAACATGGGCTGAGCCTGATTCCGCCCAAATCCGCACTGTGGATGGATGCGACCGGGCGCCGGATTGGTCCGCATCCACTGGTTACCGGTTTCGATACGCACGGGCTGTGCGAGCGCATCTGCCATCTGCCGCATGGTTACACCTGGCAGGTGATGAACCGCAAGATTGCGCGCAAGGAAATTTCCATTTCCGGTTCCGAACACAATCCCGCCATTCGTGACCGTCAGCCGGTGACCTTCCTGAAGGAAATCCTGCTGGGCAACGATCGTCTTTACAATTACATGGTGAACGAATGCGAAGACGTGGTGGTGGCGCAGACGTTCGACGAGCTGGTGCAGAAGATGAATGCCCTGAGCCTGGGCTGCAGCATTGACGCCGCCGGCATGCTTGCGGATATTCAGCAGTATGACGCGGGTATTGCGCGGGGCAGCAAGCTGCACAATGATGATCAGCTGCGGCGCATCGCCCATGCGCGGCTCTGGAAAGGCGACAAGGTGCGCACGCTGAAAAACCAGCAGATTCTCGATCCGTCCGCCGGTCCGCTGGTGGCCATCCGGGAATTCATCATCAGCCGGAAAAGCATGGGTGGTATCCAGACCGATGATCACAGCCGCGTACTCAATGGCGCCGGCACGCCCATCGGCAATCTGTATGCCGTCGGTGAAGCGGCAGGTTTCGGTGGCGGTGGCGTGAATGGCAAGCGCGCACTGGAAGGCACCTTCCTGTCGCTGTGTGTGCTGAGCGGACGCATCGCCGGACGCTCCATCAACGGCATTTCCAATCCTTGATTCTTCAGAAAAAAGCAGAACAACAGGAAGTACATTATGAAAAAAACAGGTGCGTGGCTGGTTCGATATGCGCTGGAACAGATTGGCGTCCGCTATACCTTTGGCATTCCCGGTGTGCACAACACCGAGATTTACGATGAGCTGAACAATTCCGAAACCATTCAGCCGGTGCTGGTGACGCATGAGGCGGGCGGCTCGTTTATGGCGGACGCGATCAGTCGCACGTCGGACAGCATTGGTACGCTGGTGATCGTGCCGGCGGCCGGCGCGGCGTATGCGTCGGCGGGAATCGGTGAAGCCTATCTCGATGGCATTCCCATGCTGGTGATTTCCGGCGGCGTGCGCACCGATGTGCCTTACAGCTACCAGCTGCATCAGATGGACCAGCAGAATTTTCTCAACGAGATTACCAAGAAGACTTACCGGATTACGCGTCACTCCGAAATCATTCCCGCTATTTTTGAAGCCTACCGGATTGCCAATGAGGGTG
>CAZBII010000085.1:0-19227 GCA_964491665.1 uncultured Moraxellaceae bacterium
GGGTGATGCGCTTCTCGATCACCTCGTAACCCAGCTCGTTGGCCAGCTGCATCACGGTGGCGCGGGTGATGCCGTCCAGACAGGCGGTCAGTTCCGGCGTGTAGATCTTGCCCTTGTACACAATGAACACGTTCTCGCCGCTGCCTTCGGCCACATAGCCTTCGGTATCCAGCAGCAGGGCTTCCTCGCAACCGCAGCTCAGGGCTTCGTTCAGCGCCAGCATCGAGTTGATGTAGTGGCCGTTCGCCTTCGCCTTGCACATGGAAATGTTCACATGGTGGCGGGTGTAGGACGACGTGCGCACCTTGATGCCGATTTCCTTCGCTTCCGGCGACATGTACGAAGGCCATTCCCACGCGGCGACGATCATGTGCACCTGCAGGTTGGACGCCCGCAGACCCATGCCCTCGGAGCCGAAGAACACCATCGGACGCAGGTAGGCGTGGGGCAGGTTGTTGGCGCGCACGGCGGCCAGCTGGGCCTCGTTGACCTGTTCCTTGGTGAAGGGGATTTTCATGTTCATGATGTGAGCGGAGCGGAACAACCGGTCGGTGTGCTCCTGCAGGCGGAAAATGCCGGGGCCGTTGGCGGTGGCGTAGGCGCGAACGCCTTCGAAAACGCCCATGCCGTAGTGGAGGGTGTGGGTCAGTACGTGGACCTTGGCGTCGCGCCAGGGGATCAGTTCGCCGTCGTACCAGATCAGACCATCGCGGTCGGCCATGGACATGGTGGAGCACTCCTATCAAATTCGGGTTGAGCACGAGGGGGATTAGGCCATGCCCGGCGGGCGCGGCAGAAGGCGGCCACTATAGCACAAGTGGCTTGGGCTTTGACGAGGTGCGGGGGCCGGTTTTGTGGGTGGCTTTGGCGTGCGCCGGAGGGTTTTTTGGGGCCAGAAAGGCCGTGTTTTAACGTGGGCGCCCAGTGCAGCAGGCCCTGCCGGGAATACGCGGACCGTTGCCGGCCCCAGAACTCAGTAAAAATGCCCCAGAACCGGGTTAGCGGGGCCCAGAACCGGGTCAAAGTGTCCCAGAATCGGGGGAAAAGGCCCCAGAGCGCTGCCGGAACGCCCCAGAATCTTGAAAAAAGACCCCAGAACCCGGTCAAAACGGCCCAGAGAGTTGAAAAAATGGCCCAGAGCGCTGAAAAAACACCCCAAGGACTTGGGAAAATGCCCCAGAACTTTGAAAAAACATCGCAGAGCCTTGAAAAAATACCGCAGGACTCTGAAAAAACGCACTGGAGACCGGTTAGATCGAGTCAGAAGTCAAAAAACGGCGCGGTGCTTCTCAAGTAACGTTGAAATCTCGCAGAGAGCTAGCCACCGTAGCATTTTGTTTCCAAGTGACGAACCATTAGATATTCATTACGTACCTTCACCAATGTCATGTCAGACGTAACCTGGTTGCCACATGAAGCATATTCACCAAGTTGCCCATCAATTTCAGCCCAGCAAAATCCACCCCAACCATCGTTGATCCTACCAGCATGGTTTTCCCAAACAGAATCGCAGCTAATAACAATAGAATTCAACTTGTTCGCTGCCTTGAATTCGTCGTTCAAACGCTTCTTCAGACTTTCTGAGTCGTTGGTCTTTACATGTCGTCTTACGTACTTTGTGCGATCGTCTTCCAAGTCAAAACGTCCATCGCTAATAGCGATTTCACCCAAGTATATTTCTTGCGCTTCATAAACATCATACAGACACTTGGATGAACTGCAGCGGCTTCGCACTTTCGTTAACCAGTCAACCTGGATTTTTTTAAGACCGTCCTTATCTTTTGATTTTGTCATTGCGAGTTTATAGATCTGACCAAGCCTGTAATCCTTTGCCGATAGCTCGGCATCACCACAGATCATGGCTTCAACTCGACTCAGTTTATCTATAGCGCAATCAAAACTTGGAGAAACCTTCCATTGCCCAGCCAACACTGAAATTGAAGGCATGAGCAAAGCAACTGCGATCAAGATGGGATTAAACGTTCGCATAAATTTCCTTGAAATCTGACGTTTGAGCTGAGGCTGCGGCCCGTCGGGTGGTCACGTCTGCTGCGAATGGTTATGCGCCTGCATACGCAGACACAAACTCTTTCTCCCGACTTGCCAGAGAAATATGGACAATCAGCGTGTCACTGATATCAACTGCAGAGTGAAACGCGTTCGATTTCGAGAACACGAACACCTCGGACAATGGCTCGTTATCATGCCACGTGGTCATGACGAAGTTCTGCTCCGGAATTTCCTCGTAATCAAATACTTCAAGGTTTGCGATATCAACCGAATCGTCCCAACTACCCGCATCCAGACCCCACGCCATCATGTAGAGGCAGCCAGAGGCAACAAGCCAGGCACTGACATCCGCTTGCCACTCGGTAGACACTGGCTCCTCGATTACAACCACTGCCCGGAAGGGATTGCGCCTTGAAGCTTGTGGAATTTCTCCGTCTGGCGTCAGGCGTAGGTACTCAAGACTCATGAGATCACTCAATGTAGAACAGGCGCGTAGCGCTGGAGTTAAGTGGCCAAGCTCCGCTGCGTTACTTTGCTAGCCCACATTCTTTATACCTCGGCAAACAGGGAAATTGACACACCCCCAAAATTGTTTTCCTCTACCGCTGCCCTTTCGCGCCACCCGCAACACCATTTGGCTCCCACACTTTGGGCAAAGTGGACTCGTACGATTATCATTAACCATCATCAGATGCTCCTTCTCGGTGATGGGATCACCTGATATAGCTTTACTGATAATTGACGCATACATTACCAAATCGCTTCGATCTAGCAGTAGTTGTTCATGCGCGATAATAAAAGGTAAAAGCGATTTCAACTTTAAAACGTTATCCGGCATTGTTGTCTTAAATTTCGCATCGCCGACAAAAACAACCACATTAAATATATGCTTCTGATTTACTGACAGTAAGCTCTGAATTGCTTTAACGTGCTTGTAATTTTGATGGATCGGATTTTGGAAAAATGATTTTCTCCTGAACTTGACCTGAACCCATCTCTTTTGCCACTCACCGCCAAATATCCAACCTCCCATATTCTTAGTTTCGATCACAAAAATGCCGCAGGGTGACAGCAATATATGGTCAATTTGAGTTGAACCATCAGGTGTTCTTAATGTTACATCATGAAATGCAATGCACCCGTCAGGGCCATCAATGAGCCGACTTAACTTTCTAATTACTTTCCTCTCACCAACCTTTCCTTTGTATCTCGGAGAGGTTGATACCAAGCGCACAACCAGGAAAGCAATTAATATTAGAAAGAGAAAGAATAATTCCATATATGCTGAAAAAACTCCGCAGAAACTTGTTAAACCAGCTCAGAAGCCAAAAAAAATAGCTCAGAGTAATTCGAGGCAATTCTGTTTTCGGGTTTGCCAAACGCAAGCGGTAGCCCACTCAGGATGAGCCTTATGCTTCTCAAGTAACTTTGAAATCTCGCGGAGAGTTTCCCGGATCAGAACCGCCCGACACACCGGCACTCGGGCCCCTTGCGGCTAACTGTTAAATGGATACACGCGAACACAGTTTACCTAGCTCGATATTGGCAATGATAATCGGCTCAATTGGATTACCTGTCAGCGGCCTCCAAATAGCACGCTTCTCGCTTTGCATTCTAAACTTTCTTTCTTTAATTAAGGCCGGATGAATTCCGAAATCTCTTCTATTCCATATCTCAGCACGCTCTTTATACGCGACTGCATGGACCCCTAAAAATTCAACCGGCGTTATATTGTTAAGAGACGTGGTTAGCAATGAATAGAATTCTTTCTCGCTTTCAATTTTGACACACGAATCAGCTCCCTCAAATTGCCTCATTACAATCCAAGATGCGACTGAGGATGTGCACAAAATGAATGCATTCGGCGCCTCAAAACTCCTTCGCTGCAAAAAGCCTGCAAAATGAACGCCGATTTGAGGATTTTCACCGAGATCCCATACACCAAATCTGTTCATATCTTCGAGCCCAGGATTACTATGGCCATCTACAAATACGTCTTGGATAGGATGTATTAACTGCTTTTTGCCTTCGTTCGGATCTGAAATTCCCTTCTTGTGTTCTCTCTTTCTGAAATCAAAGAGAGTTCCAATTCTCAACTCTCCCTTCTCAATTAAATTCTCGTTCCATGTGCTTGCGGAATATCTAAACATCTAATTTACCATTTGACGTTCGAGGCCACGGAAGTCGCGCCTGCAGCGAATGGCTATGCCCCCACGCTCGCGGCTCTCCTTGAGTACCAGGCATGCATCAAACCCGCCTGATAAAACTGCGTTGAGGACGAAAAGCCTGCGGACAGAATAAGGGATGTAATCTGTTCTGGCGGCAGAATGCCAACGTCCTTGGCATATGCCGCACGCGTCTTCTCCAAGACCTCTGACTGAACGCCCGCAGATGACATCAGATTAATCCAAACCCGAAGAAGATCCTGATACGACGCCGACTCAACATCCGACGCAAGATCAGAACTTGCCAAAATACCACCCGCCACAAGCCTGTCTGCAATGCCCCTGAAGAACTGAATGCGCTCACCCCTATCCAGAATGAACTGCGACACCAAAAAGGAGGTGGCCGCGTCATATAAGACGCCAGCAGGAAGCGAGGAAAGGTAGCCCTCATGAAAGTCACAGCGCGAAATGAAGCCCTCATCACGCGCCCGCTGCCGGCACACCTCAAGCATGGGGCCCGATGGCTCAACCGCTGTGAATTTCCAACCGGGAAACAGGTTGGCCAAATAAGCCATCTCTATGCCTGTACCGGCACCCACACAAAGAACACGGGAGTTTGCTGGCAAGTCAGCAAAGACAGATCCAAGAAGAAAATACAAGCCATCTCGAACCGGCGACATTCGCGCCCACTGCTTGTCGTAACCAGCGGCCTGGCTATCAAAGACTGCCTTGATCTCTTCACTGCGCATTCAGATGGGTCCGCGTGCATTGGCTTGTTAGACCGCGCCACGCAGGAAACTATGAGCCTTGGTCAGAAGCCATATCCACAAGAGACTTAGCTATTAGCTCAGCCAACTCCGTTGTGCTAATGGTTTCAATTGTGTCGTTCTTATGGCAGACAATCCATTTATCTCCATTACCTCGATCAGTTGTCAACTCAACTGCGAATGGGGATTCGCTACCAGCAGAAACCCACTTGGGAAATCCCTCTGGATTTTTCTTTGACCAATGCAGTGAAGGACCGCCCTCTTTATTGAGAAATTGAAATAACTTCGGACTACGATGGCCAATGTAAGCCAGACGCTCAAACTTCTGGATACCAGGGATATCTACGTTGACAATGAACGCCCAGCTCCGCGCCACACTATGACCTTCACACACTTCAACATAATCGTCCAAATCTAGTGGGCTATCAAATTGCTTTATGAAGCATTTGCCTGACACAGGCTCAAGAAATCGCATAACACGATGCTCAATAATTGAAGCCAGCAACTGAACACTCGTTTCCCAGATTTTGAGTTGCTTTTCTTGCTGAAGCCTGACTCTTGCTAATAGAGGGTTATATCCTTGCTTTTGCTTCGCAGAGTTCTCAAGGCCAAGTAAGGCACCTTCCAGACGATCAAAGACAAGGTCAATAAAAGAGCGAATATCTCCGCCTTCGTCGGACTCGGAGAGCGCTTCAATATAGCGCTCTCTCTCTTTCTTCTTGATTATTATCGGCGGATATCCTGCTCTAATTAGCTCAAGATTTCCGATAGCCCGAGAAGTTCTCCCATTTCCATCAATATATGGATGGATATGCGTCAACCAAGCATGAAGTACAATGGATCTTATTGGAGCAGGAAGATCGGTATTGGTTGTAGACCATGTTTGCCATGCCTCCATTTGCTGCATCACCTGTTCCCAAGTCTTTGGCGGCGTATGTTTGGCTCCCCTGATAGTTACTCTCTCCTTACGGAACACCCCCGCTCCAGGGCGATCGCCAAGCAGCAAGCCATGAATCTCGTGCAATTGATCTATATTAGTTGCTGAATTTCTATTTCTGGCTAGTTCTACAATACGCGTCAATGCTGCGTCTAGGGCGATTGCATCTCTCACATACGCCGGGTCATGGCCGGTAATGGTTGTCCCTTTGAGAACAGCAAGCTCAGTCTCGCCAGCGTTTAACGTGCTCCCTTCGATTGCATTAGATTCTGCAACCTGCTCGAATCTCTTTTCACCGTAGTAGTGCTTTAGCGTTTCTTCCGTTAACTCTCCTTGACGCCTAAGAAGCGCGACCCGATCTTCAATTGCATCCAATCGCTGTTTTACTTCCGTTAAAGATTGGGAATCGAGCAAGTACGGTGTACCTTCTAAATTAAACATTTATCTACTCCGGATAATTTCGATGAATTATTCCACAAATACGTGCAGCGCGGTCTAACGCCCGGCACACCGGCCCAGCTGCGACGTGCCAATACGTGGTAAAAGCGCAGCGACCACATATTGGTGCGCGGCAGCTCGGGTCCGAGTGCTGCTGATTGTTATGCCGTGCCAGTTAGATAGGCAGCGACTTTTCCATTCTCATCTATTTTGTCTATAAAGCCACTTAGTGCATTGAAGTCGACGAAATCAATTATGAAAAAATCATTTCTGTGTTTATCAGAACGATCCACATATGCGTACTGTACCTCCAACTGGAAGTGATCACTAAGCGGAGCCGGTTCCGAATCTTTGTAAAAATCTACGCCGTATAATTTATCAAACGAGCTGCAAACAACCACGGGGAATTCTATCGTCAACTTTGGCCTATTATGCCGATCCAAATTAGACAACGCAGACACATTTTGATTTTTGAGAGATAACATTGCACTGAGCACTTGATTCAGAGCCTTGTAAAAAGGCTCATTTTCACCACTTCCGGAATTGTTTGACGAAAATACCTTAGCAACACTCTGACACGAGTTTAGGTAATGATGCTTTTGGGAGTATGTGTTGTTTTCTCTGAACACCCGAGTTGAAAACACCAATCCCTTTGCAGATTCGGTGTCTTTTTCAGAAAACCAAAAAACGGAGTGAGAAGCTATAAATTTGCACTCTACAAACAACCTGATTGCGACACTTCCCACCGACCTATTAAAGTGATCCATTATTCCATATGTCTTCTCTACGATGAGATCTATCTCTCGCGCCTTATTTTGAGACTGATCCATGTAATACGGGCTTACCGTTACATACCATCCTTTGTCTGCAAACCATCTAGCGACCTTCGCATGGAAGTTATTACCACTTGTCGAAATCAGTTTACTAATCTCGTTCGGAATCGTCACAATTCAACACCTTTGGCATAACAGTTCATTCAACGAACACCCTCCACATTTAACCACAACAACAAATGTGGATGTCCATCCTTGGAAATAACTTTATTTTCACTCACTCCCCACCCACCACAAACATCCCATTCCAAATCCGCCGCACCTCCCTTCTCTCATCCGCAAACTGGTCCCCACTCACTTTCGCGGATTCGTTGAGCAGTGCCAGCCGGTGCGATTCACTGCGATAGGCCAGATAGGCATTTTGCAGGGCAGTAGCTTCCTCCACACTCAGAATGCCTTCATCGCGAGCGGCATCGAGGATGCGCATGTTGTCGGTCCAGCGCGCCATGGCCGGCTTTTCGCCGCTCCAGCGCAGCACCAGATATTGCGCAAGAAATTCGATGTCAACGATGCCGCCGGGGTCCTGCTTCAGATCGAAAATTTCGCCCGCGCGCAGCAGCGATTCATCCAGATCAGTAACGCCCTTGCGACTGCTGAGCTGGCCCAACATTTTCAGCCGCATGTCAGCCACTTCTTTCTGCAGCACCGCCGGTTCGCGCGGCTTGCCGAGAATGGCATGGCGCACGGCGTTGAATTTTTCCGTCAGCCGTGCGCAGCCGGCCACCACCCGCGCCCGCACCAGCGCCTGATGTTCCCAGGTCCAGGCATCGTTCTGCTGATATTCACCGAAGGATTTCAGCGAACTCACCAGCAGGCCGGAATTGCCGGAAGGCCGCAGGCGCATATCGGTTTCATACAGTTCGCCGGACGCCATGCGCGTGGTGAGAATATGAATGATGCGCTGGCCGAGCCGCGCAAAAAACACGGCGTTGTCGATGGCATTGCTGCCATCGGTTTCCAGTGCCGGATGCGCGTCGTGGATGAACACCAGATCCAGATCGGAGCTGTAACTCAGCTCCAGTCCACCCACCTTGCCATAGCCGACGATGATGAAATCCGGATCGCAGGGCACGCCTTTTTCGCGCTGCGGCCGGCCGTGTTTTTCCACCATCTGCCGCCACGCCAGATCCAGCACACTCTGCAGCAGCGTTTCCGCCAGCCACGTCAGATAATCGCTGACTTTCATCAGCGGCAGCGTGCCCGCCATTTCCGACGCTGCCACGCGCAGCACGTGCGCATGCTTGAACTGGCGCAGCGTGTCCATCTGCCGTTCCAGATCGTCTTCCGGAATGCGCAGCAGTTGCTGGCGCAGTTCATTGCTGAGCACATCGACAGTGAGCGGTTTCAGCAGCGCGGCTTCATTCAGCAGCGTGTCCAGCAGCAGCGGATAGCGGCACATGGTGTCGGCCACCCAGGGGCTGGCGCTGAACAGGCTGGCAAGACGATTGAGCGAGCGCGGATTTTCCACCAGCAGCGCCATGTAGGCGGAACGGCGGCGCACCGCTTCGATCAGCCGCAGCACGCGCTGGAACGCCACGTCGGGATTGTCCTGCTGGCCGCAGGCGTTGAGGATCAGCGGCATCAGTTTGTCGAGCCGCTCGCGCGCCACCGCCTGCAGATGGGTGACCTGCTTGCTGGATTTCATTTCAGTGAGCAGACGCCAGATTTCATCGGGATCGCGATAACCCAGCGCGCGCAGATCGTCGAGCGCTTCCGGACCGGTTTCAGTGGACATCCACAGGCTTACGGCCTGATCGCGCACCACCACATCGTCGGGCTTGTTGGAATCGGCAATCAGGTTGGAAAAATGCGTGCGCACACGCTGGCGCACCGCTTCCAGATGATCATAAAAAAATTCCCAGCCGGCAAAACCCAATCCCACTGCAATGCGCAGACGGTTGAGTTCGTCGTCCGGCAGCAGTTGCGTCTGGCGGTCCTGCAGTGCCTGGATGCGGTGCTCGGTGTTGCGCAGGAAAATGTAATCGTCGCGCAGTTCTTTCACGATGCCGTGCGGCAGCAGCTCCAGATCGCGGATCACATTGAGCACGGTGAGCAGGTTGCGCTGCTGCAGTTCCTGTTCCTGGCCGCCGCGAATCAGCTGGAACACCTGCGCGATGAATTCGATTTCGCGAATGCCGCCGGCGCCAGTCTTGACATTGTCTTCCTTGCCGCGTCGCAGCACTTCCTGATTGATGAGATTTTTCAGTTCGCGCAGGGATTCGATCACGCCGAAATCCACGTAGCGGCGATAGATGAACGGGCGCAGCGCGTGCAGCAGCTGCTCGCCGTCCTGCAAGCCGCGACCAGTGCCGATGGCGCGGGCCTTGATCATGGCGTAACGCTCCCACTCGCGGCCCTGATCCTCGTAATAGTTTTCCATCGAGGCGAAACTCATGGCGAGCGGACCGCTGGCACCGAACGGCCGCAGGCGCATGTCGACGCGGAACACAAAGCCGTCGGCAGTGTTTTCATCCAGCAGCTTGATCAGGCGCTGGCCCAGCCGCAGGAAATATTCGCGGTGATCCAGTTCGCGCGCGCCACCGGAGGTTTCGCCGTCGTGGGCGTAGGCGAAGATCAGGTCGATGTCGGACGACAGGTTGAGTTCCTGCGCGCCCAGCTTGCCCATGCCCAGCACCACCATCGGCATGGGTTCGCCGGTTTTGAAATGCGGGCGGCCCCACGCCGGCGCCAGGATGTCATAGAGTTTTGCCAGCGCCTGATCGATGCAGGCATCGGCCAGATTGCTGAGATCGCGCGCGGTTTCGGCGAACGGCGCCAGGCCGGTGCTGTCGCGCCAGATGATGCGCACCATTTCCCGCCGCCGCAGCTGGCGCAGGATTTTCATCACCGCTTCTTCATCGCTTGCGTCCTGCAGCTGCGCCGCCAGACGCGTGTGAAAAACGCTGTCATCGTAGTGCTGCCACAGGTCCTGCGATTGCACCAGATCAGCAAACAGACGCGGATGACGCTGCAGCTGCGTGGCGACGTAATCGCTGGCCACCAGCACCGGCACGACCTGCTGCTGCACGCGCGTATCCGCCAGCGGTGCGGTGATGTCCGCCGGCTGGGCTTGCAGGGCTTCTTCCAGCAGATGCAGTTGGTGTTCGACGTGGGCACGCACGCTGGCAGGCAGCGACGGGAGGGTGTCAGGGGTGAAATGCATGCGTCAGGATTCCGCGGCCAATGAATGGAAAACAGATCCATTCATTTTACACAGTGACAGGCAGGCGCCGTGATCCAGCGCAGGATTATTCCCGGTGCCAGACGGCTGTCACGGCGCCGGGGCAGCCGGTTCGCAGGTCTCGCTATCCAGCCGGATCAGCAGGGACTGGCCTTTGGCCGGCAGCGCGCAGTCACGCACCCGGCCCTTGCTCCAGTGATAGAAACGGTAGGCGATGCTGTCGAGCGGCTGGGCGAACTGGTAGCGGGCACGGGTGGGTACGCCGTTTTTCGCCTCCATCACGGTGATGATCATGCCGGACAGGCGCACACTGTCGCCTTCTGCAAACGGATTTTTAGGATCGCGCAGCAGGCCTTCCGACACCGGTTCGAACAGCCCCTTGTCACTGGCCAGATCGAAGGCGCGGGAGCTGATGACCGTGAGCGTGAGCGGATTGCCGCCGGACGCCAGCAGCCAGGTTTTCGCCGCCACCGGCAAGCCGTTGTAGGCACGCACTCCGTTGATGTAGCCGCCGGCGCTGGACAGGGGCGGATTGAGCAGGATGGGCGTGGTGCCATTGGCATGATCCGGCAGCTGCCAGTTGCGGGCGCCACTGTTGACCATGCTGTCGCCGATCAGCCGCATGGCCACCGCTTCCACCGGCAGCAGCAACGTGGACACGCCCAGGTTGAGCGCTATCAGCAGCCCGGCCAGCAGCGCCACCAACGGACGCACTCCGGCCCGCTGCGCCAGTTGCCGCTGGCGCCAGGCCTGCAGCCACAGCCCCAGAAAACCGGCTCCGCCGATGCTCGCCGCCAGCAGCAGACGACTGTGGGGAACGGTGCTGGCCACCGGCAGCAGACACAGCAGCGCCCCGGCCAGCCAGAAACGCGCATGACGGTCCTGCCGCAGCAGCGGCCAGCCCAGCCCCACCACGATGGCAAACAGCGCCACATAGACAATCCCGCGCCCGTCCGGCAACAGCTGCGAGCCCAGTTCCGGCGGCACCGCAAAAAACAGCCCGGCCAGCAGATCCAGCCCACGCTGCGCCAGCACCTGCAGGAACAGGGCGGGCGACGTCAGCGGATCGATGTAATGGCCGGAACCGCTGGCGCCATAACCGAGCATGGCCCGCACGCCCAGCCAGATCAGGCCGGCCAGCACATAGGGCAGCAACGACGCCAGCCGGTCCAGCCATTTGCCGCGATCCAGAAACAGCACATACGCCACGATATAGCAGCCGGTGCTCACCGCCATTTCGCCGCACAGCAAACCCGCCACGAACAGCAGCACCGCGCGCAGATCGAGAATGCCGCGCTCCTGCACCCGCCACTGGTGATGGCAATACAGCGTCAGCACCAGAAAAATACCCGCCAGCAGCGCATTGCGATTGGCCAGCCAGCCCGCCGGCACCCCATGCGTGTACGACAGCGCGAACAGGAACACCATCCAGCGCAGCGCGCCGTTCTGCTCGCGCCCCGGTTCATCCTGCATCACCGCAAACAGCTGGAACACCGCCCACAGCAGCAGCGCAAAATAGATCAGGCTGTGCACATGCATCAGCCACGGCAGCTGCGGCCACAAACCGTAATCAAGCCCGTGCGTGAACTCGGTGAGCGGACGCCAGAACGCATATTTCACTTCCGGATTGGTCCACCAGGGCAGCAGACCGAGATTGGTAAGATCCAGCACGCGGCCCGGATCACCGTCGAGAAAACTGAACAGGCCGTAAGGGCTGGCGGGACTGTTGGTGTGCAGCACCGGATTCTGCTGCGTCACCAGTCCCCAGTGGAAATAGTCGTCCAGCTGCAGACCCACCCACAGCGACGGCGCGGTCAGCAGCAGCGCCAGTCCCAGAGCCCAGAATGCGTAGCGCGGCAACGGCAGATTGGCCATGGCATCACTTCCGCAGATTCATGATGGGGCGTTCGATCAGCAGGTAGAACACTACCGCGCCTGCAATGGTCAGTCCGGTGCTGTACAGCGTCAGAATGCACATGGCTTCCCAGTGGGTGTAATTGTATTTTTCCGGATACTTCTGCATGACATGAATGCCGCGCGACACCATGAACACGATCGGCAAAACATGCAGCAGATACATCGAGTACGACAGCTGCGCCAGCGGATACCAGGCGCGGTTGGCGAAGATCAGGTTGAGCACACGGCTCATGTAACTCTTTTCCACGCACAGCAGGATCAGGTACGACAGGCTGCCGGAAAACAGGTTGCGGCTGAAGGTCTGGTACACCACGTTCAGCGTTTTCCAGTCATCGAACTGCCGCGACAGCACCGGCGTGAACATCAGCACCAGAATGCACGCCAGACTCAGCCAGCCCAGCGCATGACCCAGCGGCGTATTCAGGAAACGCTTGGTGGATTCTTCGTGATGGTAGTAATAAAACGCCGCCAGACAGCCGCACAGCAGCGCGCCATAACGGGTGTAAAGATTGTCATAAAGCACGCTGAAATGATGGGCGTGGAATTCCGGATTCATCACGATCACGCTGCCGGGCGTGGAACGGATCTGCTCGTCACTCATGATCACCGCAAACGTGATCACGAACGACAGGCCCAGCAAGCCCCACAGCCAGCGCTCGGGATTGCGGAACTTCATGATGAACACCAGCAGCAGCGGATACAGCAGATAAAACTGTTCCTCGATCGCCAGCGTCCAGGTCCAGTTCATGGCCTGTTCTTCGTAAGGCAGGAAGTTGTTCACGTACAGCAGGTTGGCCCACAGGTTTTCCAGATGCGGACCGTTGATCGCCACATACAGCAGCATCGCCAGCCAGTAGGCGGGGCTCAGGCGCAGAAAGCGGCGGGAGTAGAAATTCCACATGCGGATCTTGCCGTCGCGGTCGATCTGGCGCAGCAGGATGCCGCTGATCAGGAAGCCGCTGATGACGAAGAAAATATCGACGCTCTTGTCGGCGTTCCAGGCCCAGGCCCAGGCCAGGCCGCCTTCCTCGATCAGGTCGATCATCTCCACGCCGGGATGGGCAGTGGCGTAAATGGCAAAGGTGTGGAACACCAGGATCAGCAGCATGGAAAAGGCGCGGAAACCATCCAGCACCGGGAAATTGCCGGGCGGGCGGACGAACAGCTGCTTGATGTTGCGGACAGGATTAAAGGCCGAAAGGAGGGCTCTCATGACTACCACTGCTGCTTTTTGTTTTTGTTTGAGGTCGGTGTTTTTTTAGTCAGTGCAGGGGGATTCTAGCAAGCGTTCCCACCGACTTGGAACGCATGGTACTAAAAAAGATAAACGGCGGCTCAGGCGCGCTTCACAATCAGGCCACTCCCGGCGTGGCCGGCGCCACCCGCAGCACTTCCTCCGGCGTGGTCAGCCCCGCGCCCACCTTGTGCGCACCGGACAGGCGCAGGGTGCGCATGCCTTCCTTGATGGCCTGCCGGCGGATGGCATTCAGGTCGGCGGAATGGCTGATCATGTCCTTCAGTTCCTGCGACAGCACCATCACTTCATAAATGCCGACCCGGCCCAGATAGCCGGTCTTGCGGCATTCCAGACAGCCTGCCGGCATCTTGATCTTGTCCGGCGCCTTGCCTTTCCAGGGGGCGATCAGGGCTTCCCAGGCCTCCGGATCGATATGGGTGTCACGCTTGCAGTGGGGGCACAGGGTGCGCACCAGCCGCTGCGCCATCACCCCCAGCAGGGTGGCGGAAATCAGGTAGGGGGCCACCCCCAGGTCCATCAGCCGCACCACGGCGGACGGCGCGTCGTTGGTGTGCAGGGTGGAAATCACCAGATGCCCGGTGAGCGCCGCCTGAATCGCCATGTTGGCGGTCTCCAGATCGCGGATCTCGCCGATCATGATGATGTCCGGGTCCTGCCGCAGCAGCGCGCGCACGCCTTCGGCAAAACCCAGGTCGATGTTCTCCAGCACCTGCATCTGGTTGAAGGACGGCTCCACCATTTCGATCGGGTCCTCGATGGTGCAGACGTTCACTTCCCGCGTCGCCAGCTGTTTCAGGGTGGAATAGAGCGTGGTGGTTTTACCGGAGCCGGTGGGGCCAGTCACCAGCACGATGCCGTTGGGCTGGTTCACCATGTGCTGCCACTTTTCGAAATCCTCGTCGGTGAGGCCCATCTGCGCGGCGGAACGCACCAGCACATCCGGATCGAAAATTCGCATCACCATTTTCTCGCCGAAGGCAGTGGGCAGGGTCGACAGACGCAGCTCCACCTCGTCGCCCTCGCCGCTCTTGGTTTTCAGGCGGCCATCCTGCGGCCGGCGTTTTTCCGCCACGTCCATGCGGCCGAGAATCTTGATGCGGCTGGTGACGGCGGCCATCACGGCGGCGGGCAGTTCATACACATCGTGCAGCACGCCGTCGATGCGGAAGCGGATGAAACCCTGTTCGCGGCGCGGCTCCAGATGGATGTCGCTGGCGCGCTGGTCGAAGGCGTACTGCAGCAGCCAGTCCACAATTTTCACGATGTGCTGGTCGTTGGCATCCGGCGACGACAGCTCGCCCAGCTGCAGCAGCTGCTCGAAGTTGGTGACGTTGGACAGGCCCGCATCCTTGCCGGTGGCACCCTTCACCGAACGCGCCAGATTGTAGAACTCCAGCATGTAGCGGCGCAGGTCGGCGGGATTGATGATCACGCGCTTGATGCGCTTGCCGCGCAGGGTCTGCTCCAGGCCGTGCTCCCAGTCCGAAAGGAACGGCTGGCCGCTGGCGATGGTGACGGTTTCCTTGTCCACCGCCACGGCGAGAATCTCGTGGCGCTCGGCGAAGTTGAACGACATGATCGAGGTGGTGGCGGTGACATCCACCTTCAGCGGATCGATGTGGTACACCGGCTGGTTCGCGCGCTTGGCCAGCCAGTCGGTCAGCTTGTCCAGGGTCAGCTTGTGCTGGTCGTCGTGCTGGTCGGTGAGATTGAACTTGGCGACGAACTGCAGCGGATTCCAGTTCAGCTCGGCCTTTTCCCGCCGCTGGCCGGAGACGAAATTCAGGTCGCGCTCGGTGATGCGGGCGTCCTCCAGCAAGCCGTCGAGCACCCAGCGCACGTCGATGCGGATGCTGGGCTGGCTGAAACTGGCCTTGCCGGGTTTGGCGCTGGACACGGGGGGATGCTCCTGACTCAACAGATGACAAAATGCGGGCGTATAAATGATTGTAGTCGTTCAGGAATGGTGGCTCAAAATCCGCCGGGGCAGAACCCTGCACAGCACCGTGACCGGACCGGCAAAATCCGGTATCGTTCGCGCCAGTCCACCCGTTCCCACGCATTGAGAGGGCCTGCCATGGAATCCACGATCGAAAAAGTACTCTACGCCAGCCGCTGGCTGATGGCGCCGGTGTATCTGGGGCTGAGCGTGCTGCTGCTGGCCCTGGCCATCAAGTTCTTCCAGGAACTGATCCACATTTTCCCGCTGCTGTTTACCATGAAGGAGCAGGATCTGATCCTGTCGATGCTGACCCTGATCGACCTGACCCTGGTGGGCAGCCTGATCGTGATGGTGATGTTTTCCGGCTACGAGAACTTCGTGTCGCAGATCGACATTGCCGAGAGCGGCGAGAAACTGCAGTGGCTGGGCAAGATGGACGCCGGCTCACTGAAGCTGAAACTGTCGTCGTCCATCGTCGCCATTTCCGCCATCCACCTGCTGAAAACCTATATGGATTTCAAACCGACCGCCGCCGATGCCAGCGTGGAGGAAACCCACCTGATGTGGCTGCTGATCGTGCACATGGGCTTTGTGGTCTCCACCCTGATCATGGCGGTGATGGACAACCTGGAACGCAGAACCAAGCTGATGATGAAGGACTACCACTGATCGTTCCGTGCGCACGGCAGGCAGGGAAGATTCATGGCGAATCCTCTGCCCGCCCGCCACAGCACTTACTGCCCCGCACCACTCCGCAGATCATTGCCCCGCCCGGTGGGCCACGGCAGATAGTTCTGCTGCGCCGACGCCACATTCCAGATCTGCACGCCGCCGTCCGGCGAGGTGAGCGTATCCTTCAGCGACACCAGGATTTCCAGCACGCCATCGCCATCCACGTCCGCCAGGGTCGGCACGCTCATGCTGCCACGGCCGCTGAGGGCGATCTTGTGCAGCTGGCTGCCCGCCGCATCCAGCACGATCAGGTGGGACACGCCGCTGGCAGTGGAATAGGTGTTGAAGATCACTTCCGCCACGCCGTCGTCGTTCAGGTCGCCGATGGCGGCACCGGAAGCGCCGATGAAATTGCCGCCGGCCACATCGAAGCGGTAGGCCCACAGGCGCGCGCCGTCGGGTGAATAGGCGTACAGGTTGCCGTCATAGGAAGGCACCAGGATTTCCGGCCGGCCGTCGCCACTCAACTGGCCCAGCGCCGGCACGGGCGCCACCTGCACGATGTTGTTTTCATAGCCGGTGAACAGCGGCGCACCGGAGCAGATCGGCGTGCTGAATCCGGCCGGGCGGGTCAGATCCGCATTCAGCACCCACAGGCAGTTGCCCTGGATGACTTCCACGCCCGCCAGTTCATGATCGGAATACACCACCAGTTCCAGCTGGCCGTCGCCGTCGATGTCGCCAAAGGCCGGCGCGGAATCGGTGAACTGGTCGCGGTCGGTGCCATCTTCGCCCCAGCCCTGGATCGCCAGTGCGATGTCATGGAACATGGATACTGCCGTCACGCCCACGTCGCCGAACATGCTGTTGGCCCGCAGCTGCACGCCATTGCCGGCCATGATGCCGATGCGGCTGCGATCATAGGTGCTGACCACTTCCACCACGCCGTCGCCGGTCATGTCCGCCGCGCCGATGTTCTGGTTGTAGCCGCCGTAGTCATAGCAGCCGGTGCAGTTCGCCTGCGGCCAGCCGGACACCGCGCTGCCGTTCAGATTCCACACCATGGTCACGGGGCCGGACCCGGTTTTCACCGCCAGCAGTTCCTGGCGGCCGTCGCGGTTCAGGTCAGCAGCGGCCAGCGAGCGGATTTCACTGCTGGAATTGGGGAAGGACTGCGGCCAGCCGGAACGCAGGCTGCCGTCGTGGTTGTACACCACCACCTTGTTGCTGTAGGCGATGGCGATTTCGCCGTAGCCGTCGCCATCCAGATCGCCGACCACGGGCGACGCATATTGACGGGACACGCCGTGATTGCTGCTGGCTGCGGTGGACGGTTCGCCCACCGGCGCCCGCCAGCGCAGGCTGCCGCCGGCATTCCACACATAAAGCACGCCGTGGCGGGCGGCGACGATGTCCTGCACGCCGTCCTGGTTCAGGTCGAACACGGCCGGGGAAGCAAACCAGTTTTCGTCCCAGCTGGCGGGCAGGGTGCGGCGCAATACGGGGGCCGAAACGGGGCCTGCCGTGCCGCCATCGCTGCCGGTATCTGAACCGGTATCGGTTCCCGTATCAGTGCCAGTGTCGGTGCCAGAGCCAGTGTCCGTGCCGGTACCACTGCCAGTGTCCGTGCCACCGCCGTTTCCTGATCCCGTATCCGTCCCGGTTCCGGCGCCATTGTCCACCGAGGAATCGGTACCGCCGGTCACATCCTCCTCGCCGTCGGGCGACCCGACACCGCCGCAGGCCACCAGAAACACACAGACCAGTGCCGGAACCCACAGCCGCAACACACCGGCAGCCGCCTTGATTGAGCAGAAAATGTTCATATTTATGATTACCTTGCAGAGAATCCGCTTCGACCCGGGGATCATACCCCTCACAAACCTGCCTGCAATTTGAGAAGGCAATTAATGCTGCTGTTTTTGACGGATCTCACACCACCGACACCCAACACTGCCCGCTTCTGCATACAATGTCAGAACAGATCTGCCCCTATCGCGACCGGGAGTGCCCCATGAACATGAAGCACACAGCCTATCTTCTGCTGGCCATCCTGCTGGCCGGCACTGCCTGCGCCCAGGTCAAGGACACCGGCCGCCAGATCGGTCACACCACCCGCGATGTCACCCGCGATATCGGCCATGCCACCCGCGATGCCGCCAGAACCGTGGGCCATACCAGCCGGGACGTGACGCGGGAAGTCGGCCACACCACCCGCGATGCAGCCAAAAAGGTGGGCGCCGGCGTGAAGGAAGCCACCAGCGGCACCAGCGAATAGCCATTCCGGCCTGTACCTGAGGGTGGGCGATAGAATCCATCCCCCTTCCTTTTTTCATCCAAATTCGTGACCAACAAGTCATTGCGAGTCACATTCTAAAAAATGTCTCAAATTTGTTTAGGCTTTTGCCAATTTGCGGATATATTTTTCTTGCTGCCGAGCAAGGTGTGGGCGACGACAGGTGCTGGCACATAACGAAAATAACCCGTCACGGCGCTGTACTCCGGGCCACCTGTCACCCCTGATCCACCGTTTCCCAAACCGGCTCCATACAACTACAAACTGAACGGAGTTTCATTCGAATGGCAAACAACAGTCGCTTTCGCGTTACCGCCCTGGCCGCAGCCATCGCTGCCGCCGGTGCGGTGGCCCCCGTGTACGGGTTTGAGTACACCACCGGTGATTTCCGCATGCAGATGGACAGCACCCTGTCACTGGGTGCCTCCTGGCGTGCGTCGGATCGGGATTATGAAACCGTGGGCTCGATCAATGCCGGGAAAGCCTACGAGGCGGGCGATAACCCGGGCAACAAGCATCACCGCCACGGCAGCAGCACCGCCGACGACGGCAACCTGATGTGGAAAAAGGGCTCCACCTTCTCGGAGCTGGCCAAACTGACCGTCGACCTCGAATTCAACTACCAGAACTACGGCGCCTTCGTCCGTGGCAAATCCTTCTATGACAACCGCATCGTCAACGGCGACGGTGTTACCGACCTGCCCGCCTACTACTGGCAGGATGCCCAGGGCCGCAACCGCGCACCCTCGCAAAGCTCCGGCACCGGCGGCGAAATCCTGGATGCGTTCGTGTGGGGCGAATGGTCCCTGAA
>CAZBII010000086.1:0-19132 GCA_964491665.1 uncultured Moraxellaceae bacterium
ACGCACACCACGAACACTTCCATCGCCTTGTTGATGTCGGCCAGCGTGGGGAAGCTGGGCGCCAGACGGATATTGCGGTCCGCCGGATCCTTGCCGTAGGGGAAAGTCGCGCCGGCCGGGGTCAGCTTCACGCCCACCGCATCCGCCAGCCGCACAATTTCCTTCGCCAGACCGGGACGAGTGTCGAACGACACGAAATAGCCGCCTTCGGGAACGGTCCAGCTGCCCATGTCGGAATTTTTCAGGCCCTTGTCCAGATGCTCGATCACCGCATCGAAGCGCGGCTTGAGCAGTTCGGCGTGCTTGCGCATGTGATTCAGCAGGCCGTCATGGTTGCCGAAGAATTTCACATGGCGCAGCTGGTTCACCTTGTCCGGACCGATGGTGATGATGCCCAAATGCTTCTTGAAGTGTTTCAGGTTTTCCACCGAGCTGCCCATGAAGGCAAGGCCGGCCCCGGCGAAGGTGATCTTGGAGGTGGAGCCGAAGATAAAGAGGGAATCCTCGGTGCCATGCTGGCGCGCGATGTCCATCACGTTGGCCAGCGGCTGCGCGTCGTCGTGGAAAGCGTGGATGCAGTAAGCGTTGTCCCACATGACGCGGAAATTCGGGCCGGCGATTTTCGCCAGTTTGGCGATGCGCTCCACCACCTGATCGCTGTACACGATACCGGACGGATTGGAGAAACGCGGCACGCACCAGATGCCCTTGATCAGCTTGTCGGCTTTGACCAGCGCTTCCACCTGATCCATGTCGGGACCGTTTGCGTCCATCGCCACCGGGATCATCTCGATGCCCAGTTCCTCGCAGATGCCGAAGTGGCGGTCATAGCCGGGTACCGGGCACAGGAACTTGATCTTGCCCTCTTTATTCCACGCCGAGGCTGCGCCGCGCACGCCGAAGTTGTGGGCATAGTTGAGGGTCTGGAACATGAGGGTGAGGCTGGCGTTGCCGCCGATCAGCGTCTCTTCGGGCTTCACGCCCAGCATCTGGCAGAACAGGGCCTTGGCTTCGGGCTGGCCGTCGAGACCGCCGTAATTGCGGCTGTCGGTGCCGTCGGCGCCCTTGTATTCGCCTTTCAGAATTCCGTCCAGGCTGTTGGACAGGTCGAGCTGGGCGCTGTTGGGTTTGCCACGGGTCAGATCCAGGCTCAGTTTGGCCGCCTGAAACTGGGCGTAGCGGCTTTCCAGATCCGCCAGCGCGGCTTGCAATTGTTCTTTCGACGCTTGATCAACGTACAAGGCACATCCCCTCTTTTGAAGACAATACGGGCCGTTTGAAAGGCGACACTATAGTGGCTCAGGTAATGAATGCAATAGTGTTCGGACGGGCTAACGGGCGTTTTGCGGCGCCTTCCCGCAGCCCGCAGGAACGGCTGGTGTTACAGAAGGATGGCCGTAACGCGTTGATAAGTTTTCGGAAAAAAGGTGTTGACCAACTTCGGCAACCCCATTAGTATACGCGGCCTGTACCGATCCACAGTAGCTCAGTCGGTAGAGCAAGCGGCTGTTAACCGCTAGGTCGTAGGTTCGAGCCCTACCTGTGGAGCCAATTCAGGTTACTGGGAACCATCTCGGTGGTGGTTCCCTTAACCATCGCCTCAGGTCGATAGACCACCATCAGATCCTCTTCCCTGATTTCAATCGAATCGATAAAGCTGGCAAAGAACCCACGCACCTTCTGAGCGTTCGGCGACGCCTTTATCGCATTGATCAGGCCGGTCCGCAACTCATCCAGCTCGTGATCGTGTACGTCGATGACCGGTGGCGTCTCCAAATCGATTGCCACCACTCGCAGCTCCAGCTCCCGAATCGCTTCCTTGTTCGCCTTCAGCCGCGGAGCGACATCTGACAGATCGATGTCCCTGCTATCCTCCAGCAACTCATAGAGCCGGTTCTGTTTCGATTGGATCCGCGCCAGTTCATTCTGCACACCCGAACGGCGCGACTGCCGATCGCGCGCCCAGTCACCGTAGTAGTCGTGCATCTCCTGCACCACCGCACGCAAATTGCCGGCACTGAAAAGCTTCCCGCAGATCATGTCTACCAGCCAATCATCCAGATCCGCCGCCGGCAGCCTGCGATTCTCGCAACCGATACCCTTCTGGGCGCCTGAACAGTTGTAATAGTAGTAGCGCTGATTCCTGCCCTTCGCGCTCTCGATTCTCATGGCCAAACCGCACTGCTTGCAACGGACAAGCCCGGTAAAAAACCACGTGCTTTTCGGGGAGCCAGACGTGTTGGCTTCATCCATCATTGCCTGCACCTGGTCGAACTGTTCGATACTCACAATCGGTTCGTGTGAATCAACTATGATCCACTGCTCCCGAGGCCTGCGCACACCGGCAGAACTCTTCCTGCCGTAAATCGTCCGTCCCACCACCCGCTCGTTGCGCAGTACGCTGGTAACTGACGACTTCGACCAGCGCGCGCCCCGATGAAACTCGGTCAGGTCGTTCAACCTGGTCGCAATGGATTTTGATCCGTAGCCCTCAATCCGCATCTGGAAAATGCTGCGCACGACAGCCGCCTCGTTTTCAAGCGGGACCAGCTTGGACCGCTTCGGGTTTTCCGGCGCTGGAATAATCTGGTACCCGAACGGAGGGAAGCCGCCCTTCCAGTAACCGGACTGGCTGTTTTTAACCATGGAGCGCCTGGTATCAGCAGACACCTGCCGGGAGTAGAGTTCGTCGAAAATTTCCAGAATCGATTCCTGCAGGAATCCACCGTACTCGTCCTCTCGATCGATGTTCACACTCACGTAGTTAATTTCAGTGCCAGCTTTTTCCAATCGCGATTTATAAATCTTGGCATCCACAGCTGAGCGAGCAAAGCGGGATGTTGACCAGGTAATGAAGTGGTCGATCTTTCGGAGCTCACAATACTGAATCGCATACTGGAACTCCGGGCGCGAATCCGTGCGCCCGGAAATTCCACGATCAGCAAACACCTGAGCGACCTCTGCACCCAGTTCTGCCGCCTTTGCGCGGCACTGGGATTCCTGGCTTTCGAGCGGGAGCTCTTTTTCAGCCTGCCGGCCTGTCGACACTCTCAGATAAATTACGGCCTTTTTCACATGCTCTCCGAACTGAAAAATACGTGGTTCCGATAGAAAGGTGCTCGCGCAGGTAGGTCACGATTTCTGAACTGCTCATGCCGTCACGCTCCAGAGACCGTATCAATCGGTTGCGGTGGAAGCGCTGGAACACGGCCATCTGTGGCACCCACACGCGTCGGTCATCAATCGACAGACCGGCATCCAGCAGCGCCCACAATTCCAGAAATGCATCAACGCCAATGCGCTCAGCCGCGGCGACCCAAAGCGGTGGCAGTCCCATTTTTTTCAGATCGGCGATCGTCGTTGCCGATTCCGGAAGTTCAGAAAAATCACAGGAATTTTGGTACTCCCCCCCCTCCCTGGAAGGGGCTGAGGATCCCTGCCGACCCCCCACCCCTGGCTGGCCCGCATGTGGGTGATCTGGATTGCGTTTCGAGCTGCGCTTATCTGCATTCATGGCGGTGCCTGCCCCCTGAATTCATTGAGTGTTGTGGTGTTCGAGTCCGCACCAGCTGCGCTTTATTGCCATTATGCGCAGCTGGGCAATGCATGGGGTGAACGTGTTTGCCCGTTTTAAAGGCCAGTTTCAGAGGGCTGCCAGACCGCTCTGCAAGCCCCATGGATTGTGCACTGAGTATAGAGTGTTGGTGTGGACTATATAAGTTCCACTGCCCAGATCGGTGAAAGGACGGGCGCGTGCCATTTAAAAAAATATCGCGGACAACCTACGCTGCAGATTCGATGATGATGGGATCGCCTATCGGAGAGAGCGCGGCCGGGTCTTTGTGGCGGGCGTTGTTGGCCTGGTCTGAAATCGGCGTGACAACCAGTGATGTGCGCAGCTGGGGTTTGAAGATAGGGTCGCTGGCGCTGATAGCTTTCGAACAATCCAGCCACCGATCAAGCTCATCTGGCTGGAGCATCAACGGCATGCGCGAATGAACCTGATCAAAGCCAGGGCAGGCTGCTGTCGTGATGATTGCGCAGGACTCGATATAGTTGTCCCCGTGTTCCCAAGTATCCCAGATCGCGCCGAACGCAATGGCGCCATGCGCTGGTGCAATCAGATACGGTTGCTTGCGCTTGCCGATCGTCTTCCACTCAATGAAAGAAGAGGCCGGAATGATTGCCCGCCGGTGGCGGAATGGTTCACGGAAAGCCTTGCTGGTGGCTAGGTTCTCAGCCTTCGCATTGAACATCGAATACTTGGTGGTTACTTCGGGTGCCCAACTCGGCACCAGCCACCAGCGCATATCATGCAGAGCACGCTTGCCGTCGATCTCAACGGCCGCCGACACCATTTCCGTGGGGGCCAGATTGATCCTGTATTTCACGCCAATATCAATGCCCAGAAACGCCAACAGCAACTTCACATCAGGGTTGTCGATGACGTTCAGGCGGCCGCACATTACAGCTGCCCCACTTTCCGCAGCTCCCGCACCAGGTCTGCCACCGGCGATCGCACTTTTGAAAGCGGGTTTGCGGTGTCAATCAGCTCGGTCAATTTGCGCAATGCCAGGTTCACATAGATCGCGGATGTGTTGACATCGGCGTGGCCCAGGATGGTTTTGATTTCCAGCGGCGTGACGCTGTTTTCAGCCAACTCAGCGCCCAGCAGGTGGCGCAACGCATGCGGGTGCGCCTCATCCAGCGGAATGCCAGCGGCTTCAGCGTGACGCCGCAGCATCTTCTGAACGCCGCCTGGCCGCAGGCGACGCGCTTCACCACGGTAATCACACTCAGGCACGCAGCGGTTTTTCAGCGACACCAACAACACATGATCACCACCATCGATCGCAGTATCGATCTCCTGCAATTCCGGATGGCCAAGATACGCCTGCAGCAGAATCATCGCTTCGGTTGGCACCGGAACTATGCGCACGTGGCCGCCCTTTTCCGTCACACGCAACGCCATGCGCGTGACGTTCTTGTGCACGTAGGTGACCAGGTTCGATCTGTTGAGTGAACACAACCCACTGAGCCGCAGACCTGTGCCCATCAACAAAGACAGCATGGCCGCATCGCGCAGCCCGGTGAAGGTGGACAGGTCCGGCGCCATCAGCAGGCGCTCAGCGTTGTGCAGGCCCATTGCTTTCGGCAGCCCTCGCCCGATCGCCGGGTATGGCAGCGCTGCCGCCGGATCCGCTGGCAGCTGCTTCTCAGCAGCACACCAGGAATAGAAACCCTTCACCGCCGCCACCGCCACGCGCCTACTGCTGGGCGTCATTTTCTGTCGGTACAGATGCATGCCGGTGAACTCTTTCAACTGGTCGGCACTGGCCGCCAGCAGGTCGGTGCTGCCCAGCCAAGTGATCAGGCGGCCGATCCATACCCGGTATTTGTTCACCGTGGCGAGCGATCGGCCCTCGTTGGCCTGTTTGAAACTCAACCAGTTTTCAAGCAATTCCAGCGCACGCGGGGGGGACACAGGGAGATTTTTCCGTGGAAGTGTGGATTTGACCTGATATTAGCACGCAGCCCACGGATTACGCGGGCTGCAGCATCCACAGGTTTCCACAAATTACCTGTGGATGGGCAAAAAATCTGTGGATGCTTTTTTGAACAGCGGTGCAAGTGTGTGGAAATTCGTCCGCAAAGTGTGGATCGCGTTTACACCACTTTCTCCCCCGCTTTCTCTTCTCTTTCTTCTTAATTATTAGAGAGATAGATAGATATATAGAAGGCGGGCGGCGTGTGGAAGCGGAAAACCAAAGTGTGGAAGAAAAAGGCCAAAGTGTGGAAAAAACGGGGCAACTTGTGGGCGCACACTCTTAGTACATCAATGACTTACGTGAAAATGGGCCTGCAATCCACACTTTACAGAAATGCCACCCCTATGGGTATAGGTGTTTTTTGGTCATGATATTCCGCGAAGTTATTGCCGACGTATTTTTCAGAACAATGCGCAGCGCAGACGGTGCAGTGGGCGGGATGGGGCTGGGTGACGGTGGGGGTAAGTCTGTAAGCGCTTACTCCGGGCCTATGGGGAAGCCAGCCCCCAACATGGACTCGGTGGCGTGCCGGTGTTCTAAGGGGTCTTGCCGGGAGATTAAATCAGCGCGTGGGCTGATGCGGGAAGGGGGGGGCAGATCCGGTGCTACCAGCGCGGCGGCCAAGCGCTCGCTGACCCGCTGACAACTTGGTTGTCGAATAGCTTTGATGCTCGTGTTTACATAGTAAACACATTTAGGAATAATTCCGAAAACCTGAACTGCGCAGTTCTGCTGTCAGGTTGTCATCTTATTTTCAATCACTCAGCGCCACGACCAAAACCAAGACTTCGCTGCGCCCAGTGTGATTTTTTGCATTTTTACAGTGGGGATTAGGATATGGGCCAACCATGGGACTGGCGACACCTGGCGTTTTGCACGGCCGCTTTGGTGATTCAAACGAGCAACGCGCGCGCAGATCAGCAAATCGACTATGGAAATGCAACTGGCGCTGAACGCTCCCAAATCGACAGAGCGATCACGACAGCGAAAAAACTCTGCGAGCCGCTCTTCACCGCGTATTCAGACGACATATCAAAAATTCAAGCTTATGTGAAGCAAGAATCCGTTAAAGAAGCCGACGGCAGCTACACATGTATGACCTATCGATGCGACAAATTCCATTGGCATAACAGCGTTGCCTTGCTTGTCGTAATGAAAGACAACACCAACGTCATTCCTTCCAAGCTACGTGCCTCGGGGCAAACAGAGTACATCTATGTGGGGGGGCCACCAAACGATGGATTAACTGTGATGAAAATTCCTGAGTTGTGCGGAGCGCAAAAAAACCAAAAAGAATCTGATGTGTTCGTGCGCGCCCTAGACACACTCAAATCACGAGACACACATCACATTAAAAATTTTTAAAAACCAGATATTTCTACAGCCTTCCTGGTGGACAAATGAACATACACAACGTAATTGTACACAGCATAGAAAAAGAACAACACGAGACTGAAAAAACCAAGGTACAGCTGAAAGACGAAGAACTTACAATAGACAGTAGACTTAAAAATCTAATGCTCAACGTGCAAGAGATCTATAACGACAAAACAGGAAAATCATGGGGGAAACTCATTTCAGACCAATCATTCCCGCATATGCTTGGAAGAATGTTGGATAACGAGCTGTCATTTATTGACCTGTCGAAGCGAGCCATGCCGCTCCTAAAAGTTCAGATGGATCAACAGCCCCTATCAACGGGCGGGTATATTCTATTCATTTACATGACCAGCAAAGGGAAGCGATTCTTTATGGTAGTCATGCTAAAAAGCAAAAAGGGAATGACTTTCAATGAAACACTTGAACTTCTTGAGACCGATCATCTCGACACCGATAAACTCCACTTCGCAGCAAGAATCAATATAGATGAATGGCAGAATGATAACGAACACCAACATAGCTATGTTTCTTTTGTAAAAGGAAGATCATCAGGAAAAGTAACGAGTTATTTTAGAGCGTTCCTTGGAATAGACGAATTCATAGACGCAATCAAATCAACAGGACACCTAATAACTGCAATCAATGGATACTGCAAAGAGCAGCTGGAGCTAACAGGCTCACAGCTGGAAGATTATAAAAAAAACGTCCACGAATACTGCAAAACAAAACATCAATCCGGACAAACTGTCTACTTGGATGAACTGTCAGCTTATCTTGATGGAGATGAACCGCATAAATTCATGAAATATGCACACGAAAATCACAAGCTATCTAACGAAATATCGATAGACATTAACAAGCTGCGAAAGCTTGTTAAATATAGCGGACAAGACAGCGAGGTATCCATAAAATTCGGATCGGAAACACTTGGGAAGCGTGTAAAATACGACAAAGAAAAGGATATACTTACTATCTACAGAGTACCTCAAGACCTTCGCAAGCAGCTTAATGAATCCAGCAAATAAGCCGAACCGGAATGCAAAAATTAAAGGACGCAATTTTAATATATAAAAGCCTTACTGCTTTGCGGTGGAGCGGCTCCTCCGTGAGCGGGAAGCTTAATATTACAGAAGAAACGTTGCCTGTCCTGCAATATCGCGACACTGACTTTGAACTCTCCGTGCAACGCACGGACGGCACAGAAGTCGACATCAATTCTTGTGCTATCGGCGAGATAGTATCAATAACATTTAAGCCACCGAGAGAAATTGACTGTTTCTTTGCAAAAGATATGGAAGACTTGCTTGAATGCCATGGATTCATAAGCGAGCCAAGCAAGTGCTTTTATGTTAGTGATATTGATGAATATTGCGAAAATAAGGTAACCAGCTCTCCTATTCTTCTTCGCTATTTTTATGCAATAAATCTTTATGGATTTCTTTCAAGGTTAAGTGATCACACACAAAAAGATTTACATGAAAAGCCACATCTAATAGTCATAACCCTGTCTGGAAAAATAGACATTGAAATTCAATACACTTCAAAAGATCTAAAAAACCTTTCAGCTGACTCAAACATAGATTCACTATCTGTTATTGAAAACGAAATATTGAGCCCCCCGCACAAAGGCACAAAATCAAGCCTATTTAAAAAAGCAATATCCAAACAATTAAAGCCAGTTGACGAAGCAAGACACTTCGCAACAATCATGCTTTTCCTAAATAAAATCATCAAAGAATATAGAAATAATTACGAACTGTTTTTAAATGAGTTCTCATTTGAATCAGAGAAGGACAAGCTTGAAAAAGAAAAAAGAGAATATATTTTAAAACTCAATGAAGTTATTTCCGGAATTCACACAAAATTATTAAGCATTCCAGCAGCTCTTATACTTTCTGCTGGACAGATGAAAACACCAAGCGACCCAAACCACGCCCTGACAAATTCAGTTATTTTTCTGGGTGCCTTTGTTTTTCTGATTATCATGGCTGTCATAACACACAATTTACTTACTTCGCTCAACGCTATAAAAGCAGAATATATTGAAAAAAAAGCAAGACTTGCCAATGATCTTCGTGAGAGCTTATATCCAGACATGAAGGCAGTATTTGATTCTCTAGACAAGCGCTGCTTACATCAGCGAAACATAATCCGCCTTATAGACTACGTAACAATAACTTCTTTCGTCTTCATATTTTGCATTTGGGACCATCAAACATATAACTGGTTTTTTTGAATTATTTATATTGCATATCGCCCTTCTCAGAATTTGCTGCAAATTCCAGCGGTAACGTGGCGGCACAAACTGTCCGGCCTTCACTTTCTTCCTGATCCACACCATCACATCCAAGTTATAGTTTACCAGCAGGTCAGCGCATGGAATTCAAACTAAACAAAAATGATTTAATGCACTGCCAGTGCACAAAACAAGTTCTTTCACTTTCTCCGGTTAAAGAATACGGAAACTTGTGCAACAACTGTGGAAAAAGAAAGCGCACAAAGCTGTCGGAAAACCTTGTGACAATTGATGGCGAAAAGTTTTTACCTGAATCATGCATTAAGGCTGTTCTAGCGCACGAAATAAAAGCCCACCCAAGTGAATCAGCCTTTGAAGCATACGTTGAGCCGAGCAACCTCTTTCACCTAAAGCTAATTATTTTGACTGATAAGATAATAGACCGCGGATCAATCTTTGAGTCTGACGTAGTATATTTTTTGATGATGATAAGGAAAATAATTGAAGCTTCACCAAAAAAAAATTACGAATTAATTCGACACTTCATAAACTGGCCAGTGCATAAAGAAATAGACAAATCAGAATATGCATTGAAAATACTATCTTCAATAACCGCCTCAACCGCTGAATTTATTAACGGAAAAATATCAAACGAAGAGTACAGCGTAATTTTTCAAGAGCTCGCAACCAAAATAATAGATTTCGCTGAACTAAGAATACAACTGATTGAACTTCTCAAATTCAGCGAACATGCAGCCATTCCTATGATTTTGGAGGATGAATACTGGTGGTCACTATTTTGTTTTAGATACCTTGAATCAGTTACCGGTATACATCTAACTTTTCCAAAATCAATAGACACACTAAACGATGCAAGGCATAAAAAAATACGACAGATATACTCCGAAGCAAAATACGTTTCGCCAAAAATCAACTTTCCAAACGGAGAGGTTCTCCACTACTTTGCATATCGCATATGGATTTCCACCGAAATTGAAAGCAAATCGATGAAAATTCACGTAGATTGCGAAAAGCACTTTGACTATATGAATTATTTTTTTATCACCAAAACAAATACAGACAATACATTTGAATTTTGCAACAAACACTTGAAGATATTCTAATCCTCATTTTTCCAGAGGAAGCGGCGGTGGATTATAGCTGCCTGCCTTCACTTTCCTCCGGATTCTAGTAAGCTGAGCTTTCACGGTTGATTCAGATACACAAAGATCATCCGCAATCTGAGCTGGTAGCAGCCCCTTATCAAAAAGCTCCATAATGCGCTGCTGGCGCGGCGTTATCACCTTCATGACTTGATCCGGTTGAATAGGCGGCGCAGCGCGTAGCTGCGCACCAGAGAGATGACGGTATAAATCACACCCAGCAACAGGTTTTGCTCCAGCGAAATTGCCCAGCCAAACAGCGGGAACAACAGCGCATTGGCGGTCATGCTTATGCCGTATCCCACCGCGATATTGGCCCATGCCTCCAGAAAGCTATGTGCGCGAGACTGACTCATTTATCCCCCAGAACTTTTATAATCGCGGCGCAGCACCGCTTGCATGGCTGAATTAAGGATCCCTGCTCTTTCGCAAGTGCGGCGTGCTGGGCGTCCACAAAGTACCAACCAACGCTATCCGAGCCGCACCAAATCTCCGGCTTATCAAGTGCAACCCCGTCGCGGTGTGTGTATTTTACTATGTGCCTGGCCATCATTGACCTTCCACATTTCCTGCAGCTTGCGCTGTTGTTCCCTGCATAATCTGGTTGTGCTCCAGCAGTAGTTCGCGCAGGTCCGGCAGCTGGTCCTCACCATCGACATTCCCTGCGGCCAACTGGGCTTCATCACAAATGTCCTGAAGCGCTTGGGCTGCCCTATGGCTCCAGTCTTCAAGCAAATCAATTTTCTGGTATAGAGATTCCAATTCATGCTCATTTTCTGATACCTGATCTTGAAGTTCGTTTGCCACTTTCTTCCATGCTGCAGCGTCAGAACCCATAGAAATACTCAAATCATTCACCTTGTATGCTCCTCAAAACTGTTCCAATTTCCACTGCTCGCCGCGCTGGCGACCGAGCTCCCAATCACCGGCCTCGATGCTCCCCCATGGGTACGGGTTCGCATCAGGCATGCAGTCCGCCAGGCCTGCGGTGAAGCCTTCCAGGTATGCTAGGCTGTGGGGCTGTGGTTTCGGCACAGCTTTGCGTAGCCGCAGCAAAATGCGTTTGATCAGTTTCATAATTGGTCCTCAGTAATCGCTGTCGGGTACAGCCGGATACAGGCCGTATTGATTCAATTGGGGGATGCTGAGCGCTGTGCAGTGCGGGACACGCATTTTGCCCATGGTGCGTTCCAGGTCTTGCTTGTGAATGACCCCAGCCCTTTCCAGCTGCCGCTTCAAAACGCGATCGGATTTCACCGGCATGCTGTTCCATTTGTCCTTCAGGGCTGGTGTCTGGCTGATGTGTTGCATGACGTGCGGGATCCGCAGCACCAGGCAATCAACGCCTTCCACCGTTTCGAACTTGTAGGGCGACATATAGGCGTCGCGATCGATCTCGCCGAGCACCAGATCCATGATCCACACCCACGGCTCACGCTCGCTTTCCGTTTCGTGCACGTGGTTGTTCATTTCACGAATTGCGGCACCCACAAACCCGCCCTGCCCTTTGTCGATGCCGGCGAAGTCCGCCAGCAGACGCCAGGCAGTGAGCACGGCCGCATAGTTGCGGATGATGCGGGCGGCGCCAGAATCGCCCGCCTTGGCCGCGCTGTGGGATTTGCAGTGGCTTTCTGCGCCGGCAAAAACTTCCATCACTCTGCTCTTCCCCAGCTGCGCCAGGTGCAGGATCCATTCACGCATGGGAAACCGTGGCAGGTTCTCCGGCATCAGTGGGCCTTGCTTGTTGGTGATGTCGGTGCGCACCAGCTTCTGCAACAGGGTTTTCACTGGCACGTCCTCGCCGGCGAGCAACACCGGTGCCGACACCAGGTATTCGGTCATTTCGCTGCCGCGCTTGGTGACGGTGTACTGGTAGTTTTCCTGCAGGATCGCGCAGGCCTTGTCGATCACATCCTGCTTGCGGGCGCTGAGCTCTTCCCAGCCCACTGGGTGCGAGGTATGCGACACGGATGTCAGCAGCCGGAATTCGGTCTGCAGGGATTGCCCGGAAAACATGGTGAAGCCGATGGTGCGCTCCAGCCGCTTGATCAGTACCGACTTGCCCGACCCCTTGTCGGCCTGCAGCATCATGTGCGGCCAGAAGCCCAGCAGCGCCTTCAGCTGGGCGCCCACGCCCCACACCAGCAGCATGGCGGCGGCGTTCTCCTTGAACGTCTCCTGGTACGCCTCAATCACGCGTCGGGCATCACGGGTGGTGCCACTGGGAAAACTCAGGTTGTGGTAGGGGCACTGCTGTTCTGGCTCGCTGAAATAGCAGTCGCCGCCTTCATTCAGTGCCGGCTTGCCGTTCTTCCAACACAGCCCGACAAAATTCACCGCATCACGGGCACCGATGTGGGTGGCACGCTCCCAGATGCTCAGCATGCGGGCGAAGGCGGCCGGGCTGAATATGGCCCCGAATTTTCGCCACTGGTCAACGTTGTGCAGGGTTTCATCGGTCATCACCCGGCGCAGCAGCTGGGCATGGCGCGCTGATTGAACTGACGCGGCAAACACCACCCGGGGCTGCAGATCCGCTTCACCGGTCATGGTGGAAGTCACGCTGGCAATGCTGACGCGGGACAGCGCTGCGATCCGGAAGCCGCACACGTCCGCCGGCACTTCGCTTTCATCACCGTTCGCATCAGTCTTCATGCGGATCTGGGTGGTGAAATCCGGCTTGACGCGGAATTTCCAGTACACCGCGAAATCGTGGTCGGGCAGGCTCAGCCGGCGGCGGTGCCACGGCGCGCCCTCTTCCATGCGGCCTTCCAGACCTGGTATCAGGTGCGATTCATACCGGCGCAGCGCCATGCGGGTTTTGGACGTGCTGACGGTGGCAGTGTTCTTGTCGTGCTCGCAGGCGAAGTCGTTCAGGTCGTTGATTCCGTCCCATTCTTCGGTGCGCTGATCCACCATCAGCGATGGGATTCCCAGTGCAGTCAGCTCTTCATTGATGCGCCAGGCGGCTTCAGGACCAGGGCGGTGGCCCTTCTGCGGCCCCTGTTCGATCGGATCGTCATTGTCCATGCAGATGATCACGAACTTGCCGCGCAGGATTGACCAGTCAATGCCGGGATTGGTGGTGCCGCGAGTGGCAACCGCCGTGTAATTGCGGCCGGCGTAGGTTTCCACCGTCAGCGCATTGATGGCCGATTCCACCACCACCACGTGTGTGCACTGTTTCAGCTTGGCAGGATCGGGTACCCACAGATTGCCGTATTTCTCGCCCTGTGAGTTGGTTTTCACCCCGCCATTAAGCGCCGGATCCAGATAGCGGGTATCCACTGCAACAGGATGGCCCTGCCGATCGCGCACGATAAACGCCACACCTGGTCCGGCATGGCCAACCTGGCCGGCCTCGATCTTGGTGGATGCGTAATCATTGAAACCCAACGTGCGACGCGCGATGCAGCGCTCCACAACCTGACGCGCAATCCCGCGCTTATTCACCAGATAATCCGTGCAGCGGTGCGCTTCGGCCATGCTGCGATCGGTAATCCACTCGATCAGCGTTTTGTCTTTTTTCGGCTCGTTGGGTTTATCGGAATCCAGTCCGTAAATGTCATGCAGGCGCCGCATTGCATCGCCCACGTCCATGATGTCTTCGACGTACATAATGAAATCAACGACGCTACCGCGGGCCAGCTGTGAATCGTTGCTGAAATCTTGGAATGACTTCCCGTCTTTCGAAATGGACAGGCTGGGCGTTTTGTCCGCATGGTGTGGGGAACGGTAGTTTCCCTTGCCTCCTGGCCGCTCCAGTCCCAATCTGTCGGCCAGGTCGTGTAGATCGATCTCTTGCTTCAGTTGAGCAATATCAGGCATTTTTTTCGATCCTTGTTGTTTCAATCGGCACGCTGATTTCAGCGCCGAAAAGGGAGCGCATTTCCTGCACGAACGGGTCAGTCAGCAGGGCGGCGGTATCCGGGTTATTTTTCTGGATGTGGTCCCATGTCGCGCGGCGCTCGGCATCGGGCAGGTGCGACAGGTTGCACCACTGCTCCCGATCTTCCCGCCCTTCCAGCTTCGCGCAGCGGCCTGGTGGCCACGGCTCATCGCGAACGGGCTTTTCCTCAGGCATTGGCATCGCGCATCAGCTCCCGCAGCTCTTCCTTGTCGGGGCGCGTGTAAATCTGCGTGGTGCGCGGATCGTCGTGGCCCAGAATGGCCTGCACGCGCTGCAGCTTTTCACTGCCTTCTGCCTGGCTGTTTTTCATGGCCCGCTTGGCGAAGGTGTGCCGCCACCAGTGGGGCGAGCCGCCCGGAAGGCCTGCGATGCTCACCCATTTCGCCATGCGGTCCTGAAAATTGCGCTCGCTCATGCCGCGACGGTTGCGGCTGAGAATCAGCGGGCGGTCCAGCGGGTTTAAATCCCACTCGATGCCAGCGCTCATTGCGCGGTGGATCCGCAACAGGTTCTGCAGGGCATCGCGGGAACGCTTCACCAGCGGCAGCCACTGCTCCTTGTCGCGCTTGTTGATCGCTGGCCGCACGTGCAGCATGTCGCCGTCAAGGGCGGCGCGGGCATCCCCCACAGTGAGGCCCGCCAGCACGCACAGGCGGACGCCAGAGGATCTGGCCAGTTGCATCCAGTACAGATCACGCTCCGCCTGGATGCCGGCGTGCTGCTTGATGGTGGAAAACAGCAGGCGCTCTTCTGCTTCTGTGAAGTAGCGGGTGAATACATCAGTCATGTCCACGCGCCTCCTCTTCGATCAGTTTGTCCAGGTAGTGCCTGGCCTTTTGCAGATCCTCCAACCCGTTTTTGTCATCACATCGGGCGATATACTTGATCACGTTACCGCGCAGAAAACCCTTGAATTGTTCGGGCGTCATCCACGCCTTCATCGCATCCCACGGCTGAATCGTCTTCTGGTAGTGACTCCCGCCGATTTGCCGATCATTGGCAGCCATGCGCGTCCCCCTTTTTGCAAAAAGGGATCACCCGGGCAATGCGAGGACGTGGCGCGGGGTTGCACAGCCACACACGGCTCACCTCGACCATGATCTGCTTGTGGCCGCCGTCCGGATCGCGGCGCACAGCCACGCGGCGGTAGCAGAAATCACCCACCACCACCGGGTGGCCCGGCTTATCCAGCGGCAGGAAGACGGGACACGACGGGTGATAGAACACCAGCATGGTGTGGCGCGTATCGCCGAACTCGTCGAACACAAAACCAACCGTGCAATCTGGCTCCACACTGATCGGGTCTGTACTGCCGACCCACTGGCGCAGCACAACGGCCTTGCCCGGGTTGGCGTAGAAATTCGCTTGAACCAGGCTCATGCGTCCATACTCCGTAGCAGCTGTTCAATTTCATCCCGCGCGAGCTTCAACACGTGATCGACTTCAGGTGAAGATGGAAAACCGCGAAACGCATTGACCATGGCAACGCCATGTAACGCCCAGGATTGATTACTGACTTGGTCACGCAGGCCCATCTTGCTAAAAAATCGCGCTTCTGACAGAAAGTTGTTGGTAGCATCGATCAGCGGATTGTCATGCAATTTCATGCAACACCTCCCAGCTCAACAGGTATGCGCTTCAGCTCATCAATCAGCGCATTGACGTTCGTCATAAGCTGGTTGTGCGTGTGCAGCAGATCCATCTGGGTGCTGCGCATCCGGTTCCGCAGGCTTGTGATTTCATCCGGCTCAAGTGATCGGCCCATGCAAGCCAGCGTTTCATTCAGCACATTCAGCCGACCCAACGCCTCATCAACAGCATCAAGGCTGGATTTGACATGCAGCGTTTTTCTATACATGGCTGCGCTCCACGAATTTGATTTTGCCCTTGCCAAACCGCACGCGCCGACGCTCGGTGATCGGATACGGCGAGAAACGACGCCACTCTGTGTGGCTGGTGTCCTGGTATTCCGGATAAAGCCCAATGTCATCGCCCGACATCATGCTGGCCGTGATTGACTGTGAAACTTCACCCACGAAAAAGCGCACTGAGTACACAACGTTTCCCACCGGCAACGCGGCGCACGTGGTGGTGCCCGTGGGTGATTTGCTTACGCGGAAATCAAACATTTCGCCTCCATAGCCGGGTCCGGATTTCGAACCGGAACACCGAAAATGCCCAACCGTTTTTCAGGCAGTCATCGAATGTCATGTGCGATCGCAGCGACGACAGTTCCCAGTAGGCCCGCAGCTGATCGCGGGCCATGCCATCAACGGGGTGCGGATTATTCAGAGCCAGCGGCAGCTGGCGGCTCGGACTGCGCATCGTTGCGCCTCCGAATGGTTTCAATCACCGCCTGGATCTCGGCCCCAAAGGTGCTGACGATCCGCCCGGCCGGGAGCGCGACGGTGTAGTGCTCCGGCAGGTTGGTGGTGGCGCGCTGGATGCCGCGTTTGCGGATTGCGTCAGGTGGGGTCATCAATGACGGCCTCCACCCGGAACATGAACTCCAGCGCAACAGAAACGCTGCGGTGGAAGGCCTTGATGATGTCCTGGTACTCGTGCCGCTCGATGCGCCCATCAGCCAGTGCCCTGGTGATGGATCGGTGCACGTCCGCCAGTTTTGCGTGCCAGTCGCTGTACAGATTCAGCAGCTCAACGTCTGACACCAGGCGGAAGTCGCCCAGAGGGGTGATCACATGCCCCAATGCGGCCGCATATTCATGCAGCACATCGAAGCGCTGGGTGATCAGTTGATAGGTAATGGAATCGACCAGCCCCAACTTGTGGGTCTGATTTTTCCAGTTCAGTTCGTTGTAGATCGTGCGCCTGCTTTTGCCGGTTTCAGCAGCGATCGCTTCCGCGCCCCCGCTTTCCCCCAGCCCGGAAATGGCGGACATCAAATTCCGCACATCCGGGTATTGATATGCATTCATCACGTGACACTCCGTGGTGTGGTCACGTGGCGCTCGTCAGGTTTTGGTCTATCTCTCGTGTTGTTTACAGTGATTACTGTATATAATTTTCCACGAGGTTAGGGTGTTCGAGGGGTCCATAATGCGCTTGCCGGCGCGGACCTTATCCAAAACCTCGCTGATCTGCGGGTGCCAGCCCGCAGATCAGCACTCACGCCACACTCTTGTCCTTGTCGTCTTTTTCCAACGCATCCAGCAGGATCGAACGTGCCAGCACGCCCGGGCTTATGTGCTTGTTGCGTTTCACCAGCTTCTTGAATGCTGGCAGCGGGAGCCGCATGGAAACGACTTTGGTCCCGTTCGTGGCTTTTTTAGTCATGGGTTACGCCTCTTGGTTTATGCTTACGGTGTTTACTCTGTCCACGGTGTAAATTTATGACTGTTTACAGACTTTTTCAAGAGTGAAATAACCGAATGCAGACTTTTTTTACCCCTCCCACATCAAAAGAGCGCTGGCAATACATCGCCAAGGGTCGGAAAAAGCATCCGTTCGGGCATAAGCTAGGGTTGGCAAATTCGACAATTAACGCTCTTTTCTCGGAAAAATGGGATGCTTCTTGGGAGTCATTGCGCGTTGCGATGCTGGCAGAGAATGCAAACCCTCGCTGGCTGGCTGAAGGTGCTGGTGCGCCCTACCTTTCAACGACATGTCCGAGTTCAGACATTTTTGTCAACCAGTTATCGGACCTGTTATCAGATGAACAATGGAATGCCGTTCTGGTCACGGATAGAACCACAGCGGTGGTTGTGCTGCACCAACCAGGCGCTTACGTCTACTCGAAACAGGAAGTGACGTACACAATAGTGGAAGTTCTGGCTGGTCCCTCCACAAAAAAGCTGATTACCCCGCTCTACCCTTTGGCAACCTCCGGCCGACTCAAATATGCAGAAATTCCACCCGAACAAGTGCAAGCAATTGCATTGGGTTGGCTTGGAACATTTGATCTTTTTGGCGATGACAAACACCACGGTTTGTTTGAAAACGCGGCGCTCATAACAGCAAATTCACTTCACGAAATTCTGGGCATTGATACTGAATCTGATGTGAACCTGATCCGGTTGGATCTGATGCGCGCGATCATCGCCTTGGTGGAAAGCACCGTTATTGAGGAAGGATTGACGCTGACGCCCGATCAGAAGGGCCGAATTGTGGCTGCAGCATATCGTCACGCCCAGCGACTCGGGCTTGAGCCTGGCCAGATCGACCAGGCTCAGATATTGCCATTGATTGAGATGGTTTAACCTCGCTGTCGGTACTGATCACGATGCGCGGCAGCATGAGCCAGCATCTCCAGTTTCCAGATCGCCAGCGCCTGAATGCGTTGTTCCGGACAGTTGATGGACTGGGCTTTTATCCATTTCCCCACCAATCGACACGCCTCTGCCTGAGCTTCCTCGCTGCGTAACCCGCCATTGGTCGGGCTGCGTACTTCAGTAATCATTGCGTTCCCCTCACGAATAAAAAACAAAGTGTGAGCGGTCCAGTTTGGTTCATAAAACCACATCCCGCAAATGAGGTTATTCCAGCAAAACAGGCGCGTTTTTCCGGGGTTGAATGCACTCACACTGCGTGATGTAACCTGATGCATTCAGTGCATGCTCTGCACGTTGTACACGCCACAATCCTGAAACGCGACTGTCGCTGTGGCCGCTGAAATTTATGATGCGATCAAACCGGATTTCCGCAGTGCCAGGCATTTCCAGACTTAACGTATAGTGTCGTCGCTGCACCTCTTCAAGTTTGCTTTTTGCGGCTTGCCTCGCCTCTTCTTCCGAGCTGTATTTGTCATCGAGCTCCAGCACTTTCCCTTTGCTGGCGCCTTCACGCACCCACACGGTGGAGGCCGCGTCCCAATCGTGATAGCTGGCGCGCACCGCAGTGTATTGCCGGCGCCCGGTCAGGTTGCAGCTGCCGCTGG